>JAMFSN010000067.1 GCA_026225295.1 Frankia alni
CGGGTCGGTCGACCTGGTCGCCCGGCGGCTGCGGGACGCCGCGCTGCTGGAGCTTCTGTACGGCACCGGGGCCCGGATCTCCGAGGCCGTCGGGCTCGATATCGACGATCTCGAGCTCGGTGTGGAGGGCTCGGCGGTCCGGCTGCGGGGCAAAGGCTCCCGGGAACGGGTCGTGCCGCTCGGCCGGTACGCCCGGGAGGCGGTCGCCGCCTACCTGACCCGCGGCCGGCCGAGCCTGCTGGAAGCGGCCGGGGGTCGCCGCCGGCCGGGGCCGGCGGTGTTCGTCTCCGGCCGGGGCAACCGGATGTCGCGCCAGAGTGCCTGGTCGGCGCTGCGGGCGGCCGCCGCGGTGGCCGGCGTGGCCGGCGTGTCCCCACACGTCCTGCGGCACTCGTTCGCCACCCACCTGCTGGACGGGGGAGCCGACGTGCGGGTGGTCCAGGAGCTGCTGGGGCACGCGTCGGTGACCACGACCCAGATCTACACGCTGGTCACCGCGGAGAAGTTGCGCGAGGTGTACGTAGCGACCCACCCCCGCGCGCTGCGCTGACGGGGTGGGCCCGCTCCGCTAAGGGGCGGAAAGGCCCGTGGGCCGGTCCGGAACGCCCCGGCGGCCGGGGCCGACCCGCGGGTCGGCCCCGCCGATGGGTCAGGAGGGCGTGTAGGGCCCGAGGCTCGGCATGCCGTTGGAAGGCGCCGAGCTGGGCACTCCCACCCCGCCGACGCCGCCGACCCCACCGACGCCGCCGGAGCCACCGCGCTCCGACAGGGTCTCGCCGACCTTCCGAGCAATCGCTTCCATCAGGCGCAAGGCCTGCGGAAGCGAAAGGTTGAGCACGACTTCGCTGTCGTTCGTCATCGCGAAGCGAACCGACACATCCGCCATTGCCCGACCTCTCCCACCTGACTCAAAAGTTCTGTCCGTTGTACGTGGATTGGAACGGTACGGCCCGTCGCCCGCGGGCGCACGGCCGGGGTTCCTTGAGACATCGTCGGAGTCACGGAACGTCATAGCACGCTCGCCGAATGTGGCGGTCAACGCCTTGCCCCCGTCCCTCGGTGCGGTCATGGTCGCGCGTCGTCCTGGTTGCGACTGCATAGTGCCCGATGGGTCCGGAGACCGCGGGCCTGGGGGTGCGATGAGGACGTTCCGGCGCGCCCCCGGACATGTCGCCGGGGCCTGCGGCCGCCCCGCGCGAAGCGCGTCGGCGCCGGTGTGGGAGAGGATGAAGTATGGACGTTGAATCGCTGGTCGTCGGCATTCTCGGCGGCACCGGACCCCAGGGCGCCGGTCTTGGTCGCCGCTTCGCCATGGCCGGCCACCGGGTGGTGCTCGGCTCCCGGTCCGCGCAGCGGGCCGTCGCCGCCGCCGAGCCGCTGCGCGCCGCCGGGCTTCCGGTCGACGGGGCCGACAACTCCGGCGCCGCCCGGCAGAGCGACGTCGTGATCGTCGCCGTGCCCTACGACGGGCACGCGGACCTGCTGCGGGGGCTGGCCGGCGAACTGGAAGGCAAGATCGTCGTCGACTGCGTGAACCCGCTCGGCTTCGACAAGCAGGGTTCCTTCCCGCTGGCCGTCCCCGAGGGCAGCGCCGCCCAGCAGGCCGCCGCGGTGCTGCCCGCCAGCCGCGTGGTGGCCGCGTTCCACCACGTCAGCGCGGTGCTGCTGGCCGATGAGACCGTCGAACAGGTCGACACCGACATCCTCGTGCTCGGGGACGACCGGGAGGCCACCGACATCGTCCAGGCGCTGGCCGGACGCATCGCCGGGATGCGCGGGATCTATGCCGGCCGGTTGCGCAACGCCTTCCAGGTCGAAGCGCTGACGGCCAACCTCATCTCGGTCAACCGTCGGTACAAGGCGCACGCCGGGCTGCGGATCACCGACGTCTGAGCGGGCCGGCCGGGCCTCGTCGCCCGGCCGGCCCCGGGCTCAGGCGGTCAGTGGTAGCTGTGTTCGATGGTCGGGTAGACACCCGTGCGGACCTCGGTGCTGAAGCGCCGGGCCGCCTCGCCCAGCACCCCCCGCAGATCGGCGTACCGCTTGACGAACCGCGCCGGTGAAGCGGTCAGACCGGCCATGTCCTGCCAGACCATGACCTGCGCGTCGGTGTCGGGGCCGGCGCCGATGCCGACCGTGGGGATGGTCAGCTCCTTGCTGACCCGGGCGGCCAGGTCGGCGGGAACCACCTCGAGGACGACCGCGAACGCGCCGGCCGCCTCGAGAGCCAGCGCGTCGGCCAGCAACTGGTCGCCGTCGTCGCCGCGGCCCTGCACGCGGTAACCGCCGAGCACGTTGACGCTCTGCGGGGTGAGGCCGAGGTGGGCCATCACCGGGATTCCGGCGCCGACCAGCGCGTCGACCTGGCGGACGACCCGCGCGCCGCCCTCCAGCTTGACCGCCTGCGCCCCGCCGGACTTCAGGAACCGCGCGGCGCTGGTCAGGGCCTGCTCGGGGGAGATCTGGTAACTGCCGAACGGCAGGTCGGCGATCACCAGGGCGTGCGGCGCGCCCCGGACCACTCCCCGGACCAGCGGGAGCAGCTCGTCGATGTCGACCGGGACGGTGCTGTCGTAGCCGTACACGACGTTCGCGGCCGAATCACCGACCAGCAGCACCGGCACCCCGACCTCGTCGAAGACCGTGGCCGTCGAGTAGTCGTAGGCGGTCAGCATCGGCCAGCGCTCACCGCGGTCCTTCATCGCCCGCAGATCCCGGACGGTGGTCCGTCGGCGCGGGCGGGCCGGGCTGGTGGTCGGCGCGCCGTACAGGGTCGTCGCCTCAGCTTCGGTGGTTGCGCGGGTGGATGATCCGGAGCGGGCGGCGGACGTCCGCGCGCCTTCGTCCATGGAAACCATGGGGACTCCCTGTGTCCGTCCAGGCGCCCGTTGGCGTCCCGGCGTCCTTCCATGCTGCCACCGCGGCACCCGGGTCGTCCCGCCCCGGGAGACATTCGTCACGGCCCGCTCCGGACTCAGCCCGGCTCAGTAGTAGCGGGGCCGCGACCGGTTCCCGGTTCCGCCGCCGCCGGACGGCGGGGGCGGCGCCGGGTGGTCGCCGGCCGGTCCGCGGCGACCGGTCCCGGGCTCGCGGTGTTCGGCCGCGATCCCGAACCGGCGTGGTTCGGCCGGCAGCGGCGGACCCGGCACCGGGTCGATCCGCGGCGGTCCGAGCCGGCGGGGCTGCCCGTCGAGTTCGGTCAGGCGCTCCAGGTCGGCCGCCGACACCAGGGCCGCGATCACGCGTCCGTGGCGGGTCAGGCTGATCCGCTCGTTGCCGAAGGCGGCCCGGCTGACCAGGTCGGACAGGTCGGCCCGGGCCTGCGTGACGGGAATCTCGGCGGTCACACCATTCTCCTGTACAGTCTGTACAGAATGGCGAGAGAGGAGAGATTGAACATGGCTCGAGTGTGCCACCACCAGGACGATCTGGACCCGGGGTCCGGTCCGAATCTCCGCGGCAACCACCGTCCGGCCGGGCTGAC
>JAMFSN010000386.1 GCA_026225295.1 Frankia alni
GCCAGCCCGATCGGCTCGAGGGCCGAGGTCAGCCCGTAGCTGACGTGCGGGTCGAAGAAGGTGGCGTCGTCCGCGCTGATGATGATGTCGCTCTCGTTGAGCCAGTAGAACGCGCCGCCCGCCACCATGCCGTGGACCGCGGCGATGACCGGCTTCCAGACCTTGTTCTGCTTAGGGCTCAGGCTCTCGCCCGGGTCGCCCGCGCCCCACGGGCTGTCCGAGAACTGCACCCGCTCCTTCACGTCCAGGCCGGTCGAGAAGGCGCGGTCGCCGGCCGCCCGGAGCACCACCACGTGGATGTCGTCATCGCTGCGGACCCGGGCCCACAGCGCGCGGAAATCGTCCACCATAGGCTGGTTGAACGAGTTCATCGCGGCGGGCCGGTTCAGCGTCACGGTGGCGACGTGCTCCTCAACCTCGAAGAGCACGGTCTGGTAGTCGCCCGCGGACTTACTCGGCCCGGATTCTTGTTGTTCAGCCTGGTTGTCGGCCATGTGACGACGCTCCTCGGTGCTCAGCGGCTAGGGCGGAACCGGGTCACCGGGAACGGGGCATCCTCGTCCCGATGAGCGGCACCCGCCGTTGTGCCTCTCTGTTAACTCGTCATATTATTTAGCTGATTTTATCGTATGGCCGCGCACCTGACGGTAGCCGCACCCAGAAGCCGGAGTGACCGATGACCCACATGGCCCAGGCCCTCGGCGATACGACCGCGGTATGCCTGAGCGCCATGGGCCCGGTCCCCTTCGCCGCCATGCTGCTTGGCGACTTCGGCGCCCAGGTGATCCGGGTGGACCGTCCGGGCAACTCCGGGTCGGTCACCGGGCTGCCGCCGCAGGACGATCCGCGCACCCGCGGTCACTGGGGCATCGGCATCGACCTGCGCGGCGCGGTCGGCCGGGCGGTGCTGCTGCGGCTGGTCGCCCGGGCCGACGTCTTCCTTGAGGGCATGCGCCCGGGTGCGGTGGAGAAGCTCGGCATCGGCCCCGACGAGCTGCTCGCCGCCAATCCTGGCCTGGTGTACGGCCGGGCCACCGGCTGGGGCCAGTCGGGTCCCCGCGCGGCCGAGGCCGGGCACGACATCAACTACGCGGGCCTCGCCGGCGGCGTGTACCCGCTCGGCCAGCCCGATCAGCCGCCGCTGCCGCCGCTCAACCTGCTGGCCGACTTCGGCGGCGGCGGCCTGTACCTGGCCCTCGGCGTGCTCGCGGCCCTGCACCAGCGCGAGGTCACCGGCCGCGGCCAGGTCGTCGACGCGTCGATGGTGGACGGCGTGGCGTCGCTCACCACGATGCTGCACGGCATGCTGGGGGCCGGCCTGTGGTCCGACCGCCGGGGCGACAACCTGCTCGACGGGGCCGCGCACTTCTACCGCACCTACCGCACGGCCGACGGCCGCTTCGTCGCCGTGGGAGCGCTTGAGCCGCAGTTCTACGCGCGGCTGCTCGACGCGCTTGAGCTGCCGCCGTCGGACTGGCCGCAGCACGACCGGGCCCGCTGGCCCGAGCTGTCCGCCCGGCTGGCCGTCGTCTTCGCGTCGCGGACCCGGGCGCACTGGGAGCAGCTGTTCGCGGGCCGCGACGCCTGCGTCACCCCGGTGCTGTCGCTCGCCGAGGCCGCCACCTCGGCCGAGCTGCGCGAGCGGGGGACGTTCGTGGACTGGGACGGGATACCGCAGCCGGCCCCGGCCCCCCGGCTGTCGGAGTCGGCGGTGGTCGAGCGGCCGCGCTCGGGCCTTTACAGCCACACCGACCAGGTGCTGGCCGACATCGGCTACTCCGGCGATGAGGTCGCCGCGCTCCGCGCCGACCAGGTGGTCAGCTAATGCAAAATGGCCACCTCACCAAGAGAAGAGGGATAACTCATGCGTGATGCCGTGATCGTGGACGCGGTGCGGGCTCCCATCGGGCGCCGCAAGGGCACCCTCAAGGGTGTCCACCCGGTTGACCTGGCGTCCATGGTGCTAACCGCGCTTGCCGACAGGAACCAGCTCGATCCCGAGCTGGTCGAGGACGTGATGTTCGGCTGCGTCAACCAGATCGCCGACCAGTCCACCAACGTGGGCAGGCTCGCGGTGCTCGCGGCCGGCTGGCCGGAGTCCATCCCGGGCGTCACCCTCGACCGGGCCTGCGGGTCAAGCCAGCAGGCGGTGCAGTTCGCGGCGGCCAGCGTGATTGCGGGCTACAACGACGTGGTGATCGCGGGCGGCGTCGAGTCCATGTCCCGCGTGCCGCTCGGCTCGGCCCGGTCGACGGGGGAGCCGTTCGGCCCCCGGGTGAAGGAACGCTACCAGCGCGACAGCTTCAGCCAGGGCCTCGGCGCCGAGGACATCGCCCGCCGCTGGGGCCTGTCCCGC
>JAMFSN010000068.1 GCA_026225295.1 Frankia alni
GACCGGCGGGCACCCCCACAACCTACGAGCCGATCACCCACCCCAAGGACCCCACCGCCACAGCGACTGTCACCCAAACGACCTGACCCGCAACAACACGAAACGATCAAGAGACCTGACTAGTTACAACACGTGCATCCGCCATTCAGGTACGGCGTAGTCAGATTCCTGTTCGGAGGAACCGGCGACGTCGAAAACCCGCCTACCTTCTGACAGCAGGTCGAGCGCCTGCTTTTTCTCGCCCCGGAATGCGGCGACATGGGCAAGTCCCATAGTGGCATTCAAGCGTCCGAGGGACGGCGCGCCGGAAATGGCAAGCGCATCTTTCGCGAAGATTTCGGCGACACCGAGCGACGCACCTTCATAACCGAGGGCGATCGCGGCCCGGCCGCGCACCCACACCTGACTCTCCGAATTTCCCGACCGGTCGGCGGCGGTGGCTGCCATCCTGTACCACCTGACAACTCTCGTTCCGTCGGCGCCCGGAAAAGTCTTGCCGTACAACGTCATGAGCTTTGCGGCAACGTCCCACAATTCCGGCCGGTCGAGTTGCTGTTGGATGACCATGAGATCGGCTGTAAGCCGTTTCTGAATCTCGGCGGCGCCTGCCGACATGTAATCCCGGCCATAGGCGTCCAATTTGGCGTACCATTCATCGCCCTTTGGTCCATAACCATTAACGGCGGCGGTAAAGCCAGAATGAATGAGGTCGGCCGCGACCATCGGTGCAATGGACGTCGCGGCGAAGTCGGTGAGGAACTGGCGGCGGTCCAGTTTTTCGCTCTCCAAAACGTCAAGCGGTACTTGCAATGTCTCCGCGAGATAACGCAACCAAAACGGGGTTGGACACTCGATGCGGCCGGTTTCCCAGCGCGACACCGTTTCGCGTGTCACGGTGGTGTGGCCCGAGGCAGAATTGAGTGCCTCGGCAAGGCGCCCCTGCGACCACCCACGCGCGTTCCGCAGGTCGCGGATCAGCTTGCTGACTGCCATACGCACATCATCACCCCGCCGTGGTGCCGACGGGGGGCGACGCCCCGTCTTGTTACGGCGATGCCCCTACGGCTGCCCCTAGCAGCCGTGATCACGTGCCCTGACGCTGAGCGTTACCAAGACGGCCCCGCCCGTGGGCCACCCTCAAACGGGGGGAGCGTAGCGGCGGGCGGGGCGCCATCACCCACACGGGGGAGATACGCGATGAGCGACGCCTACACACCCGACCTGCGACCGAACGTGGACACACTTGACCTCGGCGGATTGCCGTGGCGCACAGCGCGGGCTAGCTCCGGTCAGGGCGGTAATTGCGTCGAAGTCTCGCCGTGCCGGTCAGGTGGGGTCGTTGTCCGCCACTCGAAAAACCCTGAGGGTCCGGTGCTGGGGTTTTCGGACAACGAGTGGGACGCATTCATCAACGGCGCCGAATCCGGCGAGTTTCGTTTTCCTCGATAGTGTCAACCGACCCCACCCTCTTCTGCGTTGTCAGCTACGAGGGGAAAAGCCGTACGAACGCGGATGAAACTGCAATTCCTACCAGTCGAAGAAATCATCAGCCGCTGGCGTCCCGGTAGCCACGACGCTCCGTGGAGCTGGGCGGAAGAAGTCGCGGATCTCGAGTCGTGGGAACGGGAAACGCTCGCGTGGGTGGACAGGAATTACATGCACGTGCCGATTGTGGTCGTCAACGGCTCGGACCCGTACGTCGATGATGGTCATCACCGAGTGTGCGTAGCACTCCGACGCGACGAGGGACTGTTCGTTCACGAGGCCCACCTGGAGCAACCCTCACGGGGCCTGTTGGTCCCGTCGGGGGCCGTCCTCCAGCGTCGCAGAACGGCCGGACCGGCCGGTGCGGGACCGCTCCCGGCCGGCCCGTGAACGAGACATCGTCCACGGCGATCTTCCGGCCGTACTTCCTGGTCGGTCGCCGAGCCTCGATCACGCGGCCGCCGGGCCCTGGGCAGGCCGCCAGGCCCTGGGCAATCGACCGGCCGGGTGTTCGTCCCAGTTCGACACTCCGTGATCTACATGCTACTACAAGGTCGTATGATGACCGGGTGAGCAAACGTCCGTCCGGTGGGGTCCCTCGTCGACGACCGGGGCAGTTGGAGTCCGAGGTGCTGGCCGTCCTATGGGCGGCGGACCGGCCGCTGCCGCCCGGCGAGGTGCGCGAGGCGCTCGGCGGTGATCTGGCCTACACGACGGTGATGACCATTCTGAACCGGCTGGACGCCAAGGGGCTGGTGACCCGGGTCTCGGAGGGTCGGGTCTTCGTCTATCAGCCGGCCCAGAGCACCGCCGAGTTCACCGCCCGCCGCATGCGGGGCCTCCTGGAGCAGGTTGACGACCCGGCGACGGTCCTGGCGCGGTTCCTCGACATCCTTGAGCCCGACGAGGAACAGACGCTGCGCGACCTGCTGGACCGGGCGCGGCGGGAGGGCTGATCGTGCGACTGGCCATCTGCCTGGCTGTCCTGGCGGCGATGGCGGCGCTGGCCGCCGCCCGGCCGGCGGCCCGCCGGTTGCCCCCGCCCCGGGCCGCGCTGGTCCTCAGCGTCGTCGCGATCGGCGCCGCGGCCGTGTGGGTGGGTGTGGTCGGTCTGCTGGCCGTTGTCCTGGTGGGTCAGGTGCCGGCGGTGGCGGAACTGGGGCGCTGGTCGGGTCGTCTGGTCGGTGCGGGTGATCCGATCCCGCCCGCCGCGTCGGTGGTGGCGTGGGGGGCGGTGCTGGTCGGGGCGGCCGGATTCGCCGTGCTGATCGGGCGGCTGGTCGGGGAGGCCCGGCGTTGGCTCCCGGTCTACCGGCCCGGGGCGTGTGCCGGGGTGATGGTGGTGGTCGACGACCAGGCCCCGGCCGCCGTCGCGGTGCCCGGGTGGCCGGGCCGGATCGTCGTCAGTTCCGGGATGTTGCGGGCGCTGTCGGTCGACGAGCGGCGGGTCCTGCTCGCTCACGAACAGTGCCACCTGCAGCGGGCCCACTGGGCGTACCGGTTCGGCGTCCGGCTGGCCGCCGCCGTCTGTCCGCTGGCCCGGCCCTTGGTCGCGCCGTGCGATCAGGCGTTGGAGCGGTGGGCCGACGAGGCCGCGGCGCAGCTGACCGGCGATCGCCGGCTGGCCGCCCGAGCGGTGGCGAACGCCGCGCTGGCGAGCCTTGGGAACCCGGGCGCGGCGGTGGCGGGTTTCGGCGGTGGCCAGGTCGCCGACCGGGTGGCGGCTCTCCTGGACCCACCGCCCCGGCGACGCTGGGGGCCGGCGGCCCTTCCCTTCGTACTGCTCCTGATCGCGGCCGGGTGGGCGATCGTGGCCGAACGCGACGTCGACCGGTTGTTCGACCTGGCCCAGCTCGCGGTCCGCCGCTGACCAGGTCAGAACCGGCCGGCCGGGCGCTCAGCGGCGGTGCGTCGCGCGCCACAGGCTGACCGGCAGCAGGATCGCGACGGCGACCGGTACGACCCACCAGGCGGCGGCGCCGGACCGGCTCACCAGCCAGGTCGCGCCGAGCGCGACAACCACCCCGGCCGCCACCCGCCAGTCGTCCCCGACGACGAAGTCGTACCAGAAACCCAGGAACGCCCGGACCTTCACCGCCATTTCAGCGAACCTCCGTAACGGCGGTGGTCGCGGCGGGGACCACGGCGGCCACCGGGCCGTCCGGCGACGGGGCGCCCACCCGGCGCAGAACAGCGACCAGCAGCAGGGCGAAGACGGCCACGGCCGGCACCAGGGCGAGCAGCGCCGCGTCCCCGCCCGGCCATCGGGATCCCGCGCCTTCGGCTCCCCAGAACGTGCCGAACGCGGTCAACATCACGCCGACGACGAACTTCAGCGTGTTCTCGGGAACCCGCGCCAGTGGTGCCCGGACCGCGAAGCCCGCGCCCGCCACGACGACGACCGCCGCCACCGCAGCCAGGGCCGCGACCGGCAGGTCGTGCTGGTTGGACCCGAAGGTGACCGCGATGAACGCCACTTCGAGCCCCTCGAGCAGGACGCCCTTGAACGACAGGGTGAAGGCGTACCAGTCGGGCACGAAGGCGCGCGGCCGGACCGCCGTACCGCGCGCGGCCGCCACCGCGGTCTGGAAAATCGCATCTTCGTCGTGGAGCGCCTTGTGCCCGCTGGCCCGCAGCACGGCTTTGCGCAGCCATTGGAGCCCGAAGACGAGCAGCAGGCCACCGACGACGAGCCGTAGCCCGCGCAGTGGGATGACCGACACCGCCGGTCCGACTACCGCGACGATCACGGCCAGCGTCGCCAGGGCCGCGGTCAGTCCCACGGTGGCCGAGCGCCAGTCGCGGGCGGTCCCGGCGGCCAGGACGATGGTGGTCGCCTCGACGGCCTCGACGGCGCAGGCCAGGAAGACGGCGACGAACAACGGCCACGCGGTCACGATCGACCCCGGAGCCCGATGTACCCGGACCGATGGTCGCGCCCGCCGGCCGCGCCGGTCATCCCATCTCCGCCGCGCCGACCGGTCGGCGCGGTGAATCCGCCGGCACCGGGTGGTCCGCGTGGGCCGGTTGGATGTCGGTGCGGGCGACGGCGACGTAGCCGACCAGGCCCACGATCACGACCAGGGCAACCGCGCTGACCACGCCGTCCCCGAGGCCGACGCCGCTGAGGCGGCGCGGTTTGCCGAGCCAGTCGGCGAACGACGCACCCAGCGGGCGGGTCACGATATAAGCCAGCCAGAATGCGGCGACCTCGTTCAACCCGAACTGCCACCAGGCGATGGCCGGTAGAGCGATGATCACGGCGAACAGGACACCGGACGCGAAGAACCCCAGGTTCATCGACGTCGCCGTGAGGTCACCGGCCGCGGTACCCAACGCAAAGGTCGCGAGTACGGTGATCCAATAGTAGGTCTCCCGCCGCCGCGTCACGATGCTGTGGATCGAGAGCGTTCCTTCACTGCGGTGCCACCGGTACAGAACAGTCGCGAGCACCACCGCGTAGAAAATCGTCGATCCGACGTACGGAACCCCCAGCGCGACGTGCAGGCCGTCGGCAGCCATGGTGCCGAAGACCGCCACCATCATCACCGCGAACCAGTAGACGACGGCGACATAGCGGCGCACCCGGAACTGGAGCCACATCGCCCCCGCGAAGCCCAGGACGCCGACCGCGCCCGCCAGCGCCAGGTTGACGTTCCCCAGGAAATCAGAGGTCGACTCCCCCATACCGGTCGTGAGGATCTTTATGATCCAGAACAGCGCGGTGATCTCCGGCACTTTCGCGGCGAGCGGGTCCCGGCGGCGAAACCGATCGTCAGACACAAGCGGCACCGACTTTCTTTCCGATTCGGCCGAAGAAAAGGATCAGATACTACGCGGCACATCCGAAGAAGTGCGCCCACGTAGTAGGTTCGACTCCAACGGCGGAAAGTACTGACGTTCCACCCCCACCGACGTCGGTGCTACACGGTACTACGGAGTCCGGGTCGGCCCGCGAGTGGTCCCGGCTCCGGCGCGACACGGGAAGGCGGCCACCTCGAACCGCGGGAGTTGGCCCAGGGCTGGCCGGGCCAGCCGGCCAGGGAGGGCACATCCGGGTGACCACGAAAGCGAAGAAGTCGGCCCTCGACCGGTCGCGCCCGTCCCCGAACCGACCCGCGGGTCGGTTCCCAGGCGGGCCACGGCCGGGCGCGGAACCGGCAATCCCGGCCGTTCACGATGTCCAGAGAGTCAGAATCTTGAGGATCCCGAAACGGTCGAGCAGTCCCGACAACAGGACGACCGCTATGCCGGCAGCGACCGCAACCCCGAGGCACCCGGAAGCAGACGGTCGACACCTTCTCGTCGCGCGCTTCATCCGCACCGACCGGGACGGGCGGCGAGGGTTGCACTGATTCTGCATTCCCGCGTCACTACTACAGATTACTACATATTTGTATGACGACGATGTGAACGCCACTGCCCAGTGCCGTCGGTCACCGAGGACGACCGGGCGGAAACACGGGCACACCGGTCCCGGTCGCGGTCACGCCCCACCTTCGTAGTAGCTTGTCGTATTAGGTTGGGACGCGACAGTGGGAGACCGGATGACGAATGATGCGGCGACGTCGGCCTGGGCGGTGCCGTGGTTGAGCCCGTCGTCGCTGGTGTCCTCGTTCGGGACAATCGGTCTGATCGCGATCATTTTCGCCGAGTCCGGGCTGCTGCTCGGCTTCTTCCTGCCCGGGGACTCCCTGCTCTTCCTGGCCGGCGCCTATTGCGCCACGAACGCCCACCGCACCTCCCCCCACCTGTCGCTCGGCCCGGTGCTCGTGGGCGTGACCGTCGCCGCGATCCTCGGAGCGCAGGTCGGCTACCTGATCGGTCGGCGCGTCGGGCCGGCCCTGTTCCGCCGTGCGGATTCGCGGCTGTTCAAACAGGCCCACGTCGTCCGCGCCCGGCAGGTCCTCGTCGACTATGGTGAAGGCAGAGCGATCTTTCTCGCCCGCTTCATCCCCGTCGTGCGGACCTTCCTCAATCCCGTCTGCGGAGCGATCGAGGTGTCGCCGGGCACCTTCACCCGGTGGAACATCGCCGGGGGTCTGGTCTGGGCCGTCGGGGTCACTCTGCTCGGCTACGCGCTCGGCCGGTCCGTCAACATCGACCACTACATCCTGCCGATCACCGGAATCATCGTTGTGCTGTCGGCGATCCCGGTCGCCCGGGAATGGCGACGCCAGCGCCAGGCCTGAGAAGGTCTGTCGCCCGCGATCCCTCCCCGGCGCGGGTTCGGGGCCGTACCGGAAGTCACTGTTTCAAGGGAGAAGCGTGCATCACCTGAGCTGGGTCGAGGCGTCGGTCGTCGGCCTGTTGCAAGGCGTGTCCGAACTGTTCCCGGTGAGCAGTCTCGGTCACAGCGTCCTCATTCCCGCGCTGGTCGGCGGATCATGGGCCCGGGATCTGAATGTGCACGACCCCGAATCGCCGTATCTCGCGTTCATCGTCGGACTCCACGTGGCCACGGCGATCGCACTGGTCATCTTCTTCCGGCGCGACTGGCTCCGGATCATCGGAGGATTCGTGACCAGCGTGCGCGACCGGGAGGTCGTCACCAGCGAACAGCGACTGGCCTGGTTGCTGATCCTGGCCACGATCCCGGTCGGCGTGTCCGGGCTCCTGCTGGAACACACGCTGCGGACCGTCCTCGCCCGCCCGGTCGTCACCAGCCTGTTTCTCGCGCTGAACGGCCTGATCCTGCTGGGGGCCGAGCAACTCGTCCGGCGGCCGGCCGGCGGCCCGGTCGGCCCGCACGGTGCGGCCGTTCCCGCCGCCCCGGACGGACCCGGTGGGTGGCACGCGACCGACCGCGGCGATGCCGCGATCGGTCGCGGCCCGTCGGCGGCTCCCGCGGCGTCACCGGCATCGGGGGAACTGGTCGCCGGGTGGGCCGCCGACCAGCGGTTGGCGCGGCTGCCGGTCGGCCGGGCGGTCCTCATCGGGGCTGCCCAGATCGCGGCTCTCGCGCCCGGTATCAGCCGCAGCGGCGTGACCATGTCCGCCGGCCTCCTGCGCGGGCTCGACCATGAGGACGCCGCGCGCTTCTCGTTCCTGCTGGCCACGCCGGTCATCCTGGCCGCGGGCCTGTTGAAGATCCCGGACCTCATGGGGCCGCTGGGCAACGGCATCCGGGGGCCGGTCCTGCTCGGCAGCCTGCTGTCCGGTCTCGGTGCCTACGTTTCGGTCCGGTACCTCGTCCGGTGGTTCGAGAACCGCTCGTTGCGCCCCTTCGGCGTCTACTGCCTGGTCGCGGGGCTGGGCTGTCTGCTCTGGTTCGGGGTCCGGTGACCGCGGCCGCCACCCGCACTCCCCCGGACGTCAGCCGATAGTTCACCCGGACGCCGGACCCCGGACAGACCCGGGTGATCGGCTGGGGCCCCGGTCCGGGGCGCCGACCACCCGGCCCACAGGAGGCAGACGTGACGACGACGGTCGCGGTTCCCGGCGGGCCGCCGGGAAGTCCCGGGCGGTGGTGGGGGCCGGCCGCGGTCGCGTGCCTGGTCGCCTTGGGCCTCAGCGCGGCCTACGTGCTGGTGGGAGCGCGGGCGCCGGACCTCGCGGCGCAGCTCGCCCGGACCGAGGCCGCCGCCCACGGTGCCACCGTGTGGTGGACCGGCTGGTACGGCGGCATCAACCTGCCCACCTACAGCGTGGTCAGCGCTCCGCTGATGCAGCACGTGGGGGTGACGACGGTTGGCGTCCTGGCCACCGTCGTCGTCGCGGCGGCGGCCGGAGATCTGCTGCGCGATGCCCCCCGCCCGCGGGCCGGCGCTGTCTGCGCGGCGGGGGCGGCGGCCGCGAACCTGTTCTCCGGCCGGATCACGTTCGCGGTCGGGATGGCCGCCGCGCTGGTGTCGATCGCCCTGCTGCGCCGCGACCGGCGCTGCGCGGCCGCGGCGGTCGGGGCGACCTGCGGGCTGGCCAGCCCGGTGGCGGTGCTGTTCGTGGCGCTCGCGGTGGGCGGCCTGGCCCTCACCCGACCGGCGGTTCGACGCCCGGCGCTGCTCGTGGCGATGGCCACCGGCGGCCCGGCCCTGGCGACGGCGGAGGTGTTCGGCCAGCCGTCGACCATGCCGTTCGCCGCCACCACCTTCCTGCTGACCGTCGCCGTGTGCGCCACGGTCGCGGTCATGCCGGTCCCGCCGCCCGCCCGGGTCGGCGCGCTGCTCGCCGGCGCGGTCGCCGTCGCGGCGTTCCTGCTGCCCACTCCCCTCGGCAGCAACGCGAGCCGGTTGCCGATCCTGGCCGCCGCGCCGATCGTCGTGGCCTGGGCCCGGGGCCGCCGACCGTGGGTGGCGCTGGCGGCCGTCGCCCTGGCGATCTGGCCGGTGACGAACCTGGTCCACGATCTACGTCCGGCCGGCGACCCGTCCACGCACGCGTCGTACTACGAACCTCTGCTGGCCCGGCTGCCCCCGGCCGGGAGCGCCACCCAGCGCCTCGAGGTGGTGGACCCACGCAGCCACGGCGCCGACGTGTACCTGCCGCCCCGGATACCGCTGGCCCGGGGCTGGGAACGCCAGATCGACGTGGCCGACAACCCGGTCTTCTACCACCACGATCTGACCGCCACGACGTACCTCGACTGGCTGCGCAGCCGCGGGGTCGGCTGGGTCGCGCTTCCCGACGCCCCCGTCGACTGGGGGGCGACCGACGAGAAACACCTCGTCGCCAGCGGCCTGACCTACCTGCGCCAGGTCTGGCGGGGAAAGCACTGGCGCCTGTTCCGGGTGACGTCGCCCGCGCCGATCGCCCGCGGCGTTGCCCAGGTGACCGGAATGACCAACGCGGCAGTCCTCCTGCACGCCGACCGCCCCGGCAGCGCGACGCTCAGCGTCCGCTACAGCCGGGTCCTCACCCTGACCGACGCGGGTGGTCACCCCGCCGGCTGCGTCACCCCCGCCCGGAACGGGAACATCCGCATCGTCCTGGACCAGCCCGGGGACTACCGCCTGGACGCGCGGCTGTCCGTGCTCGCCGACCGCGATCCCCGCTGCCGGTGACCCTCGGGTGGGACGGCGGCGGGGGTGGGTTGGTGGGTGCGGGTCCAGGTCTGGGTGGCGGCCTGGACGGCGTCCCAGGGTGCGCCCAGCGGTGGGGTGTAGGCGAGGTCGAGGTCGCTGACGGCGTCGACGGTCATGCCGTGGAACAGGGCGGTCGCGTAGGTGTCGATGCGTTTGGCGACCTCGCTGCCGCGCCGGCCGATGATCTGCGCGCCAAGCAGGCGTCCGGTACCGGTGTCGCCGGTGATCCGGAGGGCGAGGGGCTGGGCGCCGGGGTAGTAGGCCTTGTGGTCGTCGGCGACGGTCTGGCTGGTGGCCGGGTGGTAGCCGGCGGCGACGGCTTCGTGGTCGCGTAGGCCGGTGCGGGCCGCGACCGCATCAAAGATCTTCACGACCTGGGTACCGAGGCTCCCGGCGAACGTCCGGTCGCCGCCCAGGGCGTTCTCCCCGGCGACCCGGCCTTGTTTGTGGGCGGTGGTGCCGAGCGGCAGCCAGGTGGGGCCGATCAGCCGGTGGTGGGTGACGACGCAGTCCCCAGCCGCGTAGACGTCGGGTAGGCCGGTACGCATGTGCCCGTCGACGACGATCGCGCCTTTCGTGCCGAGGGTCGCGCCGGCCGCGGTGGCCAGCCGGGTGTCGGGCCGGACGCCGGTGACCACCAGGACCAGATCGGCAAACCGGGTCAGCGGGGCGCGGGCGCCGTCGGGACCGGCGGTATGGCCCTCGACGCGCAGCCGGGCCGGTGAACCCGCGGGGCTGATCGCGACGGCGGTGACGGTGCTCCGGGTCAGCACGTCGACACCGTGGGCCGCGAGTTCCTCCGCGACCAGCGCGCCGAGTTCCGGGTCGACGGTCGGCAGAACCTGGTCGGCCAGCTCGACCTGCGTGACGGCGATGCCCCGGGCGGTGAGCCCTTCGGCCATCTCCAGGCCGATGTAGCCGGCGCCGACGATGATCGCCGACGTGGGCGCGAGGGTGTCGATGCTGTGCATGACAGCGAAGGTGTCGCCCATGGAGTGCAACAGGTGCACCCCGTCCGCCGGGCCCAACCCGGTGCCGGGCTGGACCGGATCCAGTGGGTCGCCGGGGTCGGCCAGACCGGCGATCGGCGGCACCGCGGGCCGGGCGCCGGTCCCGACGATCAGGGCGTCGTAGGCCAGGGTGTCGGCCGTGCCGCCCTGGCCGCGTAGGTGGAGCCGGTGGCCGGGCACGTCGATGGCCGTGGCCAGGGTGTCGGTCCGCAGCGCCATCCCGGTGGCTTCGAGGTCGGCGTAGGTGCGGTGGGCCAGGTTGCGCCAGTGGGTGACCTCGCCGGAGACGTAGTACGGGATGCCGCAGATGGAAAAGTTGGGGTAGGCGTCGGCGACGACGACGGTCACGTCGGCCGTCGGGTCGAGTTCACGGGCACGTAGCGCCGCCGAGATACCGGCGTCGCTGCCACCGATCGCAACCAGATGCACAGGAAGGTCCTCTCGGTCAGGGGCTCGGGGAGGGCTCGGCGGTCACCGTGGTGGTGGCTGATCCACTGGCCGGCCACTGGTGGTGGGGCACGACGACGTCGGCCGCTTCGGCGGGAGTGACGTCCGGGTAGAACAGCCGCACCAGGCCGACCGCCACGGCCCCGCCGACGAACTGCGCGCCGATGAACGCCGGCGCCGAGGCCGGGGCGATCCCGGCGAAGGTGTTCGAGAACATCCGCCCGACCGTGATGGCGGGGTTCGCGAAGCTGGTGGAACTGGTGAACCAGTACGCCGCCCCGATGTAGGCGCCGACCGCGCCCGGGGCCCGGTCGCCGCGTCCCGACCGGGCCAGCGCGAAGATCACCAGCAGGAGGCCGGCGGTCGCGACCACCTCGGACAACAGGTGCGCGCCGGACGCCCGGTGATGGGTGGAGAGCGACACCGCCGACCGGTCAAACATCCAGTTCGCCAGCACCGCCCCGGCTACACAGCCACCGACCTGGGCCGGCAGATAGGCGGCAACGTCCCGCCACGACAACCCGCCGAAGAGCGCGTCGACGGCGGACACCACCGGGTTGAGGTGCGCGCCGGAGACCGGGCCGACCATCAGGATGATCGCGTACAGGCCGGCCGCGGTGACCGCGGCGTTCTCCGCCAGCTCCAACCCGATCTGGTCCGGGCTCAACTGCCGGGCGGCGATCCCGGACCCGATGACCAGGGCGGCCAGCAGCATGCTGCCGACTGCTTCGGCCGCGAGACGGCGGGCCAGCAGCGCCGGGGGCGTGGTCGTCACCGGGTCAGCGTCAGGCGTCGGCCATCGGCAGGAACGCGACCGGCGGGCGGGCGTCCCCTTCGATGACCTCGTCGGCGGGTCCGCACAGTCCCGGCCCGCAGTCGCACGCCGAGCCCGGCCCGTCCACCGCTTCCGCGGGGACGTCCCGGTCGGTCCACGACGCCGCCTCGGCGTCAGCGAGCACCGTGTAGACCTCCCACGGCGCCCCGTCGGGGTCATCGACCCACACCTTGTCCTGCACGGCGTAGCAGCAGGACGTAGCTTCCTGCGCCGCGGTCTCCAGCCCCTGGCCCGCCAGCCGCGCCGCCGCCGCCGTCACCTCATCCGAGGTGTCGACCTCGACGCCGAGGTGGTTCAGCGCCCCGGCCACTCCCACGCCCCGCGCGGACGGGTTCTCGATCAAGACCAGCTTCAACGGCGGGACATCGACCGCGAAGTTCGCATACCCCGGACGGCGCTTCGCCGGCTCCACCCCGAACAACGTGCTGTAAAAGGCCACCGCCTCCTCGACATCCGAGACGTTCAACGCCAACTGCAGCCGGCTCGCCATGACGACCCACTTCCATCACATAGACAGTCATCTATTGCTGTCGGCGTCGACGATGCTCCCAGACATAGACGGCTGTCAATAGCTAGGGCATCCTGGATGCATGACGATGGTGGCTTCCCCCCGGCGGGGCGACCCGACAACGCCGCGACAGCTCTCCGGCGGCGGTACGGCCGGTCTGCTCACCGGTTGCTGCACGCCCCTGGCCCGGGAACCGTTGGGCGCCGAGGAAGCCGCGCGGCTCGCCGGCACGCTCAAGGCGATCGCTGATCCCACCCGGCTGCGGCTGCTGTCGCTGATCTACGCGCACGACGGGGGCGAGGCGTGCGTGTGCAACCTCACCGCGCCGCTCGGGCTGACCCAACCCACCATCAGCCACCACCTCAAGGTCCTCGTCGACGCGGGCCTGCTCACCCGCGACAAACGGGGTGTCTGGGCCTACTACCGGGTCGTCGACAGCGCCCTCGCCCACGTCGCCGCCGCCCTGACCGGCTGACGAGCGCGGCCGATCCGATCGACGACGCGCTGGAAGGCGACGCGGCGGGCCGCCGGGCCCTGGTCGTCAGCCTGGCCGGGTTGGTCCACGCGACCGGCGGGCCGGGTGCTCAGTGGTCGCCAGCGGCGCTTCCGGCCGGCAGCGTGCGGCCGTGCCAGGCTGCTTTGGCGCCGCTGTCGCCGGTCCGCACCACGGCGACGGTCGTGACGATGGAGGCGGCGACGAGCAGGACCGCGACCCCCTGCTGGAGGCGGGCGAGGTCGCGTCGCAGAGCGATCCCCTTCCCGTGGGTGATGCGGGTGATGGTGGCTGCTTCGACGCGGTTGAGGTCGCCGCGGCGTTCCCGGCGCAGGATGTCGACGACGACGAACCCGGCCAGCACCAGACCGAAGACGGCCGCCACGGGGAGCAGTTGGTGGGCGGCGCTGACGTGCTGGTCGATCAGTGTCGATGGCGGTACCCGGTCGCGGAGTGCTCCACCGCTGGCGAAGGCGAGCGGCACAGCGATGCAGGCGACGAACGCGATGGCCACCGTGAGGACCCCGTAGGCGCGCCGCGCGGCGGGCACGAAGACCAGAACGATCGCGCCCAGCACCGCGAGCGGAAGCAGCACGGCCACGGCGTGGACGATCAGGGGGTGGGTCGGTGAGCCGTCGAGGAACGTGGGCATGGGGCAGGAACCTTCCTGAAGTGGTCGGCGGGTCAGATGCCGTGGGCGCGGGCCGTGTCGAGGGCGCCCTGCAGCGAGCTGCGCCAGCCGGCGCTGGTGTAGCTGGCCCCGGACACCGCGTCGACCCGGGCGCTCTGGACGGCCAGCGTTTCGTGGACGAGCGCGGGGCCGGCGGAGGCGCTCACGGTGGAGGAGTGGCCTCCGGCCGGCAACGTGAGTGCCCGGGCGGCGATGATCCGGTGTCGGGCGAGGGTGATCTGGACCTGGACGTCGCCGTAGCGGGTCACGACGGCGGGGCCGTTTACGGCCACTCCCGCGTTGGTGGCCGCGGAGCCGGTGGCGGCGGTCGGGGAGCCGGTTACGGGTGTGGCGGTCACCCCGGGCGGGGGTGCCGGAGGCTGCGCGACGACGCCGGCCGGGGCGGCGACCGGTTGCGGTGTCGTGCCGTGGTCGAGGGCCAGGCCCCCGAACGTGAGGACGAGACCGGCTCCGGCCCCGGCGGCCAGAAGCGCGGGACGACGCATCGTCATCCTTTCGGGGAACGGCGGTAGCTGCGGGTCGAGGCCCGGTCAGCCGGGGCGGCGGGTCGGTTTCACATCGCGAACGATTCGTGGTGGATGCGGTCAGCCGGGACCTCCAGGCGCGCGAGCGCGTCCGCGGTCGACCAGCAGAATCCGGGCGGCCCGCACAGATAGACGTCCCGCCGGGCGACATCTGGGACGAGCGACCGCAGGTGGCCCGGGCTCAGGGGCCGATCGGGGTCGTGGACGTCGCCGCGGGGTCCGGCAATGAGCCGGGCGGTGGCGCCGCGTTCCTCGATCAGGGCCCGGATCTCCTCGACGAGAACCGCCTCGGCCGGGTCGCTGACCCGGTGCAGCAGGGTGACGTCGACGTCGAGGGGCAGGTCGGCGAGCAGGGCGCGGATGGGAGTGATGCCGATGCCCGCCCCGATGAGCAGCACCTTGCGGGTCGTCCGGCGGGCGTCGGTGAACACGCCGTAGGGACCTTCGGCGATGATCCGGGTGCCGGGACGCAGCTGGGCAAGCTGGCGGGTGCCGTCCCCGACCATCCGGACCGTGATCCGCAGCCGGTCACCCGACGGGGCCGCGGACAGGGAGTAGGGGTGGGCCTCCCACCATCCGCGCGGGTGCAGGAACCGCCAGACGAAAAACTGGCCGCCGTCGCAGGCGAGGGCATCGAGGCGCCGGCCGCCGATGTGGACCGAGACCACGTCGGGTGACTCGGCCACCACTGAGATCACCCGGAGCTGGTGGCGCAGCGACCGGAACAGCGGGAGTCCGACGCGGAACAGGATCAGGCAGCCCGCGGCCACAACCAGTTGTCCCTTCCACCAGGCGGCGATGATCGGCGAGCCGGACAGGTCGTGGCCCGCCGACAGCTGGTGCCCGAACGCGAGGAAGATCGCCGCGTAGGTCGTCAGGTGAACGGCGTACCAGGTTTCGTACCTCAGCCGGCGCCGGGCGGTTCGGACCGACAGCCCGGCGGCCGTCACGATCAGCAGGAATCCGCCGGCCGCGCTCAGGTAGGTGGTGCTCAGCGTCCAGGACTGGACGAAGAACCCGCCGACCCGCGCGCCGCCGTAGCCCGCCGCGAGCAGCAGCGGGTGGACGAGGACGACCGCCAGGGTGAGTTGCCCGAGGCTGCGGTGCCAGCGCATCAGCGTGTCCTGGCCGACGGAACGCTCCAGGGTCGGGAGGCGGGCGGCCAGCAGCACCTGCGCCACCACCAGCGTCTCGGCGAACAGACCGGCGGTGCGGCCGGCCCAGGTCAGCAGACCGGCGGTGCCCGGTCCGGCGCTCGTGACGCCGTGCACCGCGAGGGCCGTGACCGCGCCCAGGTTGAGCCCGGCCAGTACCACCATGGCTGCCGCGAGGTGCCGGGACGCCGGACGTGGACGGGGCGGCGGCGCCGGATGGACCGGTCGCCGGCCCGCGGCGACCGGTGTCCGCCGGATCGGGGTGGCCGGCCTACCCACCAGCAGCCACCCCCCGTCGAGTCCTGAGCCCAGGCACCTCGCGGTACCGCCCTGTGATCGTGCCGGGCGTCCGGTCAAGGGCTGGTCAAGGATGGTTCTGGGAGTCGACCGGCCTGTGTCGGGGCTGGCACTGTGATGCGCGTGACCGCCGTGCTGCTCGTCGAGGATGACGCGTCGATCGCCGCGCCGTTGGCCCGGTCGCTCCGGCGGGAGGGCTACGACGTCGAGGCCGCGGTGGACGGCCCGACCGGCCTGGAAGCGGGCCTGACCGGCCGGTTCGACGTGGCGATCCTCGACATCGGGCTGCCGTTCATGGACGGCCTGGAGGTGTGCCGGCGACTGCGCGCCCGGCTCCCCCAGCTGCAGATCCTGCTGCTGACCGCCCGGTCGGAGGAGGTCGACTTCGTCGACGGCCTCGACGCCGGGGCCGACGACTACGTCGCCAAACCGTTCCGGCTCGCGGAGCTGCTGGCCCGGGTCCGGGCCGCCCAGCGCCGGGTGGCACCGGACCGGCACGCGGCCGCCGGCGTCCGGGTCGACGCCGCCGCCCGGCGGGCCTACCGGACGGTCGCGGGCGGCGCCGAGGAAGAGCTGCACCTGTCCGGTAAGGAATTCGACCTGCTGCGGGTCCTCGTCCGCGAGGCCGGCACCGTGGTCACCCGCCAGAAACTGCTCGCCGAGGTCTGGGAAACCAGCTGGATGGGCTCGACCAAAACCCTGGACCAGCACATCTCCTGGCTGCGGCAGAAGCTCGACGACGACGCCGCCGATCCCCGGTACATCACGACCATCCGCGGCGTCGGGTTCCGCTTCACCCCGTGACCGCTCCCCCGGGCACCGACCGCCCCCGGCCCGCGGCCCGGACCAGGGCTCGCCCGTTGCGCCGCCGCCTGCTCACCTCGGCGCTCCTGGTCGTCGTCGTGGCCGTCGTCACCCTGGCCGTGCCGCTGGCCGCGTTGGGCGTCCACCAGGTCCACGCCGACTTCCGGACCCGGCTGCAGTCCCAGGCCGACACCGTCGCCGTGGCCCTCGGGGAGCAGGTGGAGGATCAGGACGGGCTCGACCCGGGACGCCTCGCCGCGCTGGTCCCCGGCCGGCAGGTCCGCGCCGGGTACGGATCCCGGACGTTCACCGCCGGCCCCGCCATCGGCGGCGGCACCGCGACCGCGAGCGCCACCGCCGAACACGGGGCCCACGTCACCGTGGTCGCCTCCATCCACGACGAATCCGAACGCATCCTCGCGGTCCTGGCCACCGTGACCCTGCTCGTCGCCGCCTCGGCGGCCGTCGCGATCGGCCTCGCTCTCCTGCTGGCCGGCCGCCTCACCCGACCCATGACCGCGCTCGTCGACGAGGCCGACCGGCTGGGCGAGGGACAGTTCGACCTCGACCCACCCCACTTCGGAATCCCGGAGGCCGACCGGATCGGTGTCGTCCTGGCCCGCAGCGGGCACCGGATCGGGGAGCTCGTCGACCGGCAGCGCCAGTTCGCCCGCGACGCCGCCCACCAGCTACGCACCCCCCTGACCGCCATCGGGCTCCGCCTGGAAGAGATCGCCACCGCCGATGTGCCCGGCGAGATCCGCGACGACGCCGAGTCCGCTCTGGCCCAGGTCGACCGGCTGGCCACCGTCGTCACCGTGCTGCTGTCGCGCGCCCGCGGCGACGGCTCCCGACCCCGCCCGGTCGACGTTGCCGAACTGTTCGACGAGCTGGCCCGCCACTGGGGGCCCTTGACCGACCGCGTCGGCCGGCAACTCGTCGTCGAGACCGGGCCCGGCCCGCTCCTGGGCCTGGCCAACCGCGACCACCTGGCGCAGGCCATCGCCGTCCTGATCGAGAACGCCGGCCGGCACGGCACCGGGACGATCCGCCTCGCGGCCGCCCAACTCGGCGACGACCTGCGCATCGAGGTCACCGACGACGGACCCGGCGTGGCCCCCGACCGGATACCGACCCTCTTCACCAGGAGCGACGGAGAAGGCGGCGGCGCCGAGCAGGGAAGCGGGATCGGTCTGTTCCTCGCCCGCGCCCTGGTCGAAGCCGACGGCGGCAAAATCACCCTCCTCCCCTCCACACCGACCACCTTCTCGATCCGGCTCCCGACCGTCACCAGCCCCCACCGCCACCCGGCGGTCACCGACCGCTGAGAACCCGGGCCGCCGTCCCGGGCCGATCTTTGACGTGCGCGGGCGGCCGTGGAGGTCCGGGCGGGCGGGCGGGGTCACTACTCGGGAAGAATCACCCGGTCCCCGGCGACGCCCGCGGTTCCGATATTGTGCTCATTTCAGACGTCTGGTGACCGGGCTGGTACGGACGTCGATTCCTATGGCTGTTTTACGGACGTCGTGGTAGTCGTCGTGCTCAAATTTGCGACGGTCCGGCTCCAGGTGCGGGGACGGGAACCGGACACGATCCGCACGGCAGCTCCTGGACCGGCAATGGGAGGAACCTGTGACGACACCTGCGCCTACTGACGAGACAACCGCCCGGGAATGGATCGGTGGCACCGCGGTCACCGGAAGCGAATCAGCAACGGGTCCAGCGGTCGGGACGGGAAAGGAGCCGGTACCGGCGGGTGGGTCGAGCGCCGATGAGCTTCCTTCTCAGCGGAATGGGACGACGGTACGGGCGGTCCGGTCCCACGATGAGATCCTGGAGGCCGTCAATGACGCGATCCAGGCGTCCCTGCTCGGCACGTGGGTGGTCGTCGCCAACCCGTGGAGGGCGGTAAACCTGGTCGGCGTGTGCGCGAGCGATAAGGTTATCGCTGGGGTTCCCCCGCTCCTGCCGGCGGACAAAGTGACGATCACACCGCAGGAGCGGCTGGCGATCCCGATTCTGTTACGGGACAAGCCACTGGAGGAACTTCACGCCTGGAGCCGGGCCACCTGGCTGACGTGGGGTATCGATTTTCTCCGCCAACAACCTCACACTCCGCTAGCGTTACAGTCCACGGAAATCGCCTCGGCTGTGGTCGGTCTTCTCGCCAGCACCGGGCGGGGCCTGCTCGAGCCCGGGTTCTGTCTTGAGGTATTCACGATGGTGACCTCGGGTACCAGCGGGCACGCGTTGGTGGTGGTGAACCGGGATTCGGGCAGCGACCCGCTGAAGGCCGCCACGTGGGGGCCGGCCGCCTTCATCATCGACCAGTGGTTCGCGCTCCAGCAGTCACGAAGCCGGCGGAACGCCGTCAAGAAACTCACCGAGGGCAGCACCCACCACGATCCCGCCTATGTCACGTTCTTCAACAAGAACCCTCGCCTACGGGTCGATGCCCGCTTCACCAGCA
>JAMFSN010000069.1 GCA_026225295.1 Frankia alni
CAGGGCTGTTTCAAGGTGACTGCATGCCTATGCGTTGCTACACAGAGTGATTAGCTATCTGAGGCCAGCAGGTACTCGCGCCGCTTCACGGACTTCTCCTCTTTGCAGCGGAAACTGCTACCAGACTTTTCCTGAATAAATGCAAGATGGCCTCCTCTTTTCGAGAATAATGGGAGTTACCACACAACCATAATTTCAACAAGAGAAGGCCATCGGGTGTCATTCTCCCATTGTCGGCACCAGCAGTCAACTTCCGGCTGCCCGGCATGCTCCCCTCTATGGAGGGATGTCGACATCTCAAGCCTCCTGGAAATGCTCCGCTCGGTCGAAGACCCGCGCGGAGTGAAGGGGAAGCAGCACGCCCTGGTATTCGTCCTGGCGGTCAGCGTCGTTGCCGTGCTCGCCGGAGCGAAGGGATATTCGGAGATAGCCAGGAAAGCGCAGGACATGTCACAGTCCCTGCTCGGGAAAATCGGGGCTGAATGGGACTGGTTCAGGCTCAGGTACAAGTACCCGAGCAAGGGAACGATCTGCAGGGTTCTCTCGGGAATCAACGGCGACCGCATGGACGAGATCACGGGAAGCTGGCTAGCCGCGCAGTCACCGAAAGGCCGGAACGGAGAGTGGGAAATCGCGGTAGACGGGAAGGTCCTGCGCGGCTCCTGGACCGACGAGAACGAGCAGGTTACCTTGTTCTCCGCCATGATACATAAGGAGGGAATTACGATTGCCCAGCTCAGGGTACCTGATGGCACGAACGAGACCACCCAGGCGGGCGCACTACTCGATGTCCTCCCCGTTCCCGCAGACGAGCCGGCGCTATTCACCCTCGACGCGGCGCACACCTCTTCAGAAACAGCTGATGCCATTACGAGAAGAGCCGGCTGGCACTACCTCATGACCGTCAAGGGGAACCGCCCAAGCCTGCAGCGCGCGGTATTCGACGCCGTCATCCCGTTTCTCAAGGGACCGCCGCACGATGTCATGGAGGAATACGCACGCGGGCAGCGGAAAAGATGGTCGATCTGGACTGCCCCCGCAAATAAAATCGACTTCCCGGGCGCAGAGCAAGCTGCCATCATCATCCGCGAGACCTTCACGCCGTCCGGTGACCGGATCGGCAAAGAAATGTCACTCATGCTCACCAGCCAGGACGCCGAAAATATGACAGCATTCGCCTTGAACCGGCATAAGAGATTGCACTGGGGAATCGAAAATAAAAGTCATTATCCACGAGATGTCGTATATCGCGAGGATAACGGACAGGCCTGGGCCGGAGAAGGGCCACAAGTCCTCGCGACCATACGGAACCTGGCCATCGGACTAATGCGAATGAAGGGTATCAAGAATATCAAGGAGAACACCGAATGGATCGCCGGAGACCGGAACCGGGCGCTCAACTTCATGACTACATAGCGTCGCCATGGTTACCCGAGGTTACCTTGAAACAGCCCTGGCTCCCCGGTCAGCTGGCTTGACCGGACGCTGCGCACCGTTGACGAGGGACCGCGTCCCTTCTACCGGGCAGCGGTCGCCTCCCTCGGCGCGACCAGCGTGCTCGCCATGGGGGTAGCGGCGCTCATCGGGCCGCACGACTCGCTGCCGGGTCCGCGGCTGGCCATGTTCGTCGGCGCGCTGGCCGCGTTCTGCCTGAGCGCGGTGCTCAGGCTGGTGTCGCTGGCGACCGCCGGCCGGTCCCGGCTGACCGCGTGGCTTGATCGCCACGTGGCCGCCCGGGAACGAGCCGCGCTCTGGCTAGCGCTCGCCGCCTGGTTCCCGTTGCTGCTGGTGGTGGTGTACTACCGGACCCGGGCGACGCTGCCCCCGCCCGCCCACTATGTCTATTTCCCCTATGACGACAAGCGCTGGGAAACCGCCGCGTACCTGCTCGGGACCGTCGCCCCGGTCATCTTGCTGACCGCGGCCGCCCGCGTGCTGCTGATCGCCGGCGGCCGCCCGCCGACCTGGCGCGCCTGGTTCACCGGGCTGTTCCTCGGAGCGCGCCGGTGAGCGCCGGCCCGCTCGCCGACCAGCAGGCGAGCGCCGCCTGCGATACCGCCCCTCGTCCGCGCGGCCGCATCCGCGCGCTGCTGCCGGTGGCGGCCGGCCTGGTCACCGCCCTCGGCCTGGCCTGGTACGCGGTCGGGCCGCCCTGGTACCTCAGCCAGACTCCCGCCCCGATCAGCCATCAAGAGGAGGTCGTGCTAATCGGCCTGCAGGCGGTTGCCAAGGGCCATCTCCCCTACGTGGGCGTCGCCAGCGTGCAGTACGGCCCCGGAACCCAGGTGACCGTCTACTGGCTCATGCGCCACCTGACGTCGTTCTC
Organism: Frankia alni; assembly: GCA_026225295.1. Classification (GTDB taxonomy): domain Bacteria; phylum Actinomycetota; class Actinomycetes; order Frankiales; family Frankiaceae; genus JAMFSN01. The sequence continues at coordinate 2,327 of JAMFSN010000069.1, forward strand.
CGTGGTCGGCTTCCGCGAAGCCTGGGCGCTACTGGTCTGGGCGGGCGTGTCGCTCCTGTTCGCGGTGTTCTTCCTCGCCTTCGGCTACGCCCGCGGCCTGGCCGCCGCGGTCCTTTCCGCCCTGGTCTACCCGGCCCTCCATCAGGTCGCGTTCCAGCCCGGCGGCTCATTCAACGGCTACTTCGGCTGGGCCAGCCCGCTCCGCTACGTCGGCCTGATCGCCCTCGTCCTGCTGCTGCCCGCCGCCGTCAGGCGCTGCCCGTCCTGGCCCGGCGCCGTCGCCGGAGCCGTCCTCGGCGCCCTCTGGGGCCTGACGTCGTACCTGGCGCAGGAGAACCTGGCGGGCGGCGCGATCGGCGCCCTCGCGGTCGGCGCCCTGCTGCTGTTCAGCGGCTCCGCCCGCTGGCGCCCGGTGTGGACGGCGCTGACCGCCGTCGGCGCCGGCTTCCTGGTCATCTGGACACCCATCCTCGTCTTTTACGCCGCCCACGCCCAGCTCACCGAGTTCTTGCGCCAGTACTTCCTCTTCCCGCAAGCGGTGGCCGCGGGCGCCAACGACACCCCCTGGGGCGGCTTCAACCACGCCCCGTCCCCCTACACGCACCTGTTCTACCTGCTGCCGTTCCTGCTGGCCGGCCTCGCGCTGCTCGCGGTTGTCCGGTTCCGCCCGCTCGGCATCGCGACCGGGTGGCCGCCCGAGCGGGTCAAGCTGTTGGTGACCGTGCTGGCCACCGCCCTGCTCTACGAGGGAGCGCTGCTCAGGTCGGACGCCTCGCACCTGACCGGCACCCTGCTGATGGTCCCGGCCCTGGCGATCATCACCGCCACCGAGTTGCCGCGCCTGCTCGGCGCCCGCCGCCCCCTGACCGCCGCCGACCAGGCGCGCCCGCCCAACCCCGGCCGCCCGACGCCCGCCGACCGGCCGCGCCCGGTCGGCCCCGGGCGGCGCGCGCTGCTCGTGCTGGCCGGCGCCGCCTTGGCCGTCGGCCCATTCACGCTGCTGCCGTCGGGCGCCTACCCGCCGTCCAGCCTCCGCTCCTGGGCGGCGGCACCCTACCTGGACCGCCACCGGCTGGCCGCGGCTCCCGCCGCCGCCACCCCGACGACGCTGGCTGCTCAGCGAGTAGGCCCCGGCCTCGACCGCGCCCCCCGCTGCTGCCAGGGCGCCCCCGTGCCGATGCCCGCCTTCATCCGGCTAATGCAGCAGATCCACACGACCGTCGGCAACCGCCCCGCCTACGTCGCCGATTTCCCCGACGAGTACCCCGGCCTCGTCTACTTCGGCGCCGACCTCAACCCCGCCCCAATCTCCGCCGACCCCGACAGCAGCATAGAAACCGAACCAGAATTGCAGGCATTCCTAGCCGACTTCCGCACCCGAGTCCTGCCACAGACCCAAGCCGTCCTCACCGATTCCCTGAAAGCCCCAGAAGCCCAGTTCTTCCTCAACAAGTACCCAAACTCCCAGCGCATCACCCTGCATTACAACGGCCAGCCCTATTACCTACTACTCCGCTAGGCCGCCCCACCACCCTAACCCCAAGCACGAACCGGACATTTCTTTCGTCATTGAGGTGATCTCACCGTTTTTCAGCCGATGTACTTATGCTCGAATTGGGTGAGGACCAGGGCTGCCCGGGTTATCTCGGTGGTCCGGTCGGGGTCGGCGGTGATGTGCTGGAGGGCGGCCCAGCGTTGGGTGAGCAGGGCGAATCCGCGTTCTCCCCGGCAGCGCAGGTCGCGGAGCAGTGCGTTGCGGGTGCGGGTGTCGATGTCGGGTTCCTGGTTGCCGGGGGGCCTTTTGACCGGGGTGAGGATGCCGATTCCGGCTCCTTCGTAGCCGAGGTCGGCCAGCGTCGGCATTCCGAGGGTGGCGGCGCGGTAGAGGGCGGGCAGGGCGTGCCAGCGGGCGGCGGTGAGGTCGTGGACGGAGCCGGGCTCGGCGGGGCCGGCCCAGAGCGGGAGGCCGTCGGGGCGCATGACGGCCTGGACGTTCCCGCCGTGGCGGCGGGCCTTTCCGGAGTACCAGGCGTCGATGACCTGGCCTTTTACGCTGGTCGCGGGCTCGGAGCAGCGGTCGCCGGCGAAGACCTTGCCGTCCAGGATCACGTACGGGACGCCCTCGGCCATCGCCCGCTTCAGGGCTTCCGGCAAGCCCGGGGCCTGCGCGGACAGGACGTCGACGGCCTCGGCGACGTACCGGTAGGCGGTCGCGCGGGACACGCCGTGGTCGCGGCCCAGCCTCTCGATCCGAGTCCGGTCGCGGAACCAGCGCAGCGCGAGAACTGCCTGGTCACGGCAGGTGAGCTTCCTGCTTCCGGCCGGGGTGCCGCGGTGGCGCCGCTCGGCGGCCAGCAGCCGGGACAGGTAGCGAACAAGCTTCGCGGGGACGTCGAGCATGGCACGATAGGGGATCAAGTGGAGTCCTAGGGCTGAAGAAGACTTGTGGTGAGACCTCTTCTACCGGGACTCCACGCCAGTTTCCGGGCATGTCCGGACTGTCCGCGAGCCTCCCCGGAACGCCACTCCCGCACCGTTAAAGACTGGATGTCCGATCCAATTTCGGTGAGATCACCTCAATG
>JAMFSN010000070.1 GCA_026225295.1 Frankia alni
GACGCGGACGTCGGGCTCATCCCGGCTCCCGACATCGTCACGGCGTGGCCCGCGGGGTGGGCGTCGCGGCGACCCGCTTGGGGACGAGGTTCTGGCCGGTCAGATCGGCGATGGTCCGGCCGAAGGCGAGCGCGGTCGCCGAGCCGTCGTAGCCGTCGAACCGGGCCGGCGGAGCTTCGGGAAAGGCCGTCGTCCACTCGGGCGGCACGACGATGGCCCGGCCGGGGACGAGTAGCCGGACGGCGTGCGTGGAATGGTCGAGCAGCAGCCGGCGGCCCGCGGCGGCGTTCGCCGGCAGGTCGTCGAGCTGGGCATCGGACATCAGGACCAACGCCGACTGGCACCGGGTGGGCGGCAGACCGGAGACGCTGTCGAACACCGGGTCAAGGAGGGTCCCCCGGGCCGAGCCGCCCGAGACGTCGACGGCCGGCCGCTGGGTCAGCTGACCGACCCGGGTGGGCGGGTTGCGGACCGACGCCACCCCGGCGAAGTCGATGACCGCGACTTCGTCGTCCGGCCGCAGGTTCCCCGGCAGCCACGCGACGAGCTGGCTCAGGGCCGCGTCCCGCGCGCTCGAAAAGTTCAGCATCGAGCCCGAGTCGTCGACGGCGAGGTCGAGCCGCAGGCAGTCCGGCCCCCGCGCGCCCGCGAGCGTCCAGCCGTTGATCGTTTTCGAGGGCGGGGCGGCATTGGCTTTATGGTCGTGACGGGGCCAGACCAGCCAACCCACCAGCAGCAACAGGAGCAGCAGCCACGGCCACAGGTACCGCCGCCGGCCGGGCGGCGGGACGAGCGGCCCGGGTGCGCCGAGGGGCAGGCCGGGGCGGAGCAGTCCGGGCATCAGCAGCCTCCAGATCGTGGTGGTGGGGACGCCGTCCGGGCCGTACGCGGTCGGCCGCGTACAGCCCGGACGGATCAGGGCACGGCGGGGGCAGGGCCGTCGTCGTCGGATTCCGGGTCGGAGTCGGGACGGCGGTGGTTGGGCGGTCCCCCGGCCCGGTAGCCGTCCGGGTTCTCCCAGGTCGGCGGCTGGCCCGGGGCCCGCTGGGGGTCGCCCGGCCGCCGACCGTCGGATTCGGGCCGACCGTCGCCGGGACTCGTCTCCGCGTCTGTCATCGCGTCGGTACCGGGCGTGGCCGGGACGTCGCGGACGTCGTCGAAGCCCAGTCGGACCCCGGCCTTCGCCGCGCGCAGCTCCAGCAGCCGCCGGTGCCGCGCGTCCATGTCGCTCGGGCTCAGCGGCCGGTGAACCGCCAATGTGTTGATCGCGCTCTCGACCCGGCGCATGGGAAGATCGCTGAGCGGGTTGCCGGCGATCGTGCGTCGCATCACGTCCGGAACCTCCAGCCGCGGGTTCTGGTCGCCGCGTTCCCACCCGTGGACCGGGCCAGGGGTGGGCGGCCCGGACCGGACCCCGTTCGGCGCCGGCCCCCCGTCGACCTTCGGGCCACCCGTCGGCTGGTCGTCCGGCTCCGACCCGGTCAACCCGGTCGGGTCGGTCGGCTCGCTCCGGTGGGCCGGCCGAGGTTCCTTCGATACCTCGGCCGGGGGGACCTTGTGCTCGGCGCGGCTCTCCAGGATCAGCAGCTTTCCGGTACCGGCCA
>JAMFSN010000071.1 GCA_026225295.1 Frankia alni
CCGGCCAGCGGCGCCGGCAAGACCACCATCGCCACCGGGCTGATGGCCGCGTTGACGGCCCGGGGCCTGCGGGTTTCGCCGCACAAGGTCGGTCCCGACTACATCGACCCGACCTACCACGCGCTGGCCACCGGCCGACCGGGTCGCAACCTGGACGCCGTGCTGTGCGGCGCGCCGCTGATCGGGCCCCTGTTCGCCCACGGCGCCCGGGACGCGGACCTGGCCGTCGTCGAGGGCGTCATGGGCCTGTTCGACGGCATCTCCGCGCCGACGGCGGGCGAAGCGCCCGACCACGCCTCGACCGCCCACGTCGCCCGGCTGCTCGACGCCCCGGTGGTCCTCGTCGTCGACGCGCGGGGCGCCGGCCGGTCGGTCGCCGCGCTCGTGCACGGTTTTGCCACCTGGGACCCGCGGGTGCGGCTGGCCGGGGTGATTCTCAACCGGGTCGGTTCCGAGCGGCACGAACAGGTGCTGCGGGCCGCGCTGGCGGCCAGCGGGGTGACCGTGTTCGGCGCTCTGGGACGCGACGACGCGATCGCGACGCCGACGCGTCACCTGGGCCTGGTTCCGGTCGCCGAACGGAGTTCGGCCGCCGGGGGCGGGCTGGCCCGGCTGGCGGCCCTGGTCGCCCGCGGGGTCGACCTGGACGGTCTGCTCGCGCTGGCCCGGTCGGCGCCGGCGTTGGCGGTGCGGCCCTGGGATCCCACCGAGGCGCTCGCGTCCCCGGACAACCCGGCCGACGATCCGCGGGAACCGGTCCGGGTCGCGGTCGCCGCCGGACCAGCGTTCACCTTCACCTACCCCGAGCAGACCGAGCTGCTGCGCGCGGCCGGAGCCGAGGTCCACCTGGTCGACCCGTTGCGCGATGAGCGGCTGCCGGCCGGAACCGACGCGCTGATCGTCGGTGGCGGTTTCCCCGAGGAGCACGCGGCGCAGCTCGCGGCCAATACGACCCTGCGGGCCGATGTCGCGGCGCTCGCCGGCCGCGGTGCCCCGGTCGCCGCCGAGTGCGCCGGGCTGCTCTACCTGGCCGAAAGCCTGGACGGCGCCCCCATGTGCGGTGCGCTGCCATTGGCCGCGGAAATGACCGGCCGGCTGACCCTCGGCTATCGGACGGCGACCGCGGTCGCCGACAGCCCGGTCGCGGCGGCCGGGACGACCGTGCGGGCCCACGAGTTCCACCGCACGGTGGTGCGGGCGACCCGACCGGGAACGGGTCCCGCCTGGCGGATCGGCGGCACCCTCGAAGGCTTGGTCCGGGGCGGCGTGCACGCGTCCTATCTGCACCGGCACTGGGCCGGAAGCCCGGCCACGGCGACCCGGTTCGTGGCCGCGGCGCGGGCCGGGCGGCCGGCGCCGGACGGCGACCGCGCGGCGTCGGCGACATCGGTGGCGCCGTGATCTCGGCGCGGCTCGTCGGGGTGGGGGTCGGACCCGGCGACCCCGAGCTGGTGACCGTGAAGGCGGTGCGGATCCTGACCGCCGCCGACATCGTGTTCGTGCCGGTCAGCGACGCGGTGCCCGGTCGGCCCTACGACGGCGGGGTGACCCTGCCAGGCGCGGCCGGGTCGGCGCCGGAGGGCGGCCCGGACGCCGCCGGCGAGCCGGGCCGGGCCGAGGTGACGGTTCGGACCCACGTCACCCACGACCGGGTCGTCCGCCTGCCGTTCCAGATGACCGGGGCGGCCGACTACGCGACCCCGGCAGCGGTGGTTGCCGAGGCACTGATCGCCCGGCCGGGCGGGATGGTGGCGTTCGCGACGATCGGCGATCCGAACGTCTACTCCACCTTCACCGGCCTGGCCGCGGCGGTCCGGCGACTGGTCCCGGAGGTGCGCATTGAGACCGTGCCCGGGATCACGGCGATGCAGGACCTGGCCGCGCGCTCGGGCACCGTCCTGGCGGTCGGCACCGAGACGGTCGCGCTGCTGCCGCTGACCGCCGGCGTGGACGTCTACGCCCGCGCGGTCGAGGAGCACGACACGGTGGTCGCCTACAAGGGCGGCCGGGCCCTCCCGCGGGCCATCGAGGTACTCGGCCGGGCCGGACGGCTCGGCGGCCCCGACGGCACCGCCGCCGGCGGCGCGGCGATCTATGGTGCGGCCCTGGGGCTGGCCGGCGAGGACATCCGCTCGGTCGGTGACCTCGACCCGGACGCCGCGGGCCCGTACCTGTCGACGGTGATCGCCACGCGGAGGCCGTCGTGGCCCACCTGACCGGCGGGGCCGCCACCGGCGGGGTCGGTCGCGGCCGGCCCCGCCGGGCGGGGCCGGCCGGGCCTATGGGGCCTGATGGACAGGGACGGATGGGGTCGGCGTGACCGCGGATGTGAACACGGCCGGTGGCACGCCGCCGACCAGCGGGAAGGTCACCTTCGTGGGGGCCGGACCCGGGGCGGCCGATCTGCTGACCCTGCGCGGGGCACGGGTCATCGGGGCGGCCGACATCGTGATCTGGGCTTCGTCGTTGGTCCACCCGGACGTCGTCGCCCATGCCCGGCCGGGCGCGGAGGTCGTCGATTCGGCGGCGCTGCCCCTGGAGGGGGTTGTCGAGCTGTACCGGCGGGCCACCGCCGATGATCTCTCGGTGGCCCGGGTCCACTCCGGTGATCCAGCCCTCTGGGGGGCGGTCGCCGAGCAGCTCGAGGTGTGCGCCGCGCTGGGGTTGGCCACCGAGATCGTCCCCGGGGTCAGCAGCTTCACGGCCGCCGCCGCCGTCGTCCAGCGGGAACTCACCATTCCGGAGGTCGCCCAGTCGGTGATCCTCACCCGGCTGGGTGGCGGCAAGACGCCGATGCCACCCGGCGAGGAGGTCCGGGAGTTCGCCCGGCACGGAACGACCATGGCGTTGTTCCTGTCGGCGGCCCGGTCGGGCCAGCTGGCCGCCGAACTGGCCGAGGGGGGCTATCCGCCTGAGACGCCGTGCGTGATCGCCTACCGCGTGACCTGGCCGGACGAGCTCGTGGTCCGCTGTTCACTGGCCGAGCTGGAAGCGACGGTGAAGGCCCACAAGCTGTGGAAGCACACCCTGGTGCTGGTCGGGCCGGCGCTCGCGGCCGGCGGAACCCGCTCACACCTGTACCACCCGGGGCACTTCCACGGGTTCCGGCGGGCCGAGCGCGGCGCCCGCACGCAGTTGCGGTCGGCCGGGGCGAGCGGACCGTGAGCCGGCGATGAGAGTGCTGTGACGGGCGACCCGCCGCTGCGCGAGCCGGACCTGCCCCGGACCGCGAAGATCCGTCCGAAGGCGCTGCGCACCGGTTGGACAACCGGTACCTGCTCGGCCGCCGCCGCCAAGGCGGCCACAACCGCCTTGCTGACCGGGGCCGAGCAACGGCGGGTCGAGATCGGTCTGCCGTCCGGCCACCGCGTCGGGTTCGACGTCGCCCGGTGCGACATCGAATCGGGCCGGTGGGCGGAGGCCGTCGTCGTCAAGGACGCGGGCGACGATCCGGATGTCACGCACGGCGCGCACCTGACCGCCACCGTGAGCTGGCGCGTCCCGGCCGGCGTCGAGATCGACGCCGGGGTGGGAGTCGGCGTGGTGACCCGGGCCGGTCTCGGCCTGGCCGTCGGGGGACCCGCGATCAACCCCGTCCCGCGGGCGATGATCAGCGCGGCGGTCGCGGAGGTCGTTGATCTCACGGCCACCGGCGTGCGGGTCCTCGTCAGTGTCCCGGACGGGGAACGGATGGCCCGCAAGACGACCAATGCGCGGCTGGGCATTGTCGGCGGCATCTCGATCCTGGGCACGACCGGGATCGTGCGGCCGTTCTCGACGGCGTCGTGGCGGTCGTCGGTGGTGCAGGCGATTGCGGTGGCCGCCGCGCAAGGTGAACACACGGTGGTGCTGGCGACCGGCGGGCGGACCGAGAGCGCGGCGATGCGACTGCTGCCTGACCTGGCCGAGGTCTGTTTCGTCGAGGTGGGCGACTTCACCGGCGCCGCGCTGCGTCAGGCCGTCGAGGCCGGGCTGACCGAGGTGGTGTTCGTCGGCATGGCCGGCAAGCTGACGAAGCTCGCGGCCGGCATCCTCATGACCCACTACACCCGCTCCAAGGTTTCAGCGGACCTGCTGGCCGACGTGACCCGGGCCGCCGGCGGCTCATCGTCGCTGGTGGCAGAGGTGGCCAACGCCAACACCGCCCGCCACGCCTACGAGCTGTGGGCGGCGGCGGGTCGGCTGCGACCGGTCGGCGATCTGCTGTGCGGCCGGGTGGCGCGGGTGCTGGAGCGGTTCACCGAAGGCCGGCTGCAGGCCCGGGTGGCGATGGTCGACTTTCCCGGGACCACCTGCGTCGCCGCGACGGAGCCGGCGTGGATCGGCCCGACCGCGTGACCGGCCGACCATCCCCGGCCCCGGCCCCAGGTACGTCTTCGGCCACACGCCCGGCCGCGGGCACGCTGGAAACGGGGTCCGTGGCCACCAGCGAAAGCGGGCCGACCGGCGCGCCGATGGTCGCGCCCGGGACCGGGGGATCCGACCGGCGCGATGTCGTGACGGTGATCGGTGTCGCTGCCGGCCCCGCGTTGTTGACGGCCCCGGCGACCCGGGCCCTCGCGGCCGCGACACTGGTCGTGGGCGGCCGGCGACATCTGGGCGCGGTCGAGGTGCCACCGGGGGCCCGCACCGTGGAGCTCGGCGACGTGACCGCTGGTCTGGCGGCGGTCGTCGACCATGTGCGGGCCGACCACGGCTCCGCGGTGGTTCTGGCCAGCGGGGATCCCGGCTTTTTCGGCATCGTCGCGGCGCTGCGCCGGCGTCGCCTCGATCTGCGCGTGCACCCGGCGGTCTCCTCGGTCGCCCTGGCCTTTGCGCGCCTCGGGTTGCCCTGGGACGACGCCGTCGTGGTCAGCGCCCATGGGCGTGACCTCGGCCCGGTGGTCAATGTCTGCCGGGCCCATCCGAAGGTGGCCGTCCTGACCGGACCCGCGACCGGCCCGGCGCGGATCGGGTCGGCCTTGGCGGATACCGACCGGATGCTCGCGGTCGCGACCGCCCTCGGTACGGCCGACGAGCGGGTCGAATGTCTGCGGCCGGACCAGGCCGGCGGCCGGACCTGGCCGGACCCCAATGTCGTTCTGTCGCTGGAACCCGCACTGCTCAGGCCGGTCGCGGACGGGGCGGGGACGGTGGGAGCCGCTGGGCTGGCGTGGATCGCCGGCGCGGGACGTGCGCCGGACGGGTGGGCGCTGCCCGAGAACGCGTTCGAGTATCGCGACTCGATGGTGACCAAGGCGGAGGTGCGATCGCTCGTGCTGGCCCGGCTCGGCCCGGGCCCGGGTCGTCTCATCTGGGATGTCGGGGCCGGCAGCGGATCGGTCGCGGTCGAGTGCGCCCGGTTCGGCGCGGCGGTCGTGGCCGTGGACCGCGACGGTGACGCGGTGGCGCGGGTGGCCGGAAATGCCCGGACCCACGGCGTGACGGTCGCGGCCGTGCAAGGGACGGCGCCGGCGGCGCTGATCGACCTGCCCGACCCGGACGGCGTGTTCGTGGGCGGCGGTGGTGCGGACGTCCTCGCGGGCTGCCTGGAACGATCACCGTCGGTGATCGTGGTGGCGCTGGCGGCCCTCGACCGGGTCCGGCCGGCGTGGGATCGCCTCGCGGCGAGCGGGTACGAGGTCGGCGGTACCCAGGTGGCCGCGTCCCGGTTGGCCGCGCTGCCGGACGGCGGCCTGCGGCTGGCGGCGGCGAATCCGGTGGTGCTCGTCTGGGGTCGCCGGCCGGACCGGCCCTCGGAACCGGGAACGGGACGGGGGACGCGGTGACGATCGGTCTGATCGCGGTGACCGCGGCGGGACGGGCCGCGGCGGCTGATCTCGCGGCCGCGTGGCCGGATGCCCGGATCATGGCCGGTTCCGCCCGGGAAGGCGTCGCGGAGGCCTTTTCGACCTGCGATGGCCTGGTGTGTTTTCTCGCGGTCGGGGCCACGGTGCGGCTGGTTGCTCCGTTGCTGGCCGACAAGCAGAACGACCCCGGGGTGGTCTGCGTCGACGAGGCCCGTCGGTGGGCGGTGGCGCTGGTCGGCGGCCATGAGGGCGGTGCGAACGCCCTGGCCGGCCGGGTCGCCGCCACACTGGGATCGACGGCGGTCGTGACGACGGCGAGCGATGCGGTGGGCGCCACCGCGTTGGATGGCTTCGGTGCGGACATCGGGCTCCGGCGCGAGCCGCGCGGAGACGTTGCCGCGGTCGGCGCGGCGCTGCTGTCCGGCCAGCCAATCGAGCTGCGAACGGACCAGGTGTGGCCGCTGCCACCTCTGCCGGCCAACATCCGGCCCGGGCCACCAGCCGAAGCGACGGAACCCGGGTGGCCGCTCATCTGCGTCACCGACCGCGCCGACCGTCCGGCGCAGGAAGCGGACCGCGCGGCTGCACGGCCCGGGCCGGCTACCGGGGACCAGGTGGAGCCGACCGTCCCGCACACCGGGCCGACGGTTGTGTACCGGCCGCCCAGCCTCGTGGTGGGGATCGGCGCGAGCCGCGGCGCGCCGGCCGAGGAGATCGACGAGCTGGTCAACGCCGCGCTGGGCGGAGCGGGCGTGTCGCCGCTGGCCGTGCGACACCTGGCCACCGCCGACATCAAGCGGGAGGAGCCGGGCATCGTGGCGGTCGCCCGGCGCCGCGCTCTCCCGCTGGTCACCTATCCGGCGGCCGCGCTGGCTGCTGTGGACGTGCCGACCCCGTCCGAGGCGGTCCGGGCGGCCGTGGGGACCCCGAGCGTTGCCGAGGCGGCCGCGCTGCTGGGCCCGGACGGACACCGGGCGTCCCGGGCCTACCTGCTGGTCACCAAGCTGGTCGGTGCGCACGCGACCGTGGCCGTCGCGCGGCACCAGGCCCGCGGCCGGCTCGCCCTCGTCGGGCTGGGCCCGGGCGCCCGCGACCTGCTTACGGCCCGGGCCGCCATGGAACTTGCCCGGGCCTCGGTCGTGATCGGGCTCGACCAGTACCTGGCGAGCGTCCGTGACCTGCTGCGCCCCGGAACGACCATCCTGGCCAGCGGGCTGGGGGACGAGGAGGCCCGCGCCCACAGCGCCGTGGATCACGCCCGGGCCGGCCACGCCGTCGCCCTGGTCGGCAGCGGGGACGCCGGGGTGTACGCGATGGCCAGTCCAACGCTCGAGTACGCCGACGGCTCGTTCGACGTTGTCGGGGTCCCAGGGATCACGGCCGCGCTGGCTTCGGCGGCCCTGCTGGGTGCGCCGCTCGGTCACGATCACGCGCTGATCAGCCTGTCCGACCTGCACACACCGTGGTCGGCGATCGAACGCCGGGTGCGGGCCGTCGCGGCGGCCGACCTGGTGGTGGCCTTCTACAACCCGCGCAGTCGGACCCGCACCTGGCAGCTTCCCCGTTCGCTCGAGCTGCTCGGCGAACACCGGAAGGACGACTGCCCGGTCGGCATCGTCCGGGACGCGTTCCGGCCGGCCCAGCAGGTGACCGTCACGAACCTCGGCGCGCTCGACGAACAGGCGCTCACGTCCCTGGTGACCATGACCACGACCGTGGTGGTGGGAAACTCCCACACGCGGGTCGTGGCCGGCCGGATGGTGACCCCCCGGGGGTACCGGTGGGCATGAATCCGCGGCGCGGGAGCGGCTCCGCGACCCGTCCGGGGCTGGCCCTGGTCGCGGTCGTCGCCGCGCGCTGTACCGGTTGCGGGGCGTGTTTCGCCACCTGCCCCGACCATGCGCTGCGGCCCGGGCCGGGCCGGCCGGGCGGGGGACGTCCACCCATGGTGCTGGTGGACGTCTGCACCGGCTGCGCCGAATGCGTTGAAATCTGTCCCTCGGACGCGATCGAGGAGGTCGACCAGTGAGCCCGAGAACGGTCCATCCCATCGAGCAGCGGTCGTACGCGATCCTGCGGGAACGCCTCGACACCTCGGCGCTACCGCCATGGACCCGCCTGGTCGTCGAGCGGGTGATCCACGCGAGCGCGGACGTGGCGTATGCGAGCGATCTGGTCTGCGACGAGGGCGCGCTGTCAGCCGGTGCGGCCGCGCTGCGGGCCGGAGCGCCCGTCGTTGCCGATGTCCGCATGACGGCGGCCGGTATCACGGGCCGCCGGGTCGTCTGCCGGCTCAGCGATGTCCCGCCCGCCGGTGCCCCGGTTCCGTCCGAGGCCGGGTCCGGGTCCGGTGCGGCCGGCCGGACGCGTTCGGCGGCGGCCGTGCATCTCGCCCTTGATGAGGTCGGGCCCGGCGCGGTCTGGGTGATCGGCTGTGCCCCGACGGCGCTGGCCGAACTGCTGACGCTCGCGGAGCAGGCCCGCCCCGCGCTCGTCGTCGGACTGCCGGTCGGTTTTGTGGGCGCCACGGAGGCGAAGGCGGCGCTGCGGGCCTCGACGGTGCCCGCGGTGTCGAACGTCTCGGAGAAGGGAGGCGCGGCCGTCGCGGCCGCCGCCGTCAATGCACTGCTGTACGGGGCGGTCGACAACCCGACCGACCTGTCCCGAACGCTCATCGTTCCTGCGGAAGGTGCGCGACCATGACCGCTGCCTCGATGCCGGCGTTGCTGATCGCCGGCCATGGCACCCGCAGCGAGGCCGGCGTCGGTCAGTTCCGGGGGTTCGTCGACCGGGTGCGGGCCAGCGCGAACGGCATCGCCGTCGCCGGCGGCTTCATCGAGCTGTCGCGTCCGCCGCTGGCGGACGCGGTCGCCGACCTGGTCAGCTCGGGACACACCCGGATCGCCGCAGTGCCCCTCACGCTGGTCGCGGCGGGGCACGCGAAGGGTGACATCCCCGGGGCCCTCGCGCGGGAGAGGGAACGCCATCCCGGTTTGCGATACACCTACGGCCGGCCCCTCGGCCCCCACCCGGCGCTGCTGTCGCTGTTGGACCAGCGGCTGGCCGCCGTCTGTACTCCCGACGAGTACGCCGCGACCACCGTCCTGCTCGTCGGGCGGGGCTCCACGGATCCCGACGCCAATGCCGAGGTCTACAAGATGGCGCGGTTGTTGTGGGAAGGGCGCGGTCTCGCGGCCGTGGAGGTGGCGTTCATCAGCCTCGCCCCACCCGATGTGGCCGCCGGGCTCGAACGCTGCCGCCGACTGGGCGCGAAACGGGTCGTCGTACTCCCGTATTTCCTGTTCGACGGCGTCCTGCCGGACCGGGTCACGGTCCAGGCGACCGCCTGGACCGGGGCCTGCCGGGAGGTGGAGGTGCGGATCGGTGGCCTGCTCGGTGTCGTGGTCGGGACCCCTCAGTCCGACCCGGCCCGCGCTGATGGCGGTCTCCCGTCCGGTGCCCTGGGGGGACCGGACGGGTTGATGCACTCCGGCACCGACCTGCTCGCCGAGCTGGTGCTCGAGCGGTACCGGGAGTCCGTCACCGGCGACATCCGCATGAGCTGCGACACCTGCATGTACCGGGTGGCCCTGCCCGGGTTCGAGCACCGCGTCGGCGAGTCGCAACACCCTCACGATCATCCGGATGATCCGACTGGTCACGCCCATCACGGTTCCTCCGGCCACACGCACGACCATCCGCCCGGTCCGGGGCCGGACGGATATACCCGGGCGTTGCCCGTGGTCAGGTGACGCTGGCCGCCGACCGGGGTCACGCGACCACCGACGGCCACGCGACCCGGGACACGGTCGTGGATCCGCTGCGGTTCCACGGCGATGCCGAGGTGGCCCCCGGACTGATCGACGCCGCCGTCAACGTGCGGCTCGCGGCCCCGCCGGCCTGGCTGCATGCCGTGCTCGCGGCCTCGCTCGATGACCTGGGCCGCTACCCTGACGCGGCCCGGGCCCGGGCCGCGGTGGCCCGTCGCCACCGGTGCGACGCGTCCGAGGTTCTGGTGACGGCCGGGGCGGCCGAGGCCTTCGTGCTGGTGGCCCGGGCTCTGCGGCCCCGCCTCGCCGCGGTGATTCACCCCTCGTTCACCGAGCCGGAGGCGGTGCTGAGAGCCGCGGGTCACCCCGTGGAGCGGGTCACCCTCGACGCGGCGACCGGATTTGTGCTCGATCCGGCCCGAGTTCCGCCGGAGGCTGACCTCGTGGTCCTGGGTAATCCGACCAACCCGACGTCGGTGCTGCACCCGGCCGCGACGATCGCGGCCCTCGCCCGGCCCGGCCGGGTCCTGGTTGTGGACGAGGCGTTCGCCGACGTCGTGCCCGGCGAACGGGAGAGCCTCGCGGCTTCGGTCGCGGCCGGCGACCTGCCGGGGCTGATCGTCGTGCGCAGTCTCACCAAGACCTGGGCTCTGGCGGGACTTCGGGTCGGCTACCTGCTCGCCGACGCCTCGACGGTGGGATTGCTGGCTACCGCCCAACCAGCGTGGTCGGTGTCGACGCCGGCCCTCGTGGCGGCCGAGGCGTGCTGTACGCCGGCCGCCGTCGCAGAGGCCGACCGGGCGGCAGCGGACCTCGTTGGCATCCGCAACCGTTTCGCCGAGCGTCTCGCCCTGGTGCCGGGCCTGCGGCTGGTACCGAACCCGGCGGCATCCTTCCTCCTGGTCCAGGTACCGGGCGGTGCGGCGGTCCGCCTGGCGCTGCGCGAGGCGGGAATAGCGGTGCGCCGCGGGGACACGTTCCCAGGGCTTGGTCCGGACTGGCTGCGGGTCACCGTTCGGGATGACGAGGTCAACCAACAGGTGGCCCGAACGTTCGCTGACGTGACGCGGCGGCTGCGCGCCGGACCATGAATCGGGGCGGCGCAGACCGACGCGACCGACCTGCCTGATCAACCAACCTCTGTCCCGTCCGAAGTGGGCGGCCGGCCCCGGAGACGCAGCGGAAGGGCCCCGGCGGTTCCGGGGCGGTCGCGGACGTTGATCGGCGCGATCGCGAATCGAACGTCTCGGAATCGGCGATTCGAGTTTCCCGCTCATGGCTGAAATATGAGGCGGGACGGCACCAGCGTCACGGGAAACGGCGCCTTTACCGCCAGGCGCCGCTCGCCTTCAGCAAAGGCGTATTCGACGTAGCCGTCCATGGTCAGGGCGAATATTGTGACGGATCTTTCAGCCTCGTCAACGAGCCAGTAGAAAGGCACCCCCAGACGCTCGTAGGTATGACGTTTCAGCATCCGGTCGACACCTGCGCTGTTCGCAGTTAGCACTTCCGCGACCATAGCCGGTGTTCCCCGGTAGAGCGTCCCGCGTACGAGGTCGGCGCGGCGGGCCACGCACAGGTCCGGGCAGAGGCTGGTGAACGGAGTTCGTCGGACCGGCGGCGAAGGCCCGAAGACGAACAGATTCGGTGGACAGGCCTCATGAAGGATACGGTGCAGTGCCGCAGCCGCCGCTTGATGTTCCCAGGGTGGCGCCGGGCTCACGAGTAGAGTCCCGTCGAATATCTCGTAGTGATGTCCGTCGTCGGGCATGTCCGCGAGGTCCTCGTCGGTAAATCCGTCGGCGCGAACACGGATGGCTGCGTCGGTCGTTCCGCAGGCTGCCATGACGCTTCCTCCTTCGTCATGTTCCGAGAATCAGGCACACGTCCTACGTTGTCCAGAATAAATCCAGAGCTGTGGAAAACCGCGCTTATCCACAGCCTTGGAAAAACTGTTGTGGGACCACCTTCCGGTGCGGTTCGGTCTTCTCAACCAGCTGGGGAACCGCCCAGCACCGCTGAGCTGAGGAGCGATCGGTGACAGCATTCCGACCATCGATGCGACCGCGTTCCCGGGCGCTTCGAGCCGTGCACCGCACGCGGACGGTTCTCCGGGCGGCGGGCCGTCTGGTCCGGTCCGGAGCGCGCCACGTGCTGACCCGCCTGCGAACGCGGGCCACAGATCGTGCCGCTGGCGATGGCCGCGAGGCCCCGGATTCGGCGGCCGCCGACCGACCGGGGAAGCAGGTGGCCGGGGGGCGGTCGGGCCGCCGGGCAGCGGTCGCGGCGGCCCGACGGGGTTCCATCCGGTGGAGATTTGCCGGTCGATGTCCGGTGGTCCGCGCGGAGGCGGACTCGTCCGGAGCGCGGGGCCGCGTCGTGGTGGACGTACGTTGTCGCGGTCCACCACGCCCCGGGGCGCCGTGCCCGCGCCGAGGTGGATCGCGGAGACGGTAGCGGCGTCTTCCCGCTGTCTGCTGGACGGCCTGCCCGTGATCCGGCGGGCGGCGGCGTGGGTGCAGAGGTTTCCGACGGCCGCCGGGCCGGCGGCCGGACCCATCGACGCGGCGACGAGCCCGGCCCGGCAGGCACGGAGCCGGGTGCGGAGAGGGCTAGGCGGCGAGTTCGGACTGGCGCTGGCGGCGGCGGGTGAGGAGGCGGTCGGCGAGGGCGTCGGCGCGTTCGATGTCGTCGAGGGAGACACGGGTGCGGGATTCGATCTCGAGCATGGCGGCGAGGATCTCGCGGGACAGCCGGGTGCGTTCCGCGACTCGGACAACGCTCGGGGGAAGGGTCGACCCACCAACGGGGTCGATCGTCGCGTAGGCGGCCGGCCTCGTTGAGTGCGTCACCGCGCCCCGCAGGGGGGCTCGGCGGCGCCGGTTCAGCAGGGTCATGTACCTAGTGACGGGTAGGGCGAGCCGTATATCAAGCCTTGACTTCAACCCCGATGAAGCGGTCCGGCGTGTCCCACAGGTAGTCCCCAGGGAGACCGGGGATACCCACCGGGTTGTCGACAGGTTCGTCCACAGGCTCGCACTCCGTGCCTGTCCGGTCACGATCTGCCGCAGCCGATCCTGGCGCTCCCGAAGGGCCTCCCGGGACGGTTCCGGACCCCTGATCCGGAGGTCGCCGGGTCCGCGCCGGTACCGTCCGAGGTTCCGGCGGAACCTCGGGTCCAGCGCCGCCGACGAGCCGGTCCTGGCCTCGACCGATAGGTGGCGATCCGCCACCGGTCGTATCGACCCGGCCCTTCCGCCCCGTCCTGTCGGTGAGCTTAGTCCCAGGGGGAGCGCGGTCCGGAGGGTTCGGCGGGTTCCGTGGCCGCCCAGACCCGACGCCACCGGGCGATCCCGGCCGCGCCGGTGCCGGGCGTTCCGGGGAGGCCTTCCAGCGTGCCCGAGAGCGGCGTGCCGGCCGCACCGGACGTGTCAGCCGGTCGCCGCACCGAGTCCCACCAGGTCGTGGCGTCCTCGTCGAGCAGCCGGGAGACCGCATCGGATGTGCGCCCGGTCAGCTCGCGCAGATCGTCACCCGGGCGTGGCTGCAGCGGCCGACCGAACCGGATTGTTACCGGAGGCCGGCCCGGTTTCGGCCACGATCGGCCCCGGGGCATTGCCGCATAGCTGCCGCGGATCCCGACCGGGATGATCGGCACGCCCTGGGTCAGAGCGAGCTGGGCCGCGCCGAACCGGAAGCGTCCCACCATCCCGTCCGCCGAGCGGGTCCCTTCGGGAAAAATCACGAGGTTCCAACCATCGGCGAGCAGATCCACCGGTGTGGTCGACGGCGCTCCGCCCCGACGCTCGATCGGTACCGTGCCAAACACCAGCGCGGTGGACACCGCCCGCCACATGCTGCCGAAGAAGTAGTCCGCCGCCGCGGTTACGGCGGTCCGTTCCCGCAGGCTGGGCGGGAGGGCACACAGCAGCAGAGGCGCGTCGAGGTGGCTGGAGTGGTTCGCGACGAACACCGCCGGACCGGGGAGCTCGGTGAGCGCCTCGGCGCCGTACACCGACATCGACAGCTGGGACCGCATCAACGGCGCGAGCGCGTAGGCCTGCGCCGCCGAGCGGGTGGCCCGAGCGGCCGGCGTCCGCGCCCAGGAAGTGGTGAACTCGCGCGGCGGGCTGGGCACGCGGTGCGGCTCGGCCGATCCCGGCACCAGAGTGCGGCCACCCCAGCGCCAGCCCTGAGCAACATCGCGCAGTCCGACGCCGCCGGGGCCGGTGCTTCCGCTCAACCGGGCCATCAGCGGACATCCGCGATCGCGTGGGGAGGGGAATGCAGATAGGTCATCGACGGGCTCGTCCCCACCGTGCCGGACGCCATCTCCAGCGCATCCGCCAGCGTGGACGCGGACCGGAAACCCATCCGCGCGCACGTCCGCCGGTCTCCGCCGACCCAGATCACGTCGCCCAGATGATCCAGACCGTGCGAGCCCCAGTACCACATGTAAAACGGGTGGACGCCGTGATAGGCGTGCGACGTCCGGTAGAGGTGGGTGTACCAGGGGTCGGTCGCGTACTGCTTCTCAAACGTTGCCTCGATAGTCGCCGGGTCGGTCGACTCGGCGAGCACCTCTTCGAAGAAATCGACGTACGACGGATGGTGCAACTGCGAGAACTCCCAGGTCACGGGGTGATAGAGAATCATCGCCCCGCCCTTCCGGACGAGGGGTCGGCCCCGGTACATGTTGAAGAAGTAACCCAGCCCCAGGCACATCGCCAGAATGGGATTCAGCACGGAGTTGACGTTGTACGGACTGAGGTAGGGCAACCCCACGACCAGCACGTCGGACTGGCCCTGGACCTCCACCAACTGCTGCCGGTGGACATTTTCCAGGGTCTTGACGTGCACGGCCTCGGTTTCGCCGGCGTGTACCCCGGTCACCGCGTAGTCGGCGACCACGCTCTGGAACAGCTTGCGACGGGCCTGCTTCGGCATGGCCGCCACCGCCCGGGACATCCCATAGGCCGAGGCCTGGTCCTTAAGTGACCATTCCCATTCCCGTTTGGTCAGGAATGCGTACTTCTCGGGAAACGGGGAATTGTTCAGCGTCGTTTCCACGGTGAAGATCTTCACCTGGTCGGCGAGCAGACGACCCATCCGCCAGGTGGAGGAGTGCATGGCCGACTTCGTGTGGTCCATGAACGACCGCGAATGGACCATCGTGTGACTGTTGTGGTGGTGACGCAGACTGTTGTACGACGCCAGGCCGATAGCCACCGACTTGTGGCCGCCGTCCATGGCCACGAGATTGACGTTCACGTAGACGATCAGGTCCGATTCGGCGGCCCGTCGGTTGATCTCGACGTCCTCGCCGGCTTCGGTGAGGCCCATATGCAGGAGGTTGTCGCGGTCCTCCGCGTCGTGGTTGTAGAGATCGTTCGGCCAGAACGAGCGGAACACCCGCTCGCCGACGATCCGCTCGATCTCGGCGCCGGTCATCCGCCGGTGCAAGGCGTTCGCAACGATGATTTTCACATCGTCGACGCCCACGTCAGCGGCGATCGTGAGGACCTTCTCGATGATCCGCTGCCGGACATCCGGCCGCCGCATCTGCGGCAGGGGGATCGACAGGTCGTCGAAGGCGATCGTGAGCTTCATCCCCGGCCGCATGAGCGCGCGCAGCGGCTCGCTGTTTTCCGGGCTCTCCAGCGCATGGTCGATCGCGCCGTCGACGTCGGGCAGCCCCGGTAGCGACTCCGGCGGATACACGACCCGCGTGCCCAGCGGGAACTTCTCCAGCCGGAAGCCCTCGCCCTGGTGGACGAGCAGCGGAGGGGTCCGCTCGTCGACATCGAGCACGAATCCCGGTCTCACCTGTGCGGTCCTCTCACGTGCCCGTCGTTGTCCAGATCGCCCCGGCGGTCGCCGGGGGTGTCGCCTTCGGCTCCGACCGCCGCGCGCCGGACCGTCATGAACTCATCATCCCGCCGTCAGGTCGAAAGCGACCTTGATTGCCCCGAGCCGGCCGGCGGACAGCGCATGGTCGAGCGCGTCGCGGTACCGCGTCAACGGATACGTCGCGGAGACCACGTCGGCCAGCTCCGGCGAGCGGGCCAGCGCGAAGGCGGCCGCGAAGTCCGTCCCGCCGACGATTGGGCGCGCCGCCAGGAGCGCCGGGCCGACCCCGTCGCGCTGGCCGACTGATCCACCCCGGCCCCCGACGCCGTCCGCCGCCCGGGTACCGGACCCCGGGGCGGCGGGTTCGTCGGTGGCCGAGGAAATTCCACCGGACCCACTGGCGTACGCGCCGATCAGCTCGAGCTCGCGGAACCACAGCGGGGTGAGGTCCGGGGTCCCGGACGGGATTCCCGACACGACGACCCGTCCGCCGGCCCGGGTCGCCCGCAACGCGCTGCTCAGGGAACTGGAACTGCCCGCGCAGTCGATGGAGACGTCCACCCCGCCCAGCAGGTAGTCCGGACCGACCTCTGGGGAGACCCGCAGCGCGCGGGTCGCGCGCCGGACCCCCCCGAGCAGCTCGCCCGGCGTGACGACGTCGGTCGCCCCGAATGCGCGCGCGAGTTCCACCTGCCGGCGGTGCTTGGCGACCACGGTCACCGGCCCGGCCGGCGTCAGGGCCCGCAGGGCCAGCAGCGTGAACAGGCCCACCGAGCCGGCCCCGATGATGAGCACCCGCTCCCCGGCGGTGATCCGGGCCCGTCGGGCCGTATGAACGGCACAGGCCAGGGGCTCGACCAGCACCGCCCGCTCATCCGACAGGTCGTCCGGGACCGGGTGGACCTGAGAATGGTGGGCCACCAGGGCCTTGCTCCACCCGCCGCCGGTGTCCGCGCAATAGCCGGTCTGCAGGCCGGGGGAGACGTGGCCGAGGGTGATCCGGTCGCAGCGACTGGTCCGGCCGTCCGCGCACGCCGGGCAGAGCGTGAAGCCCCGCGCGGCGCAGCCGAGCACCGGGTCGATGACCACCCGCGAACCGGCCGCCAGTTCCTGCCCGTCGGCCAGCCGCATCGAATCGTCAAGATCGCCGACGATCTCATGGCCGGGGGTGAAGGGCAGCGACACCAGTGGCGAGAAGTAGAACGACGAACGACCCGTGACAGTGGCCAGATCCGAACCGCAGATGCCGGACAGCCGGGGCCGCACCGTCACCCAGCCCTGGCCCGGCAACCGCGGGTCGGCCCGGGAGGACAGACGCAGGGGCGCCGCGACGCCGGCGGCGGCGCCCGACAACGAGGGCAGCCGCCCCGAGATCGCGCGGGCCGCCGCGTACCGCGGCAACGACCGGTACAGCTCGAGCGCGCGGGTCATGGGGTACCTCCGGTCCGGACGGCGTCGACGCCGTCCCGGCGGGGGCGTCCGACCGAAATCCCGGCCGGCAGGGCGCGGTTGCTGACGGCGGTGCGCGGCGAGCCGGGCGTCGCCGCCCACTCCTCGATCGCCCAGCCGCTGCGCCGGGCCACCCGGAACAGGGCGACGTCGGGGTTGACGGCCACCGGCGTTCCCACCGCGCGCAGCATCGGGAGGTCCGAATGGCTGTCGGCGTACCCGTACGACGAGGGCAGGTCGGCGCCGGTGGTGGTGGCGTAGTGCCGCAGCCAGGCCGCGCGGGCGTCACCGACCAGCGGCGCCGACGCGAGCTTGCCCGTGGCCCGGCCGTCCGGTCCGACGGCGAGGCGCACCGCGACGATCTCGTCGAACAACGGGGCCAGGGGCCGGGTCAGCAGTTCCAGGGCGCCGGTCAGCAGCACGGTGCGGTGCCCGGCCTCGCGGTGGTCGCGGACCCGCCGGATCGCGCCGGCGTTGACCCGGCGCAGCAGGATGTCACCGACCGCCTCGTCGACGAGGCGAGCCAGCTCGGCGGGGTCGGCCCCCTGGTACCGCCCATACACCGAGCGGATGAGGTGCCCGCGGTCGCGTCGCTCGGCGCGCAGGTAGCCGGGCGCGGCCCGCAGCATCGAGGTCAGTTCGCGGGTCCGCCCGGCCGGCGCGAGGTCGCCCATCCGCAACCACAGGTAGGACTCGACCACCGTCGAGGAGACCAGCGTTCCGTCCATGTCGAACACGGCCACCGTCGAATCGCCGGGCGGCAGGGCCCGCGACGGGGTCGGCTTCGGGCGGGTCGGCGTGGCCGAGGCAGCCCGCAGGGCGGCGGTGATGCTGGGAACGTGCACGTCCTGCAGGTAGTAGCGCCAGTCGTAGCAGGCCGGGTCGAACCCGAAGTCCTCGGCGTCGGCCGGGTCCATCGCCTCGTGCAGTTCGCGGGTCGCGGTGTCGACGTAGACCAGTTCGGCCTGGGTGTAGGACCGGTAGAGCTCGGCGTAGCGGCGCAGGAACGCCATCCGCCCGTCGAACCGCTCGAGATCCCGGGCCGCCTCGCGGACCCGGTCCGAGCGGGGCATGAGATCGAGCGCCTTGCCGGCCAGTTCGGCCGCCTTCTCGCCGCGGCGAAGTTGCTTGTCGAGCCGGCTCGCCCCCGCGAATGCCCAGACCGGCGTCGTGATCTCGCCCCGACCCCGCTTGACCAGGGGAAACTTCTGGAAATACTCCAGTACCAGGTCGTGCAGATCGCGGAACAGCAACGGGTTGCGGTAGCCCGAACACACCGTGTAGTAGGCCGGGTCGCCGGGCGCGGGCGGGTTCGCGGCGGCCGCCAGGATCGCGTTGACGACCAGGTCCACCGGGATGATGTCGATGATCCCGTCGGGCGAGGCCGGGAAGTCGGGCAGCTCGCCCCGCCCGTAGGCGAGGATCAACGGCTCGGCCATCTTGAAGCCTTCGATCCACCCCGGGAACGGGCGGGCCAGGGCACTCTCGATGATCGAGGGCCGGACGACGGTCAGGGCCAGATCCATCGCGTGCGTCTCGATGTAACGCTCGGTGAGCGCCTTGGTGAACGTGTAGCAGTCGGTCCAGCCGAGCACGCGGGCCCGCTCACCGCCGGCATCGGTCAGCCACCGGTCCACCCACCGGCGCCGCCGGCGTTCGGCGTCCCGGGCAACCGTTTCCGCGCCCGCCCGGACGTGGTCGGCCGTCGCCTCCTCCCGGAAACGACGCAGGTTGTCGGGGTTGCGGGAGGCGTCTTCGGCGTTCTGTCGGGCCCGCCGGGAGGCTTCCTGCTCCGACCGCCAGTCCACCGTGTGGGTCAGCCGTCCCTCGGGAACGTGGCCCGAGCGCAGGCCCGCGACGTAGGCGGTCGAGATGTGCACCAGGTGGGGGGAGCCGCCGCCGGCCCGGATGGCGCGCAGCAGTTCCTGCACCCCGCCGAGGTTCGTGGCGAACCCCTCGTCGATCGGCGGGTCGAAGCTGACCTCGCCGGCGCAGTGAATGACGACGGTGATGTCGGCGGGAAGATCCGGCATGGACGCCAGGTCGCCTTCGAGGACCTGGACCCGCTCGGCGAGCAGGCGCTCGATCCCGTCGGGGCCGAGCCGCTCGCGCAGGGCCTCGAACGCCGGCTTGGTCAGAAGCTTCGCGACCCGCTTCCCGGCACTCTGACCGGCCCGCCGACGGACCAGCGCGACCACCGTCGTGTCGGGGAAGTCGGACAGCAGGCGCTCCAGCAGGGCTTCGCCGACGAATCCGGTCACTCCGGTAACGAGTACCCGTGCGCCCGCGAGCCGCTCACGCAGGCCCACCGACCACCTCCAGCTCGTATGACGCGACCCGCCCACAGGACGTCTCAGCGCGCCGACCACGTCGTCCCCATCGTGGAGACCGTCAGGGGGGAACAGTAAGGGACGGCGGGCAGGCGTGGAGACACTCGGGGGCGGGCAACCGGGATGGTCTTGCTCTCGAAGCGCTGCGTGACCGGGCCGCTGCGCGAACAATGCGCAGCGTGATGAACACCACCGGAAGGGCCGGCTGCCGGAGAGGCCGGCCGCCGTAGCGTGGTACGCCGACGGAATCCGCCTCGGCGGATCCACCCGGCGCCTGAACCGGCGCGCTCCCGCCGGGTCACCGGACCACTCGCTGGTCAACCCGGACCGCGCCAACCCGGACCGTTTCGGCGTCGGTCGTCAGCCGGCGGCGGCCGTCAGCGCCGTGACCAGCCGGGCGCACGACGACACCAGCCCCCAGGTCGAGGCGAGGGTGGCCACCGCGGCCGGGTCTTTCGGGGTCACCGGCAGGTGGTCGTCGAAGGGCGGCAGGTCGATGTCGGTGACCACCTGGACGACGCCGATGGCCGGCTCGATGTAGCCCCGGGCCGCCTGGATCTTGGCCCGGCTGCCGGCCGGGAATCCGTCGTCGGACCCGGTCACCGCGGCCAGCACGTTCTCCAGGCAGCCGAACCGGGTCAGCAGCGCGGAGGCGCTCTTCGGCCCGATGCCGGGCACGCCCGGAAGGCCGTCGCTCGGATCGCCCCGCAGGACGGCGAAGTCGCCGTAGGCCCGGCCGGGGATCGCGTAGCGACGGGCGATCTCGGCCTCGTCGATCGGCGCGAACTTCTCCACGGCGTAGAGGACCCGCACCCCGCGGGCGTCCTCGACCAGCTGGAAGAGATCCCGGTCGCCGGTGACGACATCGACCGGTCCGCTGGTGTGCCGGGTCGCGAGCGTGCCGATCACGTCGTCCGCCTCGAACCCGGCCGCCTCCGAGCGGGCCACGCCGAACGCCTCGAGGACCGCGTCGATGACCGGCAGCTGCGGCCCGAGTTCGTCCGGGGTGCCGTCGCCCCCGTCGTCGGCCACCCGGTGCGCCTTGTAGGACGGGATCGCCCGGACCCGGAATTCCGGCCGCCAGTCGGCGTCGAAGCACGCCACGAGGCGGGTCGGTTGATGCTCGGTCACCAGCCGGGCGATGACGTCGATAAGGCCCCGGACCGCATTGACCGGGGTGCCGTCCGGCGCGACCACACTGCGGGGCACGCCGTGAAACGCGCGGAAGTACAACGACGGCGCATCGAGAAGAAGCAAGCGATCGTCAGGCATCGCGACAGCCTGTCACGACCGGTCCCGCTCGACGGTTCCGCATTGCCAGACGTGGCACTTTTCGGGCCGGACGGACAACCGGACCGTGAATGATCCCCGCGCAACCAGGTACCCGGGGGGCCGTCACAACGCACCGTTCCCGATCGTCGGCCCGGCCCGGCGAGGGCGATTGCCATTACCGCAGCTTTTCGGGCAAATGCGGCGGATCACGCGCCCGGGTCGGGAATGATGACGCACCGGCACAGACCGCGAAGCGGAATCTGCGCTGTACCCCGTACGCTCCGAACGTGCTCGAGCCCACTGACCGCGAGATTGTTCGCCTGCTCAGCAATGACGGCCGGATGAGCTACACCGACCTCGGTCGCTCGACCGGACTGTCCGTGTCGGCGGTGCATCAGCGGGTCCGTCGGCTGGAGCAGCGAGGGGTCATCACCGCCTACATCGCCCTGATCGACGCGACCGAGATCGATCTGCCGCTGACGGCCTTCGTGTCGATCAAGCCGATCGATCCCAGCCAGCAGGACGATGCTCCTGAGCGGCTGCGCCACATCCTGGCCATCGAGGCGTGCCACAGCGTCGCGGGCGAGGAAAATTACCTGCTCAAGGTGCGGGTCGCGAGCCCGGCCGATCTCGAGGCGCTGCTGATGGAGATCCGGGCCGCGGCCAACGTCTCGACCCGGACCATGGTCGTCCTGTCGACCGCCTACGAGGGACGACCGCCGGCGCTGTAGCCCGCCGGGCGCGGACGCCACCACCGCCCGCCCCCGGCGCAGTTCCGCCGCCGCCCGGCGTCGCGCCGTCGTGGCCGCGCGAAGAGTGCAACGATGCCGAGCGTGCTGCTGGTCTGTGGTGAGGCCCTGGTCGACCTGGTCGCGGCCGCGCCGACCCGGGCTGGCGGCGCTGGACCGGCCGGGCGAGCGCCGGTCGTCCTGACCGCCCGGCCGGGCGGGAGCCCGGCCAACACCGCGGTCGGCCTGGGCCGGCTGGGAACCGGGTGCGCACTTCTGTCCCGCCTCGCCGACGACCCGTTCGGTCGTCTGCTGCGCGAGCACCTGCTCGCCTCGAAGGTCGACCTCACGCTGGCCGTTGCGGCCACCGAGCCGACCACCCTGGCGATCGCGACGCTCGATGACGAGGGTCGGGCCGACTACCGCTTCTACGTCGACGGTTGCGCGGACGGCGGTTGGTCCGCGCACGAGCTGCCGGACCCGCTGCCGGTCGGATGCGACGCCCTCCACGTCAGCGGCGCCCTCGCGACCGCCGTCCCGAGCATGGGGGACGCGCTCGAACACCTGCTGCGCCGCGAACACGGCCGCCGGACCATCTCGTTCGACCCCAATCCCCGCCCCGGGCTCGCCGACCGGGCCGCCGCGCGGACCCGGATCGAACGCTGGTTGGTGCTCTCGACCCTGGTCAAGGTCAGCGCGGACGACCTGGGCTGGCTCTACCCGAACGAGGCGGTCGCCGCGGTCGCCCGGCGCTGGGCGACCGCCGGTCCGGCCCTGATCGTCGTGACCCACGGCGGGGACGGCGTGGCCGGCTGGCTACCCTACGCCGGGACCCCGATCCGGCTGCCGGCCCTTCCCGCGAGCCTGGTCGACACGGTCGGCGCCGGCGACGCGCTCGCCTCCGGGCTGCTCGACTGGCTGTCCCGCAACCAGCGGCTGCGGCTGCGGGAGATAGGCGGGCTGACCCTCGCCGAGACCACCGCGGCGCTCACCTTCGCCCAACGGGTGGCCGCCGCCTGCTGCGGGCGGCGCGGGGCGGACCCGCCCTGGCGGCGCGAACTCTGATCCACCGGCCCCTCGCCACCGGTCCCTCGCCACCGGTCCCGATGATCCGGTGCCCGAAAGCCGACCGCCGCCCCGGCCCAGGGGCGGCGTGGCTTCCAGAGGGACCCGGTGCGAGGGACACTGCCCGGGTGCGGTTCTCCACCGGTTCGGCGGCCGCCGACTCGCGTGACGACTTCGCCCGGGCCCGGCGTCAGGCTCAGCGCGCGCGGGTGGCCGGCCGGCTGCTGGGGCGACCCGGGGAAGTCGACATCCTGGTGCCGTTCGACGAGGTCATCGCGGCTCTCGGTCGGCGCGGTGAGCGGCGGCTGGGCCTCGTGGCGATCGCGCTCGACACGATCGTCGGATCGGTCGACCGGCTCCGCGGCTTCGACCGGCGGTTCCGCCCGACCTCCGAGCTGTCCCGGACCCGGTTCGAACGGATCGCCCAGGTCGTGCGGACCTGCGGTGAGGTGCCACCGATCGACGTCTACCGGGTCGGGGAGGCCCACTTCGTGCGCGACGGTCACCACCGGGTCGCGGTGGCCCGGGCGATGGGCTGGTCGACGGTCGACGCCTACGTCACCGAGATCCTGACCGAGGTCGGCGCGAGCCGGGACCTGACGGTCGCGGACCTGCCGTTCAAGAGCCACGAGCGGCTGTTCTGGGAGCGGGTGCCGCTCAACCGGGCCGATCGCAGCGCCATTGTCCTGTCCGACCCGTGGGACTACGGCGACCTGGCCGAGGCGGTCGAGGCCTGGGGCTTCCGGCACCTGCAGGCCGTCGCCGAGTTCCTCGACCGCCGCGCCACGGCCCAGGTCTGGTTCGCCGAGGAGTACCAGCCCACCGTGCGGCTGCTGCGCGAGACCGGGCTGCACCCGGGTGGCTCGGACGCGGAGGCCTACCTGCGGTTGTCGGCCGAGCGTTATCGGCTGCTGCGGTCCCACGAATGGCGCCCGGACGTCATCGACCGCCTGCGTGCGGAGCACGGCTCTGATGACCGGCTGGCCCGGACCGACCCACCCCGGACCGGTTCCGCCGACGAGGACCGGGCCTGAGATGCGGATTCTGGCGATCTCGGACGAGGTGGTGCCGACCGTGTGGAACCGGGGCGTCCGGCGGCTGGAACCCGACGTGGTCCGGTCCGCCGGCGACCTGCCGTTCGACTACCTCGAGTACCTGGTCTCGACGCTGAACGTCCCGCTCGCGTTCGTCCCCGGCAACCACGACCGGGATCTGTCGGGCATCACCGTGTCGCGGGTCGGATTGGCCCTGCGGGCGGGGCGGCCGGCCCGGGAACCCGGCCCGGCCGGGGCCCTCAACGTGGACGGCCGGTGTGTCGACCTCGGCGATCTGCGGGTCGCCGGGCTGGGCGGCTCAATTCGGTACCGGCCGGGGGCCAACCAGTACACCGAGCGGCAACAGGCGCGCCCGGCCCGCCGCCTCATCCGCGCCACCCGCCGGCTCACCCGGCGCGACGGCCGCGGGGTGGACGTCCTGCTGACACGGGCACATCCATCCGTACGGGCTGGCCGTCCCGGAACACCTGGTCGGCACCACCCGGGTGCTCAACGTCGTCGGCCGCCGCATCCTGGACCTGTAGAGCCCACCGGACCGACCGCGGGCCGCGCCTGAGACCGAAGATCGGCCCGGCCCGACCCGGCCCGCCGATCAGACCGCCAGATTGGCCCCGGTGTCCGGGTCGAAGATGTACATCTTGGCCGTGTCGACCCACAGGTCGATCTTCTCGCCCTCGCGGGCCCCGCTGGCCGCGTCGAGCCGGGCCACGACCTGGTCGCCGCCGCCCGCCGCGTCCGCCGCCCCGGCGTCGCGGGCCAGTTCCTCCAGCTCGGCGTGCCGGGCCACCTCGCCGCCGAACGTGAAGTAGGCGAACTTGTCGGCGCCGAGGGATTCCAGCACGTCGACGGTGGTCGGAAACGTCACCCCGTCGGCCTTTTCGGCCCCCGTGACCAGCGCGGCGTCCTCGAAGTGTTCGGGCCGGATGCCCAGGATCAGCGACCGGCCGTCAGCGCTGCCGGCCAGTTTCGACACCACGGCCGGCGACGGGCTGATGTCCCCGAACGCGGTCCGCAGGCGGCCGCCCTCGAAGGTGACCGGCATGAAGTTCATGGCCGGCGAGCCGATGAACCCGGCCACGAAAATGTTCTTCGGCCGGTCGTACAGCTCCTCGGGGGAGGCGAACTGCTGGACCCGGCCGGACCGCATCACCGCGACCCGGTCGCCGAGGGTCAGCGCCTCGGTCTGGTCGTGGGTGACGTAGACCATCGTGGTGCCCAGTCGGTTCTGCAGCCGCGAGACCTCGGTGCGGGTCTGGACCCGCAGCTTGGCGTCCAGGTTGGACAGCGGTTCGTCCATGAGGAAGGCCTTCGGGTCGCGCACGATGGCCCGGCCCATCGCCACCCGCTGCCGCTGGCCACCGGACAGGTTGGCCGGTTTGCGGTCCAGGTAGGGCACCAGGTCCAGGATGCGGGCCGCCTCGTCGACCTTCGTCTTGATCTGGTCGGCCGGCAGTTTCGCGAGCTTGAGGGCGAACCCCATGTTGTCGCGAACGGTCATGTGCGGGTAGAGCGCATAGGACTGGAACACCATCGCGATGTCGCGGTCCTTGGGGGCCAGCCCGTTGACGACCTTGCCCCCGATCCGCAGTTCGCCTTCCGAGATGTCCTCCAGCCCGGCGATCATGTTGAGCGTTGTTGATTTCCCGCACCCGGACGGTCCGACCAGGATGACAAATTCCCCATCGTGGATGTCCAGGCTGACGTCGTCCACGGCCACCTGGCCGTCCGCGAACCGCTTGGTGACGTGATCGAGCACGATGTCGGCCATGGTTGCTTCTACCCCTTTACCGCGCCGGAGGTCAGCCCGGCGACGATCCGACGCTGGAAGAACAGCACGAACAGAATGATCGGGATGGTGATGATGACGGCCGCGGCCGCGATCGAACCGATCGGTTGGGCGAACTGGGACGCTCCGGAGAAGAACGCGATGGCCGCCGGAACGGTGCGGGAACGGTTCGTCGACGTCAGGGAGATGGCGAACACGAAGTCGTTCCAGCACTGGATGAAGACCAGGATCGCGGTGGTCACCATCCCCGGTGCCGCCAGCGGGGCGATCACCTTGACGAACGCCTGGTACGGCGTGGCCCCGTCCACCTGCGCGGCCTTCTCCAGGTCCCACGGGATCTCCCGGAAGAACGCCGAGAGGGTGTAGATCCCGAGCGGGAGCCCGAACGTCAGGTAGGGGATGATGAGGCCGGGCCAGGTGTCGAACAGCCCGAGCTCCCGCCACAGGTTGAACAACGGGTTGACCAGTGAGATCTGCGGGAAGACGGAGATCAGGAGCGCGAACCCGACCAGCACCGTCTTGCCGGGGAACCGCAGCCGCGCGACCGCGTAGGCGGCCATCGAGGCCAGCAGGACGGCCAGGAACGTGGAGATCAACGCGATGCCGATCGAGTTGAGCAGCGCCCGGGTGAACAGCGAGGTGCCGAAGATCCCCCGGTAGTTCTCCAGCGTCCAGTGCCGGGGGATGAAGTGGCTGTCGGGAATGCTGGCCGGTGTCTTGAAGGACAGGGACAGCAGCCAGAGGACCGGCACGATCGACACAACGATGATCACAGTGTTGACGGTGGTCCAGGCCAGAAGCCGGGAGTTGTCCGTGCTGCTGCCGGTGGGGCGGGCGGCCCGCCCGGCCCTGGGGGCCGGCACCGTGACGGTGGACACCTAGTCGACCTCCTGCCCCGGAGCCGCGGCTCCGAATATTTTGATGAAGAGGAACGCGAGGATCGCCACGGTGATGAACAGCAGGATCGATACCGCCGATCCGACGCCCAGGTTGAGCGCGGTGAACAGGTTGTCGTAGCCGAGGATCGACACCGACCGGGTGTTGTTGGCCCCCGACGTGAGCACGTAGATGTTGTCGAAGACGCGGAATGCGTCGAGCGTCCGGAACAGCAGCGCGACGAGGATCGCCGGCTTCATCAACGGCAGCATGATCTTGGTGAACCGCTGCCAGGCCGTGGCGCCGTCCACCCGCGCGGCCCGCAGTAGTTCCTCGGGCACGAGCGCCATCCCGGCCAGTAGCAGCAGCGCCATGAACGGGGTCGTCTTCCAGATTTCGGCCAGGATGATGACCGCCAGCCCGGAAACGTGATGGGTCAACGGGGCATTGCCCGAGGGCAGCAGATTGGCCAGATAGCCCGTGTCCGGGGTCCACGCGTACTTCCACCCGTAGGCGGCCACCACGGTGACGATGCCGTAGGGGATGAGGATGAAGGTACGGACCAGGCCCCGGCCGACGATCGCCCGGTGCATGACGAACGCGAGCGCCATCCCGAGCACGAACTCCACCGCGACCGACGCGATCGTGATGATGAACGTGACCAGGAACGCCTGCCACCAGATGGGTGAGGACAGCACCGTGCCGTAGTTGGCGAAGCCGACGAATTTGGACGCATTCGGGAAACGCAGGTCGTAACGCTCGAGGGACAAATAGATGGCGTAGCCGACCGGGTAGAGCGTCACGGCCGCCATCACGATGACGGCCGGCGCGCACAGCATCAGGCCCAACCTGCGCTCGGCCCGGGCCCCCTCGGACAGCGGTGCGGTCTCGCCTTTCTTATGGCGCCCGGCGGGCGACGCCGGTTCCACCGGCGGTGCGGCGGTTGTCATGGCACGAGTCCCTTCGAATTCAGGGCGTCGTTGATCCGACTCTTCAGGGTGTTCAGTTTCCCCACACTGACCGAGGTCGGTGGCGACAAGTTGTACGAGATCTGCAGCGATACGCTCTGGTAGGCCGGCGTCTGCGGCCGGGCCACCCCGTTCTGCAACGCCGTGTAGATGGCGCCGGCGAACGGATAACCGCCCTTGATCAGCGCCGGATCGGTGTAGAGGGCGGTGAGGGTCGGGGGCAGTCCACCCTTGATCGCATAGGTGGTCTGGTTGGCGCTGCCGCGCAGGCAGGTGATCGCGTCGAACGCCTGGTTCGGGTGCTTGCTGTAAGCGCTGACCGCGAGGTCGTTACCGCCGATGGTGACGTGCGACGGCTGGCCCGCGACCAGGCTCGGGTACTGCGTCCACCCGATCTTCTTGGCCAGCGACGGGTTGTTCTGGAGCGCCGAGGGATAGATGAACGGGTAGTTCAACTCGAACGCGGCGTTGCCGCTCTCGAAGGCGAGCCGGTTGTCGTCCTCATGCTGGTTGGACCAGGACGGGTCGGCCGCCGGTGACTGGGCCAACTGCTGAATCGCCTGGATGGCTTTGACCGCCGGCTCACCGAGCTGGGCGCTGGTGCTGCTCGCGTTGAGAATCGATCCGCCCGCCGACGCGACGAGCGTGTTGAACAGCACTGTGTAGCCCTCGTACTCGGCACCCTGCACCTCGATGTAGTGCGGCTTACCCTCCTTGGCCAGCCGCGTCGCGTCGGCGACCATCTGCGACCAGGTGGTGGGGGGCTCGGGCACCAGGTCCTTGCGGTACCACAGCAGCTGGGTGTTGGTGTTCAGCGGCGCGGCGACGAGCTGGTTACGCCAGACCGCGGCCTTGATGGCCGCCGGCAGCGTGCCGTTCTCCACCGCGGTCCGGCGGGCCCCGGTGAAGGGCAGGATCCAGCCGGCCTCCGAGAATTCGGCTTCCCAGGTCACGTCGAGCCCCAGGATGTCCAGGCTGCTGTCCTTGGCCGCCAGCCGGCGCACCATCTGTTGACGCTGAGTGTCCGCATCGTTGGGCAGCACGTTGATCTTGATGGTGTACGCGCCGTTCGACGCCTTGGAGCAGTTCGCGGCCGCGGTCGCGAACGAACCGGAGCCGTCCGGGAACATGTACCAGTTGAGGGTGGCCGTCCGGCCCGAACCGCCACCCGAACTCCCGCAGGCGGCCAGGACGGGCACGGCGGCGGCCGCGGCGGCCGCGAACAACGCGATCCGTCGCGAACGGGAGCGGTGGGCCGATCGGCCGCGACCCGGTCGGGCGCCTCCTGATCGGGCGGAATGCGACGGCTCCGGGCCGCCGGCCCGATGGTGACCGGACCGGTTCGTCGTCCTGCTCCGGCGTGCCTTCGGTACGTCCACCCTGCTGGCCTCCCAACGTCATCCAGACGTCGGGGCCGATCGCGTGAGCAGCGCGGTCACCACGAGCAGCAACCGACCCACAACGCTCCGTCGCCCCGAGACCTGGTCGAACGTACGTGTCCGCACTACTGCCGGGCAACATCCGACGTAGTGACAGCGACGAAACCCAGTTGTAGCGAATGTGAGCGGCCCATGTGACGTGGATCCCAAACCTGGCGAAGGTCTGGACGGCGCGTCGCGGACCGAAAACGGCCGAATCTGTCGGTCGGACACCGCCTCCGCCGCCCCGCCGGCCGGGCCAGACTGGACCGGTGACCACCGATTCCGCAGGTCCTTCGCCGTCGGCCGGGCGACCCGGGCCGCCCCCGCCGGCCCCGACCACCCGGCCGACCCGGGTGCTGTACCGGGGCGGGCGGGTCCGCAGCCCGGTGTCGCCCTTCGCGACCGCGATGCTCACCGACGGTGACACCGTGGCCTGGGTCGGCGGCGAGGAGGTGGCGGCGACATTCGCGGCCGACCTCGCCGGCCGTCCGGAGGCCGCCGTGGTCGAGCTCGACGACGCACTGGTCACTCCGGCCTTCGTCGACGCCCACGTGCACGCCACCGCCGCCGGGCTCGCGCTGGGCGGCCTCGACCTGGCCGGCGCGCCCACGTTGACCGCCGCGCTGGACGCGCTGGCCGCGTACGCCCGGGGTCGGTCCGGGTCGATCATCCTCGGTACCGGCTGGGACGAGAGCGCCTGGCCGGAAGGTCGGGCACCGACGGCGGCTGAGATCGACCGGGCCGCCGGCGGCGGGGCCGCCGGTAGCGGTTCGGGACCACTCGTCTACCTGGCCCGAGCCGACGTCCACTCGGCCGTCGTCTCCTCGGCGCTGTCCGCCCGGGCCGGGGTCGGCGCGGGTTTCCCGGGCTGGTCGGGAGACGGGCGCTGCCGGCTCGACGCCCACCATGCCGTGCGGGCCACCGCCCTGGCCTCGATCGGGGCGGACCAGCGCGCCGAGGCGCAGCGGCGCACCCGGTCCCGGGCCGCCGAGCTGGGGATCGGGGCGCTGCACGAGATGGCCGGCCCGCAGGTCTCGTCCCAGGACGATCTCATCGGGCTGCTGGCGTTGGCCCGCGCCGAACCGGGCCCCGAGGTCTGGGGCTACTGGTCCGGGGAGATCGCGACGGCGGTCCGGCTCGGGGTCGGATGCGGAGGCGACCTGTTCGTCGACGGCAGCATCGGTTCCCACACGGCGGCGCTCGGCGCGCCCTACGCCGACCGGGCCGGCGAGGTCGGAACCCTCCACCTCGACGTGGACGACGTGCGTGAACAGGTCCTGGAAGCGACCGCGGCCGGGGCGCAGATCGGTTTCCACGCCATCGGCGACGCCGCGATCGCCGCGGTGCTCGACGGGCTGGAGGCCGCGGCCGGGCGGGTCGGCCGGGACCGGATCGCCGGCGGCCGGCATCGCCTCGAGCACTGCGAGATGGCCGACCCGGACGCCGTGCGCCGGATGGCCCGGCTCGGGGTCGTGGCCAGCGTCCAGCCCGCGTTCGATGCCCGCTGGGGTGGCCCCGACGGCATGTACGCCGAGCGGCTCGGCCAGGAGCGCGCGGCCGCGATGAACCCCTTCGCGGGGCTGGCCGCCGCCGGGGTCGTGCTGGCCCTGTCCTCGGATGCGCCGGTCACCCCGCTCGACCCGTGGGCCGGGGTCCGGGCCGCCGCCCGGCACCATTCGCCCGGCGCCGCGCTGTCGGCGCGGGCCGCCTTCTCGGCCGCGACCCGGGGCGGTTGGCGCGCGGCCCGCGCCGAGGGCGACGGCAGCGGGGAGCTCGCGCCCGGCCGGCCAGCGTCCTTCGCGGTGTGGGCGGTGCCGGGCGAACTGGTGGTACAGGTGCCCGACGATCGGATCGCCGGGTGGTCGACCGACCCGCGGGCGGGCGTCGCGGGTTTGCCCGACCTGGCCGGGCCCGCCCCGCGGTGCCTGCGCACCGTGGTCCGGGGCGAGCCGGTCTTCGTCGCCGATGGCGCGGACAGCCGGTGACCACCGCCGTCCGATGACCCGTCCGCCGGATCGGTCATTCCGACACCTTGGTGCCATCGAATGTCGATAGGATGCCCGGGGATCTACGACCTAAGCGACTCCCGATTGTTACTCACTGTGACATTTTCCGGAAAGGTGTGTCTCCCCGGACAACGCTCACGCAATCGGGGGAGTTGTCGCGACGCCCTGACCAGCATGAACAACGCGAAAACCCAGGTCGGCGTGCCGGTTGACACGAGCCGGCCGGCGCCCTGTACCGTCGGCCATTCACTCGTGAGATGGCTGGTGGCGGAGGTGTCCCCTCACCATCCGGGCCGGCGGCGCGTTCCTGTTGGGCGCGTCGCGGGGTGCCAGGTCCGGTTGGCGCTGGGCGCCGCTCCGGCCGTCATGGGGGTGCTGCTAGGCAGCCCGGCAGAGGTCTCGGGCCGTCCCCTAGACAACGGCGCCTGTGCCCGCATCCGGCGGGTACGGGGTCGGACCGAAGGGCGGCCCGGACCCTGTCCCGGCTCCTACGCTGCGTGACTATTCCGCGAACGTTTACCTCCCGGGCCCGGCCGGGACTGTGCCGCGGCTTCGGAGTCA
>JAMFSN010000387.1 GCA_026225295.1 Frankia alni
CCATCAAGACCGAGGTAGGCCCCGGCGGCAGCGAGACCATCTACGTGGGTGGTACGGACACTCAAGGCCAGATCGCCGGTACCGAATATCTCTCGGGTGGGATTGCGAGCAGCGCCAGTGTCGAAGCCGGCGGCAGCCTGGTGGTGCTCTCGGGCGGCAGCGCCAGCATGACCGATGTCGGCCCCGGCGGTAGCGAGGCGGTGTCCTCCGGCGGCACGAACGTCGGAGCCACGGTCGAGTCGGGCGGCATCCTCTACGTTCTGAGCGGCGGGACGGCCAACGGGACGGTGGTATCGTCCGGCGGCACCATCGTCGTGTCGAGCGGCGGCACGGCGAGCGGATTGATCGTCGAGTCCGGCGCGACCGAGATCATTTACAGCACGACCATCGTCGGCAGTGGAATTGTGTCGTCGGGCCTTACCATTCTCGATGGCAGCAATCTGATCGTCGGGTCGGGCAGCATCGCCGAGGGGATCACGGTCGGCGTTTTCGGTAGCGAGCAGGTTGGCGCGGGCGGCGTGGCCTCCGGCACCATCCTGTCGAGCGGCGGTTCAGAGACGATCAATGCCGGCGGCAGCGGCAGCGGCACTCAGATCCTGGCCGGCGGCAGCGAAACGGTTGCAGGCGTCGAATCCGGTGCGGCGATCACCTCTGGGGGCGTGCTCACGCTCGTGAGCGGCGGTGTCGCAAGCGCTGCCGCGGTCGGAAGCGGCGGCACCGAACTGGTTTCCTCCGGCGGCACCGATGCGGGCGGGGTGGTCGATGCCGGGGGCGTGATGATTGCGCTCAGCGGCGCCTCGCTCAGCGGCACGGTAGTCTCCTCGGGCGGCCTTCTCTATGTCGCGAGCGGCGTTGGAACGACCGGCGTGACCGTAGAGGCTGGCGGGACTGAGATCACTAATGCACTCATGGTCTCTGCTGGGGTCAGCGCCAGCGCCGTGAGCGTATCGGCGGGTACGCCTGAGATCGTTCTCTCGGGCGGCGAGACGCTTGGGGCGATCGTTTCCAGCGGCGGGGTTGAGATCCTGCTCTCGGGCGGCGTCGGGCAGGCGAGCGTGATCTCCGCCGGCGGCACACTCTCGATCCAGAGCGGCGGTAGGGCCTCGGCTGCGAGCGTCCAGAGCGGCGGCGCCTTGAATGTGGCAGCGGGCGGAACCGCCGACGGCACGATCGTCTCGAGCGGCGGCGTCGAAACGATCCTAAGTGCTGGTAATGCCGATCAGAGCCTCTTGCTAGGCGGACAGGAGGTCATTGAAGCTGGCGGGATCGACTCGGCATCCGACATCATGTTCGGAGGTGAGGCCACGGTCCTATCGGGCGGGCTCCTGTTGCAATCTTACGTCGGATTCGGTGGTTCTGCTGCCGTGTCCTCGGGCGGTATCGCGAGCGGATCACTCGTCGATATCGGCGGCATTCAGACGATCTTTGCCCAAGGCACCGACGATGGCGGCAATATTGCCGGGTTCGAGTACCTGTCGGGCGGGACCGCGATATCGGCTCAAGTCGAAACTGGGGGGAGCCTCTTCGTGCTGTCGGGCGGAACGGCGAGTTCGACCGATATTGCAGGCACCGAAACGGTATCGTCAGGCGGGCTCGATCTCGGAGCGACCGTCGAGTCGGGCGGGGTTCTCGTCGTCATGAGCGGCGGGACGGCAAGCGGCACTGTCCTCTCTTCCGGAGGGATTCTCTACGTCTCGAGCGGCGGAACTGCCAGCGGCGTTGTCCTCGACGGCGGTACCGAGGTCGTCGAAACCGTCATCACGATCGTAAGCGGCGCCGTTTCGTCCGGGCTGCAGATCCTGGACGGCGGCGACCTGGTGATCGATTCCGGGGCTGTCGTCGATGTCACGAGCGTCGGCGCATTCGGAACCGAAACGGTCATGCTGGGGGGGACGGCATCAGCCAGTGTCGTCTCGGGCGGCGGCATCGAAGTCGTGAGTTCGGGCGGCCTGGGCAGTGCCACGCTGATTCTGGCGGGCGGCACCGAGATGGTCGCCGGCACGGAGGTCGGCGCGACGGTTTCGTCAGGCGGAGAGCTTTCGATCCTCGGTGGCGGCAGCGCTGCTAATGCCGTGATCGGGAGCGGTGCC
>JAMFSN010000388.1 GCA_026225295.1 Frankia alni
CTGGTTGGCCTTCTTGCGCAGCCGCTTGGCGAGGATCGCGACCCAGTCGGAGCCGTTCTCGATGCTGGCGACGCGCAGCGTCGGGAACCGGGTGAGCACGCCGTGGGTGATCATCGACGCCATCGTGTCGTAGATGGCGCGGTCGTCGACCAGCACCGCGCTGAGCGGGTCGTCGGTGGTGAACGGCTCGAACTCGGACGGGCCGCCCCAGGCGGCCGAGTAGGTCAGGTAGCCGCTGTCGCCCAGGTGGAAGGCGACCGGGATGCCCGCCTCGGCCAGCCGCGCCCAGAACGGGTCGTGCGCCTTGTCGCCGAACGACTTCGGGCCGTCGGCCGACGGGACCGGGGCCGGGCGCAGGTGAATGAGCCTGGCGCCCCGGGCGATCAGGTCGTCGAGCTGCCGCCCGGCCTCGACCGGGTCGGCCAGCGACAGGATCGGGGCGGCGAAGATGCGGTTCTGGTAGGCGAAGCCCCAGTCCTCTTCGAGCCAGCGGTTGAACGCCTGGCAGGCGTGCATGGTCGCGCCGACGTCGTCGCGCAATCCCTGCTCCACCCCGACGCCGAGGGTCGGGAACAGCAGGGCCTCGCCAAGGCCCTGGCGGTCCATGACCTTGAGGCGCTCGTCGCGGTCGCGGTACTCGGGGTGGATCGGCTCGACCGCGACCAGCGTCTTCGGGTCGGTGCCGGGCGGGATCTCGCCGCGGACCTTCAGCTCGATGATGCCCGGGACGATGACCGGGTCGAAGGTGGGGTTCGGAATGAAGCGGTTGATCTTGTCGGCCACCACCAGGTACACCCGCTTGCCGTCCCGCACCACCTGCACGCCGCGACGGCGCATCTTCGGGTCCTGGTAGCGGGTGAACGCGTCGAGGGGCTCGTAGTAGTGGTTGTCGGCGTCGAACGCACGGTAGCTAAGCTCCACCGTCCACCTCCGGGTTTCTCGCGCAGCACTCGTCGGCTACGCCTGCGTAACTGGCTGAATTGGAATCCCGTTCATGAGTCTAGGGAGGGCCGTGACGCTACGACAAGCCTTCACAGCCCCGAACTACCCTAAAACATGTAAAGGTATGTGGCTAGCCGGCCGAGGACGGCGATTGTCCGGCCGAAAGCAGCAGGTCGCGCAGGTCGGACGGGGCGACCTTGCCGGTCGGGGTCCTGGGGACGTCGTCGACGCTGGCCAGGATCAGCCACCGGGTCGGCACCTTGAACGAGCTGAGCCGGCCGGCCACGTCGACGGCGATCTCGGCGGCCGGACGGGCCGAGACGACGACGGCGCCGACCGCGTCCGCCCCGTCGGCGACCGGCACCCTGGTCACGTAGGCCTGGCGGACGCCGTCGACGGCGGCGAGGGCCGACTCGACCTCGGCCGGGTACACGGTGGCCCCCTTGACCTTGAACATGTCGTCCAGGCGGCCGCGCAGCCACAGGAAGCCGTCGGCGTCGAGCGCGCCGAGGTCGCCGGTCGGGTAGAAGCCGTCGGCGTCGAACGTGTCGTCGCGCACCCGGCCGCAGAGGCCGCGCATCAGGTTGGGGCCGCGCAGGCGGATCTCGCCGTCGGTGCCCGGTTCAACCGGCTGGCCGGTATCGGGGTCGGTGATCCGGATCTCAACGCCCGGCAGCGGCTGGCCGCAGCTGCCGTGCTTGGCCGGGGGCATGTCCTGGTCAAGCCGGTATCCGCAGTAGGGGCCGAAGCTCTCGGTCATCCCCATCAGGTTGCCCCGCGCACCCGGGGCCGGCCGGTCGCGGTCCCCCATGACGGCGGGCAGGCTGCCCCGGCGCAGGCTGGACAGCTCGGCGGTGGCGAACCGGGGGCGGGCGGCGATCCTGGCGGCCTGGTCGGGCCAGCCGCGGAACAGCGTCACCTGGTGCTTTTCCAGCAGGTCGAGGGTGGCGTCGGGGTCGGAACCCGACTCCGTCAGCAGCGTCGCGCCGGCCACGAGGACGCTCATCAGCCCCATGGAGAAGCCGCCGGTCCAGAACAGCGGCATCGGGATGTAGAGCCGGTCCCGCGGGCCGAGGCGGCGGACTTCGAGGCTGGCGGCGGCGGCCCGCAGGGCGTTGCCGTGGGTGTGGATGACGCCCTTGGGGGCGCCGCGGCTGCCGGAGGTGAACAGGATGGCCAGGTCGTCGGCCGGGCGCACGGCGGACTCAAGGGCCTCGACGAGGTCGTCGGCCACGGCGGGCGCGGGCAGGTCGTCGATCGGCCACACGTGCCGGAGGAACGGAAGGGTTTGGTGCCGCTCCCCCGCCCGGGTGCTCGCCAGCACGCCGGGCGCCGCCTCGTCCAGCTCCGCCCGGTAGTCACGGGCCCGGTAGCCGGGGGTGAGGATGAGGTCGGTGACGGCCGCCGTGACCAGGGCCGCGCGCAGCTCGGGCGGCCTGAGCAGGGTGCTGAGCGGTACCAGGGTGGCACCGATGCGCATCACCGCCGCCGCCGTCACCGCCCACTGGGTGCCGTTGGGGGCCAGCAGGGCGACCCGCGATGACTTCGTCAGGCCGGCGGCGACCAGGCGGGCGGCCAGGGCCCGGCTGTCGTCGTCGAGGCCCGCGTGGCTGACGGTGGCGTCGTCGCCGATGACGGCGGGCTTGCCGCCGTGGGCGGCGGTGTTGCGGCGGAGCAGCTCGGGGAGGGTGCCCGGGCTCGTCGCTGCGTCAGGCATCGCGGAGCCTGGCCTTCAGCGCTCGCAGGTCGACCTTGCCGCTTGACATCATCGGTACCTCCGCGTCGGTGGCCAAGACGATCCGCCGTGGCACCTTGTAGGCCGACAGCCGGGTGCGCAGCTGCTCACGAAGTTTGTCCGGGTCGGGGCGGTCGTGCCCGGCCGGGACCCGGATCATGGCGGTGACGACCTGCCCGCGGGCCTCGTCCTCGACGCCGACCACGTAGGCGGTCAGGCCGGTCAGGTCGGCGATGGCCGCCTCGACCTCTCGCGGCGACACGTTGGAGCCGGACGTCTTGATCATCTCGCCGCGACGTCCCTTGAAGTAATAGAAGCCGTCGGCGTCGGCGGTGAACTGGTCGCCGGTGCGGTACCACTGGTCGTCGGTGAACGTCTGGCCGCGTTCGCGCCCGTAGTACCCCTCCATGAGGAACGGGCCGCGCAGCCACAGCTCGCCCGGCTCCCCCGGCGGGCAGTCCAGGCCGGTGTCGGGGTCGGCCACGCGGGCGGCGAAACCGGGGGCGGGCTGGCCGAATGAGCCGCGGCGGCTTTCCGGCTGGTCGGAGTCGTCCTCGCTGAGCAGGACGGTGCTGCCGCCCTCGGTCATGCCGAGCATCGAGTGCCGCAGGCCGGGGTCGGCCGGGCGAACGTCGGGCGGCATGATCGGGTACAGGTTGCCACGGCGCATGGAGCCGAGGTCACGGCGGGGATAAGTCGGGTCGGCCGCCAGGGGGGCGACGGCGACCGCGAACCCGTTGGTCATCGTCGGCCGGGTCCGCTCCAGCA
>JAMFSN010000072.1 GCA_026225295.1 Frankia alni
CGGCGCGAACGACCAGAACAGGGCGTCGAGGTCGGGACCATCGGCCAGGACCCGGGCGTTGGCGATGACCGCTTCGATCTTGCGCCGGTTCCGTACGATGCCGGCGTCGGCCAGCAACCGGTCGACGTCGGCCGGTCCGAAGTCCGCCACGGCCAGGATCGAGAACCCGGCGAAGGCGGCCCGGAACGCCGGTCGCTTGCGCAGGATCGTGAGCCACGACAGACCCGACTGGAACGCCTCCAGGGACAGCCGCTCGAACAACGCGTCGGCCCCGTGGACCGGGCGCCCCCACTCGGTGTCGTGGTAGGTCGCGTACTCGGGGGTCGAACCGGCCCACCGGCAGCGGACCCGGCCGTCCGCGCCGACCAGCAGATCGGTCGCGGCCTCGGGCGTCGCGTCGGTCATGCCGGAACAGCGGCGGCGAAGCCCGGCTTGATGATCTCGTTGATCACCCTGAGTCGCTGATCGAAGGGCAGGAACGCCGACTTCATCGCGTTGATCGTCAGCCACCGGATGTCGGGCCACCCGTACCCGAACGCGTCGACCAGGGTCGCGAACTCACTCGAGAGCGTCACCCCGCTCATCAACCGGTTGTCGGTGTTGACCGTCACCCGGAAGTACAGCTTGCGCAGCAGCCCGATCGGGTGATCCAGGATCGAGGGGGCGGCGCCGGTGTCGACGTTCGAGGTCGGGCACATCTCGAGCGGCACCCGGACGTCGCGTACGTAGTTGGCCAGGTCACCGAGGATCACCGTGCCGTCCGGATCGACACTGATGTCGTCCATGATCCGGACCCCGTGGCCGAGCCGATCGGCGTTGCACCACTGCAGCGCCTCCCAGATGGACGGGAGTCCGAACGCCTCGCCGGCGTGGATGGTGAAGTGGCCGTTCGCCCGTTGGATGTACTGGAACGCGTCCAGGTGCCGGGTCGGCGGGTTGCCCGCCTCGGCGCCGGCGATGTCGAAGCCGACGACGCCGCTGTCGCGCCAGCGCACGGCCAGTTCCGCGATCTCCAGCGACCGGGCCTGGTGGCGCATCGCGGTCAGCAGGGCCCGGATGCGCAGCCCGGTACCGGCTGAACCCGCGCGGAAGCCGTCCAGCACCGCTTCGACGACGGCGTCCGTCGACAGGCCGCGTTCGATGTGCAGCTCCGGCGCGAACCGGACCTCCGCGTAGACGACGCCGTCGGCGGCCAGATCCTGCGCGCACTCCCGGGCCACCCGGGCGATGGCGTCGGCGGTCTGCATGACCCCGACCGTGTGGGTGAAGGTCTCCAGGTACCGCACCAGCGACCCGCTGTGCGACGCCCCCCGGAACCAGGTGGCGAGTTTGGCGGGGTCGGTCGTCGGGAGTCCGCCGTAGCCCGTCTCGTCGGCCAGCTCCGCGATGGTCGCGGGCCGCAGGCCGCCGTCCAGGTGGTCGTGCAGCAGCACCTTGGGCACGCGGCGGATCTCGTCGAGGGTGGGAACGGGCGGGGTCGTCATGACCGAACGGTAGCCGCCGCATCGGTCAATTTCGCGCCGGGCCTGCTCCGCGCCGCCCTACTCCTCGCCGCCCTACTCCTCGGCGGACGTGATCCGCTCCAGCACGCGGTCGGGACCGGTCGACCCGACCGGTGGCGCCGCCCCGATCTCGAACGCGGCGGCCAGGGTCCGGGTCGCCCGGGCCAACCGGACCGGATCGTCGGCGTGCAGCTCGGCCAGCGGGGCGCCGGCCGGCACCCGGTCGCCCTCGACGGCCAGCAACCGGACGCCGGCCGCCGCCGACACCGCGTCCTGCTGGCGGCCCCGGCCCGCGCCCAGCTGCCAGGCCGCCACCCCGACGGCCCGGGCCTCGACCCGCCGCACCAGGCCGCCGGTCGGGGCGGTCAGCGTCTCGACGTGCCGGGCGACCGGCAGCGACGCATCCGGGTCGCCGTCCTGGGCGGCCACCATCCGCCGCCACCCGTCGTAGGCCCGCCCGTCGTCGAGCGCCGCGGCCGGATCGCATCCGTCCAGTCCGACCAGGGCCAGCATTTCGCGGGCGAGCGCCACGGTGACGGCCCGGACATCCGCCGGGCCACCGCCGCGCAGCGTCTCGACCGCCTCGGCGACCTCGAGCGCGTTGCCGGCGGTCCGGCCCAGCGGGGTGTCCATGGCGGTCAGCAGGGCCACGGTGCGCACCCCGCCGGCCGTGCCCAACCCGACCATGGCCCGGGCCAGTTCCCGGGCCCTGGACCGGTCGGTCATGAAGGCGCCCGAGCCGACCTTGACGTCCAGGACCAGCGCCGAGGTGCCCTCGGCAATCGTCTTGCTCATGATCGACGAAGCGATGAGCGGGATCGACTCGACCGTCCCGGTCACGTCGCGCAACGCGTACAGGCGGCGGTCGGCGGGGGCCAGGTCATCGGAGGCGGCGCAGATCACGCCGCCCACCTCGGCCAGCAGATCCCGCATCCGGCCGAGCGGCA
The DNA here is from genome assembly GCA_026225295.1 of Frankia alni. GTDB lineage: Bacteria > Actinomycetota > Actinomycetes > Frankiales > Frankiaceae > JAMFSN01. The sequence goes on from JAMFSN010000072.1 coordinate 2,450, forward strand.
GGGTCGCGCGCCAGCCGGGGATGGCCTCCATCTTGTCGAGCGTCCCGCCGGTGTGCCCGAGGCCGCGGCCGGACAGCTGCGGGACGGCCGCCCCGCACGCCGCGACCAGCGGGACCAGCACCAGCGAGACCTTGTCACCGACGCCCCCGGTCGAATGCTTGTCGACGGTGGGACGCCCGAGCCCGCCCAGATCGAGGCGCCGTCCGCTGGCCACCATGGCCGCGGTCCACCGGCTCAGCTCGTCCGGCGCCATCCCCCGCCAGACCACCGCCATCGCGAACGCGGCCATCTGCTCGTCCGGAACCTGGCCGCGCGCGTAGGCGCTGATCAGCCAGTCGATGGCCGCGTCGGGCAACCGGCCGCCGTCGCGCTTGACCCGGATCAGGTCGACGACGTCGAACGTCGGTCCGGGCGCGGTCATGCCGGCAGGTCACCCGGCCCGAACGCGGCCGGCAGCAGTTCACCGAGCGGCCGGGGGCCGGCGTCCGTCGCGACCAGCAGCGCGGCGCCCCCGTGCTCGTGGAGGAGCTGGCGGCACCGTCCGCACGGCATCAGGACCGGGGCCGGTCCGGCCCCCGCCGCGGCGACGCACACGAAGGCCACCAGCCGGCCCCCACCCGTGGCGTGCAGGGCGCTGACCAGCCCACATTCGGCGCACAGAGCCAGCCCGTAGGAGGCGTTCTCGACGTTGCAGCCGGTCACGACGCGGCCGTCGTCCACCAGCGCCGCCGCCCCCACCCGGAGTCGTGAATACGGTGCGTAGGCGAGTCGGGCCGCGTCGACCGCGGCGGCCCGCAAACCGTCCCAGTCGATCGATGCCACAGGCGCTCCGGGATCTCGAGGCGATTCGGTCATACCGACCGCCCCGGAGCATCATCCAGGGAACGGTCTTGTAACAATGCTCCCACCGGCGATGCAGGTGCTGCGCGGTCGGCCCATGCCGTGGTGCCGCGTTCGGATCCGCCGGCCCGGCAGCGGGAACGGGCGGGCCGCACCTGGAGGCCCCGGCCACGGACACAGCTTCACGAAACGCGGAGGGCAGGGCCACCCATGCCGAGCGACCGCGCCGCCGAACCGGACGGGCGGCTGGCGGGTCGCTACCGGATCGGTCGGCTGCTCGGCAGCGGCGGGGGCGGCATCGTGCGCGAGGGCGAAGACACCCTGCTGCGCCGCCGGGTCGCGATCAAAGAGGTCCGGCTCCCCCCGATGGCCTCCCAGGCCGAACGGGATCTGATCGGCGAGCGGGTGCTGCGCGAGGCCCGGGCGGCGGCCCGCCTGCACCACCCCGGGCTGGTCACCGTGTATGACGTGATCGACGCCGACGATCACCCATGGATCGTCATGGAGTACGTCGACGGCCTGTCCCTGGCCGAGATCGTGCGCGAATCGGGTCCGCTGTCGCCGGCCGGCACCGCCCGGATCGGCATCAGCCTCGCCTACGCGCTGGAGGCCCTGCACCGGGCCGGGGTCGTGCACCGCGACGTCAAGCTGGGCAACGTGCTCATCAACCAGGAGGGCCGGGCCCGGCTCACCGACTTTGGCATCGCCCAGACCGAAGGGGACGCGACGCTGACCGGCACCGGGATGCTGCTCGGGTCGCCCGCCTACATCGCCCCCGAGCGGGCCCGGGGGGCCAGCGCCGGGGCCGCCGGCGACATCTGGGGGCTGGGCGCGACGCTGTTCGCCGCGGTCGAGGGCGAGCCGCCCTTCGCCGGCGAGGGCGCGATCGCGACCCTGGCCGCCGTCGTCGAGGACCGCCGCCGGCCGTTCCGGCACGCCGGTGCCCTGCGCGAGGTCCTCACCGAGCTGATGGACTCCGTTCCGGGCCGCCGGCCGTCGCTCGCCGAGGCCCGCGGCCGGCTGCGGGAGATCGCGGAACGCTACGAGGACGACGGGACCGAACGGCCGACCGCGGCGACCGGGACCGCCGTCCCGCCGGCCCGCGCCTACGAGGGCGAGACCGTCGCTGGTCCCGTCGGCTCCGTCCCGGCCGGCACAGTTCCCGTCGGCTTCGTCCCGGCCGGCGCAGTTCCCGACGGCTCCGTCCCGGCCGGCACAGTTCCCGTCGGCTCCGTCCCGGCCGGCGCAGTTCCCGACGGTTCCGTCCCGCCGCCGCGGCGGACCCACCCCAGACCAACCGAACCGGTCGACGAGGCGTACGGGGCTCGGGAGGTCGACGGATCGGCGAGCACCGTCCCGGTCTCATCGACGGCCGGCACCGCCCACGCCGGCACCCCGGACGCGCCCGGGAACCCCGGCGGCCGACTCCCGGACCCGTCGGACATCGGCCTCGACGTGCTGACGGACGAAGGCCCGGTCGCGGACCCCTCGCCGCCCGCCGGGAGTGAACCGGCGACCGCCGGTTCGACCAGCGCCGGACCGACCGCCAGCTACGAGTCGACCGCCGGCGGACCACCGACCCCCGAACCGACCGGACCGGAGGTCGCTACCCGACCGGCGCCGGCCCCCGAACCGGGACCGCTCGTCGACCTGGGCCCTCCGACCGCCGAAGCGGCGACCGGCCCGGCCGCGCCCGGCGGTGGCGGGACAGAGAGCACTCCTGCGACGACGACCCGGACCGGGGCCCCACTGGGCGGTTCCGGCCGACCCTCCCACTCACGCACCATCCTGCTCGCGGTGGTGCTGGCCGCCCTGGTCGTGGCGGCGGCGGTCACCCTGGCGCTGATGTTGTCGGGCGGATCGTCGGGCCCGGGTCCGGTCGCCCCCGCGACCACCGCGCCCACCGCCCGACCGAGCCGGTCGGGCGGGTCGCCCGGCGCCAGCGCGTCGCCGAGCCTCAGCCCGAGCGCCGGCTCCAACGCGACCGCCACCGCGTCGGCGACCAGCGACGAGGACCTCGGCGAGCTCGTCCCGACGACGACCGCTCCGGCGGCCGCACCGCGTGGCTTCGAATCCGTCCGGAACCCGGCCGGCTGGTCGGTGGCGCTGCCGACCGGGTGGGCCGCCAAGCCGAACGACGGCGGGAAGGACTTCTCCGCGGCCTCCGGCTACCCGTTCCTGCGGATCCAGGCCGCGGCCACGGCCGGGCCGTCCGCCATCCGCGCCTGGCGCGAGCAGGAGGCTGGCGTCCGCACCAGCTCGCAGGACTACCGACTGATCTCGTTCCGCCCCGCGGACGGCAAAGACGGCACGAATGCCGCAGTATGGGAGTTCTCCGTGACCATGGGCGGGCAGACTATCCATGAACTGGACCTTGGTGTGGTACGTAACGGGCACGGGTATGCGCTGCTGTGGCGTGAGCCCGAGGACAAGTGGCAGGACGGGCTCAGTCTGATGCGCACGATCTTCGCGACCTTCCGACCGGGCTCATGACGCCGTCGGACGGGCCGGGACACGGCACGGACACCACCGCCGCTCCCGAGGTGAATGCACAGCGAACAAGCGGGGGGCGCGCTACGCCCCCCAGGCGGTCTGGGACACTCTCCGATGTGTCACGGTCAGGACGGGGATCGCGCCAGGACCCGCGCGATGATGAGCCGCGCGTTGTCGGCGGTCGTTACCGTCTTGATGCCCCGGTGGGGCGGGGCGGCGCGGGCGTCGTCTGGCGCGGCGAGGACGAACTCCTCCAGCGACCGGTCGCGGTCAAGGAAATCCTGGTTCCCCTGGCCGGAGCCCAGAAGGACCGGGACGCCATCCGCGCCCGCGTGCTGCGCGAGGCCCGGGCCCTGGCCCGCCTGCACAGCTCCTCGATCGTCACCGTGTTCGACGTCGTCGAGGACGCGTCGCGACACTGGATCATCATGGAACTCGTCGACGCGGAAAGCCTCGGCGAGGTCATCCGGGCCGACGGACCGCTGCACCCGGCCCGGGTCGCGGCCATCGGCCTGTCCCTGTCCGAGGCGCTCGGGGCCGCGCATTCCGCCGGGGTCCTCCACCGCGACGTCAAGCCGGGCAACGTGCTGCTCGGCCGGGACGGCCGGGTCCGGCTGACCGACTTCGGCATCGCCGCCACCGAAGGTGACGCCACCCTGACCGGTACCGGCGCCCTGGTCGGATCGCCGGCCTACATCGCGCCGGAACGGGTGCGGGGATCCTCCGGTACCTCGGCGAGCGACCTGTGGGGGCTGGCCGCCACGCTGTACGCGGCCGTTGAAGGCCATCCGCCGTTCGAGGGCCCCGAGACCTACGCGGTGCTGACCGCCGTGGTCGAGGGCCGGCGCCGGCCGTTCGAGCGGGCCGGACCACTGGAGCCGCTGCTCGCCGACCTGCTCGACCGCGGCCCCGAGGAACGCCCGGCGCTGGCCGAGATCCGGCAACGGCTGCGCCCGATCGCCGGCAACGCCCGGCCGGTGCCCGACACGGTGACCCGCCGTCCCTCGACCCTGGCCGAGGACGGTGCGGCCGAGGAGGACGACGAGCCGACCGGCGGCGAGGCGGCGCTCAACGAGGGCGCCCACCCCGATGACTACGACGACGACGGCGCGACCAGCCTCGGCCTCGGCGGCCCGGGGGGCGGTGGCGGCGAGTTCAACCACGACGCCGAGACCGGCCTGGTCGGCGCGGCGGCCGGCGGGGTCGTCTTCGGCTCGCCCCGTCAGGCGGGCCATCGCGATCCCGGCTCGGACGGCTGGTCCCACGACGACGCGACGCGCTACGGGGCGGCGGCGTACGCCGGGAACGAGTACGAGGGCGCCCACTACGAGACCCAGCGCGTGGCGGCCGGCGCCGGGGTGGGTCCCGGCACAGGGTCCATCGGGCTGAGCGGGCGCACCCGGGGCGTTGGGCTGACCAACGACGGCCTGGTCCCCCTCGGGGACGAATACGACCCCGGCAGCACCCGGATCGCGCCCGGGGGCGGCGGACCGCGGACCGGCGCCTACCGCGTCGGCGACCCGCCCCCTCCGCCCGAGGAACACAACCGGCGCGGCCTGCTGCTCGCCGGCGTGGCGGCGGCCGTGGTCATCGCCACGGCGGTGGCGGTGTCCGGCATCCTGACCGGCAGCAACGACCCGGCGTCCGGAACCGGCCTCACGACCAAGACCGACC
>JAMFSN010000073.1 GCA_026225295.1 Frankia alni
CGGGCCGGGCCGGCGGCGCCGACCAGGGCGGCGGCTCCGGGCGGGACGGGTCGCGCCGGGTCGGGGCCGGCCGGGGCGCCTCCGACCGCAGCGGCCCCCGCCGGTTCGGGTCCGACCGGTTCGGGTCCGACCGGGAGGGCGGCGCCCACACGTCGCTCAGGTAGGCCCGGGTCGCCACCGCGGTGGGCGCCGGCCGCGGCCCGGAGCCACCGGCGGTCGGGCCGGTCGGAGCGGCCAGCAGCCCGGCGAGCAGGGCGGACGCCCGGGGCCGGTCGGCCGGGTTCTTGGCCAGCGCGGCAGCCACCGGGCCGGCCAGGTCGGCGGGCAGCCCGGTGAGATCCGGCGCCTCGTTGACCACCCGGAAGGCGACCGCCGCGGAACGGTCCTCGCCGAACGGATGGCGCCCGGTCGCCCCGAACGCGACGCATGCCCCCCACCCGAACACGTCGACGGCCGCCGTCACGTCCTGACCCTGCAGGTGCTCGGGCGCCATCCAGGCCAGCGTGCCCACCACGTGCCCGGCCCGGGTGAGCCGCTCGGTGTCGGGCAGTCGGGCGATCCCGAAGTCGATGACCTTGGGGCCGTCCCAGGCCAGCAGCACGTTCGACGGTTTGAGGTCGCGGTGCACGACGCCGGCCGCGTGGATCGCCACGAGCGCGTCGGCCAGCCCGACGGCCAGGCCGCGCACCATCCGGTCACCGAGCGGCCCCCGGCGGGCGACGGCGTCCGCGAGACTCACCCCGTCGACGTACTCGGTGACCATCCACGGCTGCTCGGCGGTCGTGTCCGCGTCGAGCACGCCGGCCACGCAGCCGCCCCGGACCCGCCGGGCGGCCGCCACCTCGTGCGCGAAACGGGTGCGGAACTGGCTGTCGCCGGCCAGGATCGCGGAGGCGACCTTGACCGCCACCGGCTGGTTGCTATCGGTGAACCCGAGATAGACCACGCCCATCCCGCCGGCCCCGAGCCGGCTCTGCAGCCGGTACGGACCGATGCGGCGGGGATCGTCACGACCGAGGGGAGCGAGCACGCCCGAATTGTCACCCCCGCGGCGCGGTCAGGCGGCGGCGCCCGCCACGTGCGCCTCGATCCAGTCGACGATCTCGGTCGTGGTCGAACCCGGCCGGAAGACCGCCGCGACCCCCATGGCCTCGAGATCGGGCTGGTCAGCGGCCGGGATGATGCCGCCGCCGATGACGACGATGTCGGCCGCGTCCCGCTCCCGCAGCAGCGCGATGACCCGCGCGAACAACGTCAGGTGGGCCCCCGAGAGCACCGACAGCCCGATGCAGTCGGCATCCTCCTGGATGGCGGTTTCGACAATCTGCTCCGGGGTCTGGTGCAGCCCGGTGTAGACGACCTCCAGGCCGGCGTCCCGCAGCGCCCGCGCCACGATCTTGACCCCACGGTCGTGACCGTCCAGGCCCGGCTTCGCGACGACGACCCGGATCCGCCGCCCGGCCTGCCCCACGAACCGCTCCCCTCGCCGGTATCCCCCGCAGGCGGAACACTAGTTCCGTGGCCGCTGAAGCGCACCGTCCCGACGCCCGGTCGCCTGAGGCCGCGACGACCGGCGACCGACCGGCGGCCGGCGCCGCACGCACCGCCGGCCGGGACGACGGGTGGCGCGCGGCACTGCTGGCCGGGATCGCGCTGCGGGCACCCGGCCCGACCGCCCCCGACCGGCTGGGCTGGCCCGGTTACACCCCCCGCACGGCGCTGCGCTGGGGGGCGGGGACCGTCCTGGGCTATCCGGCCGTGGCGGCGGTCTGGGACTTCGAGATCTTCGGCGGCAGTTTCGGCGAAGCGGAGGCGACCGGGTTGACCGACGCCGCGGCCGCCGCCGGGGCGGCCGGCGTTCCGCTGATCACGTTCCTGCGCAGCGGCGGCACCCGCCTCCAGGAAGGGGTGGCCGGCCTGGTCGGCCTGCCCCGGGCCACCCTCGCGCTGGCCCGGTTGGCCCGGGCCGGGCAGCCGCACATCGCGATCGTCGACCATCCGACCACCGGCGGAGTGTGGGTGACGGTCGGCTGCCGGGCCGACCTGCGGATCGCGCTGGAGGGCGCCACCGTCGGGTTCGCCGGACCCCGGGTGGTGGAGGTGACCACCGGCCGCCGGGTCCCGCCCGGCAGCCACACGGCCCGGACCGCCTACCAGGCCGGTCTGGTCGACGCGGTGACCGGGCCGGCTGGCGTCGCGGGGTGGCTGGAGGCGGCCCTGGCGTCCTTGGCTCCCCGGGCCGGAAGCGCGGACGATCCGGCCCCCCCGCACCCGGCTGCCCCGCACCTGGGGGCGACCGAATCGGCGGTCCCGACGCCCGCCAACCGGTCGCGCCGGGACGGCTGGGAGCAGGTCACCGCCGCCCGCGGCGCGCCCCGACCGGCCCCCCACCAGCTGCTGGCCGACCTGGTCCGGGGCGGCGTGGCACTGCGGGGGTCGGACGGGTCGGTCGCGGCCCGGACCGGTCGCCTGACCGGCGCGCCGGGCCGGCCGGACCGGCCGGTCGTCGGCGTGGCCCTCGCCGCCGACCGGGACCGCCGGCCGTCCCCGGCCGGCTACCGGCTCCTGACCCGGGCCGCCCGGCTGGCCGACCGGCTCGATCTCCCGCTGATCACCCTGGTCGACACCCCGGGGGCCGAGCCGGGCCCGGACGCCGAGGCGGACGGCATCGCCCCGGCGATCGGGGAGGCGATGGGCGCGGTGCTCGGATGCCGGTCGCCGACCGTCGCCGTGATCGTCGGCGAAGGGGGCTCCGGCGGGGCGCTCGCCGCCACCTGCGCCGATCTGGTGCTGGTCGGGCCGGACGGCTACCTCACGGCGCTGTCCCCGGAAGGCGCGGCCGTGACCCTGCGGATTCCCCCTCGGCAGGCCGCCGAGCTGGCCGGGCTCCGACCGGCCGATCTGCTCGCGTTGGGGCTGGCCGGCGCGGTTACCCCGGACCCGACCGACCCGGCCTTTCCGACCGTCATCGCCGCCGCGCTCGATCGGCTGGCGGCCGATGACCGGGCGGCCCGGCTGACCGCCCGGGAGGCGAAATGGTCGGCCCCACTGACCGGTCGTCTGTAAACTGAGCGTGTCCGGTCGGCGGCTCGAGCCGCGGTAGTCCCCGGGCCGGCCGGGTCGCGGGAGACGCGAAAAAATGGGGATGGACAACGGTGCTCGGGTGACGCACGGGCCACAGCCGGGCCCGCCCGGTTCCGGCCGCCGGCCGGCCCGGTCGCTCAGCCTGCCCACCGCCGTGCGGGGGGTGGCCGCGGAAGCCGCGTGGATGGCCACCCACCTGGCCTTCTATCCGGTGGGGCTCATCGCCGAACGGCTCCGCGAACCGGTCGACCGCTACACGATGACCGGGTTGTCGGCCCACCACCGCAGCCTGCTGGTCGGCGACGTCAGCGTCCCGGGCACGCCGATCCTGCTGCTGCACGGGTGGATCGACAACCGGTCGATCTTCACGAAGCTGGTCCGCACGCTGCGGCGCCGCGGGTTCAGCCGGGTCTCCACCCTCAACCTGCCGCTCTACGCGACCGACATCGCCTCGGCCGCCCGGCGGCTCGACCGCCACGTGGAAGAGGCCTGCGACCGCAGCGGCTACAGCCGGGTGTGCGTCATCGCGCACTCGCTCGGCGGCCTGGTCGCGCGCTACTACGTCCAGAAGCTCGGCGGCGACGAGCGGGTCCACACCCTGGTGACGCTGGGCACCCCGCACACCGGCACCCGCGCCGCCCGGTTGATGCCGGCCCGGGTGCCGTACCCGTTGCTACGCCAGCTGCGGCCCGGCTCGCCGGTCCTGCGCGAACTGGCGGAACCCGCACCCGGCTGCCGCACCCGGTTCCTGTGCTTCGCCGGGGATCTCGACCAGCTGGTCGTGCCGCCCGAGTCGGCCCTGCTCGACCACCCCGACCTCGACGTCCGCAACGTCTGGGCCCCGGGCAGCGGCCACCACTCCCTGACGTTCAACGGCCTGGTCGTGCACGAGATCGCGATCGCCCTGTCCCGGCTGGACGAGTCGGGCGAGCCGGCCGAGGACTCCGGCCGGACCGAAGACGCTGATCGGACCGAAGACGCCGATCGGACCGGGCCGGTCGACGAAGGGCAGACGGCCGTCCAAAGCCGTTAGATCTCCCGGCCCCCACCCGGTCCGCCAGGCCCACCTGACCTACCGGTGACCGGACCCCACCCACCGCTCCCCCACCAAAGAACCAATGTCCGCCGGGCAACCACCTGTCCGTCTTGTCCAGATAGGCGCGGCGCGCGTAGGGTCCCGAACCGGAGCGCAAGGGGTGGGAGTACCGTGCGTTACCGTCTCAAACGGTCGAAACCTGAACGGTTGAATCGTGCCCCCCGGCGCCGCGCTGGACCCCCGCACCACGGCGCGCCCGCGAGGCCGATCCGGCCCTGGCCCGGGAAAGTGAGGACCGCTTGCCGGAGTCGCCCACCGGTTCCCACTATCGGCCCGGGGCCGAAGGGGACGGACACCGTCTGTCGGGTCGGCGATCCGGGGCGTCCCGGTCGCGCGGGGCCCGGTTCACGGGTCTGTCCGCCGTCCAGTTGCGCCGCACCGGCGTGGCCACCGCCGTCGTGTCCACCATCGGCATCGCCATGGTGCAGACCACCGGCATCGCGCATTCCGAGACGCCGTCCTCCTACACGCAGGCCAACCTGGCCGGTATGACCACGTCGTCGATCGCCGGGACGGCGACGACCGGAACGGCGACCGCCGGAACCACCGCCGGACCGGCCACCGACACCCTGTCCGACCCGACGTTGAGCCACCCCGTCCCGGCAACCCCCGAGCAGGCGGCGGCCCAGCGGATGGCGACCGCCGAGTCCGACCGGGCCTCCGCGCTGGCCGAGCTGATGGTCACCATGCAACAGCGCCGCGTTTCCACGGTGGCGGCCGAAGAGGCCCGGGCCGCCGCGGCCCGCTGGGTCCGACCCGACATCGGGCGGCTCACCCAGGGCTTCGGTGGGGCGAACGGCCACCCGGGGATCGACCTCGGCGGCCCGTACGGCTCCGCCATCCTCGCCGCGCACGCCGGAACCGTGATCTACGCGGGCTGGGAGACCGGCTACGGCAACTTCATCCAGATCCAGCACGACAATGGCGTGGTGACCTGCTACGGCCACCTGTCCAGGATCCTGGTCAGCGTCGGCCAGCCGGTGGCCACCGGCCAGCAGATCGGCTACGAGGGGTCGACCGGCGAGTCGACCGGCCCCCATCTGCACTTCGAGGTGCGGATCGGCGGGCAGAACGGCACCAAGATCGACCCGCTCGGGTGGCTGGCCGCCCACGGCGTCACCATCTGACGCCGCCCGGACCCGGTGGCGGCCGCTACAGCTTCTCGAGCGGGGCGTAGCGCAGCAGGAACCGCTTGGCCGACCCACCGTCCCCGAAGTCGACGGTCGCCTCGGCCGAATCGGCCACCCCGGCGGTGGCCACCACCCGGCCGAGCCCGTACGAGTCGTGGTTGACCCGGTCGCCGATCGACAGGTTGGGCACCGGGCGCGCGATCGGGCCGCCCCCCTTGCCGCCGGGCGCCGCCCCGGCCGGCCGGTAACCCGGTCGGGTGTTCTCCTGCGCCCAGGACGACGCGCGCGACGGCGTCGACGAGGTCGGCTCGGGGGCCAGCCGCCGCCAGTCGACCAGCGCGTCCGGCACCTCCTCGAGGAACCGCGAGGCCGGGTTGTACGCGGGTTGCCCCCAGGCGGTCCGCACCTGCGCGCGGGACAGGTACAGCCGCGTGCGGGCCCGGGTGATGCCCACGTAGGCCAGCCGCCGTTCCTCCTCCAGCTCGGTCGCGTCGCCGAGCGTCCGCATGTGCGGGAAGATGCCGTCCTCCAGCCCGGTCAGGAACACGACCGGAAATTCCAGCCCCTTGGCCGAGTGCAGGGTCATCAGCGTCACGACCCCACCCGAGCCGTCCGCGTCCGGGATCTGGTCGGCGTCCGCGACCAGGGAGATCTGCTCGAGGAATCCGCCCAGGGTGCCGTCCGGGGTGCGCTCGAGGAACTCCTGCGCGACCCCGACCAGTTCCTGCAGGTTCTCGACCCGCCCGGCCGACTCGATCGTGTCCTCGGCGGCCAGGTCCTCCAGGTACCCGGTGCGGGCCAGCACCGCCTCCAGCACGGCCACCGGACCGTCCGGGACGATCGCGGCCAGCTCGGACAGCAGCGTGGAAAAGCTCCGGACGGCGTTGGCCGACCGGGTCGCGAGCCCCGGCACGGCGTCCACCCGGCCCAGCGCGTCGGCGAACGGCACCCGCTCGCGCTCGGCGTAGGCGGACAGCATCGCCTCGGCCCGGTCACCGATCCCCCGCCGGGGCACGTTGAGGATGCGCCGCAGGTTGACGGTGTCGGTCGGGTTGGACAGGACCCGCAGGTAGGCGAGCAGGTCCCGGATCTCGCGCCGTTCGTAGAACCGCACCCCGCCGACGACCTTGTACGGCAGGCCGACCCGGACGAAGACCTCCTCGAACACCCGGCTCTGGGCGTTGGTCCGGTAGAAGACGGCCACCTCGAACGGCTGGGCCAGTCCCTCGTCGGTGAGCCGGTCGACCTCGGCGGCCACGAACGCCGCTTCGTCGTGTTCGTTGTCGGCGACGTAGCCGATGATCTTTTCGCCGTCGCCCGCGTCCGACCACAGCCGCTTGGGCTTGCGGGCCGCGTTGCGCGAGATGACGGCGTTCGCCGCCGACAGGATCGTCTGGGTCGAGCGGTAGTTCTGCTCGAGCATCACCGTCGTCGCGTCGGGGTAGTCCTCCTCGAACTCGACGATGTTGCGGATGTTCGCGCCCCGGAAGGCGTAGATCGACTGGTCGGCGTCCCCGACGACGCACAGCTCGGCCGGCGGGAGCGGCTCGGCGTCGTCCCCCGGGCTTTCGGGGACCGCGACCGGCCGGACCGGCTCGCCGTCGACCGTCAGCGGCGCGCCCGCCCCGGCCGGACGACCGGCCAGCTCCCGGATCAGCACGTACTGGGCGTGGTTGGTGTCCTGGTACTCGTCGACCATGATGTGGCGGAACCGGCGCCGGAAGTGCTCGGCCACCTCGGGGAAGGCCTGCAGAAGGTTGACGGTCGTCATGATCAGATCGTCGAAGTCGAACGCGTTGGCCTCGACCAGGCGGCGCTGGTAGACCTCGTAGACCTCGGCGAGGGTGCGTTCGGCGTGGTTGGACGCCCGGTCGCGAGCCGTCTCCCAGTCGATGAGCTCGTTCTTGAGGTTGCTGATCTGGGCCGCGAGCGCCCGGGCCGGGTTGCGCTTGGCGTCGAGATCCAGTTCCCGGGCGACCAGCGTGACCAGCCGTTGGCTGTCGGCCGCGTCGTAGATCGAGAAGCTGGTGCTGAAGCCCAGCCGCTTGGCCTCCGACCGCAGGATCCGCACGCAGGCCGAGTGGAAGGTCATGACCCACATGGCCCGGGCCCGCGGCCCGACCAGCGCGGCGACCCGCTCCTTCATCTCATTCGCGGCCTTGTTGGTGAACGTGATGGCCAGAATCTCGCCGGGTCGCACCCCCCGGGCGGCCAGCAGGTAGGCGATCCGGTGGGTGAGGACCCGGGTCTTGCCCGAACCGGCGCCGGCGATGACCAGCAGCGGCGAACCGGTGTGGATGACCGCCTGACGTTGCTGGGTGTTGAGCCCGGCCAGCAGTTCGTCGAGGTTCAGCCGGGGGTGGGCGGGGCGGCGGTCGCCCGGCGCGTCGGACCGGTGGTCCGGCGCCAGGACGGCGGGCCCGTAGTAGTCGTCGAAGAGTGCGCTCATGGCCCCTCGATCATACGTTCGACGAGGTTTCGGGCCGCTCGCGACCCACCGGGCCCGGGTGCGGAAAACGGGCGCGACCCACCGGACGGCCGCCCGGAATCGGGACGCGGCCCGCCCAGCGGACGCACTGTCCGGTCGTCCGGGGTGGCCGGGCGGCGGTGTCGCGGGGGACTGATCGGGCGGTGCGGGAGGAGGGCAGTATCAGCGTGCATTCGGTGGCCGCGTCAACGCGCGCTATAAGCGACCTCGACTCTGCCAAACCGGCCCTCACCGATCGACGCCGCCGACCCATCGACCAACCCACCTTCGTAGTCAGCGTCAACACGCCGGGGGTGGTACCGCAAGCGCGGGTTCGGTGACGCGGGCCCGGTACCACCGTCCGGAAGCGACGAACCTTTCAGTCGAGCGCGCGACGACGGAAACCCCACCCGCCCAGCCCGATGAACCCCGCGCAGCACGCCGCCAGGACCACGACGGCGACCACCGGGTTCATGTGCGCGACGGACGGCTCCATCGCGGCCCGCATCCCCTCACTGGCGTACGTGAGCGGGTTGAACAACGTCGCCACCTTGAACCAGGGCAGCACCGACAACGACGGCCACGGGTACTGGCTGCAGCCGGTGAACAACAACGGCGTCAGGACCAGCGCGAACACGATGTTGATCTGGTCGGGCCGCACGAGCGCCCCGAGCGCCAGCCCCATCGCCGAGCCGACGATGGTGGCGAGGATCAGCACCACCACCAGCAGCGGTAGCCGGGCGGCGTCGAACGGGATGTGACCCAGCACCAGGATCCCGACCGGGAACATCACGACGGCCGCGATGAGACCGCGCAGCGCTCCGAACACGACCTTCTCCAACGCGACCGCGTCGGTCGGCAGCGGCGCCATCAGCCGGTCCTCGATCTCCCGGGTGTAGGAGAAGTCGATGACCATCGGCAGCGCCGTGCCCTGCAGCCCGGTCAGGACGCAGGTCAGGGCGATGACTCCGGGCAGCAGCAGATCCGAGTAGTCGGCCCGGGCATAGCCCAGCTCGGTCAGCACCTTGCCGAACACGAACACCAGGAACAGCGGCTGCAGGACGACCTGGGCCAGGAACGTCGGCATCGAACGCAGGGTCACATACACGTCACGCCACAGGATCTGGCGGAACACCGCCCAGGTACCGGGGGCGCCGCCGCAGGGACCGGCGGTCCGCGCGAGGGTGCCGCCCGGCGTGGCGGTGGTCTCGGTCACGGTCATCCGCGCAGCCCCCGGCCGGTCAGTGAGATGAACACGTCCTCAAGCGTCGGTCGGCCGAGGGTGAGGTCGCGCGGGGTGGCCCCGTGTTTCTCCAGGACCCCGGCGACCGGCACGAGCAGGGTCGTTGCGTCGCCCGTCCCGTAGATCCGGACCCGCACCGAGGTCGGCGACGGGTGCGGGGCGCCGGCTCCGGCGGGCCCGCCCGGACCGCCCGGACCGCCCGGACCGCCCGGACCGCCCGGACCATCCGGCGAGACCCGGTCGAGGTGGTCGACGCCCGGCAGCGCGGCCAGGCCGCCGAGCAGGGCCGGCAGGTCCCCGTGGGCGCCCAGCCCGATGCCGACGTCGAGGGTGGACGCGCCCCCGATGCGCTCGACGAGCGCGGCCGGCGTGTCCAGGGCCAGCAGCTTGCCCTGGTCCATCACCCCGACCCGGTCGGCCAGCGCGGCCGCCTCGTCCATGTCGTGGGTGGTCAGCAGCACCGTCACCCCGGCCGTCCGCAGGTCACGGATCCGGTCCCAGATGAACAGCCGGGCCTGCGGGTCGAGCCCGGCGCTGGGCTCGTCGAGGAACAGCACCCGGGGGTTGTGCATGAGGGCCCGGGCGATCAGTAACCGCTGGACCTGACCGCCCGAGAACCGGTCGACCTTGTCGTCGGCCCGGTCGGTCAGGCCGAACTGGGCCAGCAGCTCGTCCGCCCGGGCCGACCGCTCGGCGGGGCCCATCCCGAAGTAGGCGGCGTGGAACAGCAGGTTGCGGCGGGCCGACAGGGCCTGGTCGAGGTTGGCCCGCTGCGGCACGACGGCCAGCTGCCGGCGGGCGGCGACCGGGTCGGCGACGACGTCGACCCCGGCGATCTCGGCCCGCCCCCCGGACGGGGCGACCCGGGTCGTCAGGATGCCGATCGTCGTCGTCTTGCCGGCCCCGTTCGGCCCGAGGAGGCCGAACACCTCGCCGACGGCCACGCTGAACGAGACCCCGTCGACCGCGTTCACCGGACGCTTCGGGTACCGCTTGACCAGATCGCGGACGGCGACCGCCGGCCCGGGCGGGGCGCCGGCGGCGACCGCCGGCCCGGGAGCCGCGCCGCTCACGGGCGGTTCGTCGTCGCCGGGCCCGACGCGCGTAGCCATGTGTCTGTCCCGTCCCTCGACCGGATCGCCGTCGCGGCGATCCACCGCCATGAAACCGCGCGCGACACGCCGACGCTTGACGGGGTGCCGTTCCGACAGGCACCGTTGGGGCGTGCTGACGCGCCAGATGCCGATTACGTAGGCGCGCGGAACCCACTCACCTCGGGCCGCGCGCCCCGCCTCCTGTGTTCTCACAGGGGGTTTTTTCGTTGCCGCGGTCCTGGCGCTCAAGCTGGCCGCCCACCATCAGGAGACCAGCAGTGACGCTCACCGATGCTTCCCCCACCACCGACGCGGCCGGCGACGATGCCGCCGGGCCCAGCCAGACACCCGCCGGGGCCGGGCGGGTGGACGTTTCCCGGGTGGACGTCGAGCGGGTGGACGTCGAGCGGGTGGACGTCGAGCGGGCCGCGGCGGTGCTGGCCGGCGTCGCCCGGCGGACCCGGGTGGTGGCTTCGGCGCACCTGTCGTCCCGCGTCGGCGTGCCGGTCTGGTTGAAGTGTGAACACGAACAGCACACCGGCTCCTTCAAGCTGCGCGGCGCCTACACCGCGGCGGCGCTGGGCGACCCGGCCGCCCGGGCCCGGGGCGTCGTGGCGGCCAGCGCCGGGAACCACGCCCAGGGGGTCGCGTTCGCCGCCGCCCGGTTCGGGGTACCGGCCGAGATCTTCGTACCGGCCGGGGCGAACCCGGTGAAGGTCGCGCGCACCCGGCGGTGGGGTGCGCGGGTCAACCACGTGCCCGGCGGGGTCGCCGCCGCGCTGGCCGCCGCCGACGGGTACGCCTCCGCCGGCCACCGCCTGCTGGTGCACCCGTTCGACGACCCGACCGTGATCTCCGGTCAGGCGACGGTCGGGCTGGAACTGCTCGA
>JAMFSN010000389.1 GCA_026225295.1 Frankia alni
GGGACACGACGCGGCGGTCTGCGGGCGTTGCTCCCGCCGACGCGCGCTTCACCCGTGCTGGTCGTCAGGGCTCCTGGTCGGGTCGCGGCGCAGCCGGGTCGGGGGCGGGGGTCGCGCCGTGACCGCATCCGTGGGCGGCCGGCCCGCTGGGGTGGCCGTGGTCCGGTGTCCTCGTGGATTCGTGGATGGCGTGGTCGCCGTTGTCGGGGTGGTCAGGGTGGTCGGGGTCGCCGCCCATCATGGCGAGCATGGACCGGCCGCCGGTGCGCAGGAACCGGACGACCAGTACGGCCGCGAGCAGCAGGAAGATGATGTTCAGGATGGTCGTGTAGTTCCAGCGCAGGCCGTCGTCGCCGACCCGGGCGTGCCGGGGGCCGGTCGGGACCAGACCCAGCGGGGTGAACACCAGCTCGATGACGTAGCCGGCGGCGACCATGCTCAGGTAAAAGGTGCCGGCCAGGACCACAGCCATCCGGGTCCCGTAGTACTTCCGGTAGATCAGCAGGATCGGAACGATGATCAGGTCGGCGAAGATGAACGCGACGACACCGCCGAAGCTGATGCCGCCGTTCCACAGCACCGCCGCCAGCGGCACGTTCCCGATCGAGCAGACGAACGTGACGACGGCGACCAGCGGGCCGATGATCGGCCCCCAGATCTTCGCGGCCACCGGGTGACCGGCCAGGAACAGGTGCCGCCAGAAGCGGTCGGGGATCCACGCGCCGGCCGCGCCGGCGATCAGCAGCCCGATCACCAGATCCCGCGCAATCGCGGCCCACTCCATCACGAAGGTGTGGCTGACCGAGGTCAGACCGGCCGGGCTGACCAGCCGCCGCGTGAACGGTCCGGCCGTCGCCACGCTCATGTCCATCGCGGCGTGACCTTCCATCGATCCGGCCCGGCCCCGGTCGGCCTGGATCCGGGCGGCGTCGACCAGCCGGCGGCTCAGGTACCGGCGGAAGACCAGCGCGACCAGGACGATCATGATCGGGCCGCCGACAAACTCCGCGAGCGTGAACGGCCAGCCGATCAGCAGGGCCAGGATCAGGCCGAGCTCGACGACCAGATTCGTCGAGGCGATCTCGAACGCCATCGCGGCCGTGAAGTCCGCGCCCTTCCGGAACAACGACCGGGCCAACGCGACCGCGGCGTACGAACAGGAACTCGACGCGGCGCCCAGCCCGGCCGCGGTGGCCAGGCTGCGCGCCCGGTCGTCAGGCAGCAGCCCCACGATCGTGCTCTTACGGACCAGCGACCCGATGACCGCGGACAGCGCGAATCCCAGGATCAGCGACCAGGTCACCTGCCAGGCCATGCTGCCAGCCACTCCCAGCGCATGTCCGACGGCCTGCACCGCGCTCATCACGGCACCCGGCTCGGGGCTGGAGCGGCGGGCTCACCCGCCGGGACGGGAATCATCGGGATGTCACCGTGCGGGCTGTGGTGGCGGCGGGGTGATGGTCGGCGGGACTGGTGTGGATGGTGGCCGCGGTCAGCCGGCGGACGTGGCGCAGCAGGTGCGCCTCCGCGGCGTGGGCGATGTCGTGAGCGGCCACGAGGGACAGGTCGGGGTCGACGGTGACGTCGGCTTCCGCGCGTAGGGTGTGGCCGATCCAGCGGATCCGCAGTTCCCGGACCGTGTCGATGCCCGGGGTGTGGGTCAGGGTGTCGATGGCTTCGGCGACCAGGACCGGGTCGACCGCGTCCATCAACCGGGCCAGCACGACCCGGACCGCGGACCGCAGCACCCCCAGGATCGCCACGGTGATGACCAGACCGATGACCGGGTCCGCCCATTGCCAGCCCAGCGCGACCCCGCCGGCACCGACCAGGACGGCGAGGCTGGTGAACCCGTCCGTGCGGGCGTGCAGCCCGTCGGCGACCAGCGCCGCCGAGCCGATCTGGCGGCCGACCCGGATGCGGTAACGGGCCACGACCTCATTGCCGACGAACCCGACCACGGCGGCTGCGGCGACTGCCCCCAGGTACCCGACGTGACGGGGGTGGATCAGCCGGTCGATCGCTTCGTAGGCCGCGAGTCCACTCGACAGGGTGATCATGGCGATGACGAAGATGCCGGCGAGGTCTTCGGCGCGGCCGTAGCCGTAGGTGTATCGGGTCGTCGCCGGCCGGCGGGCCAACGTGAACGCGATCAGTAGCGGGAGGGCGGTCACCGCGTCGGCGACGTTGTGCAGGGTGTCGCCGAGCAACGCCACCGACCCCGACACCATGACCACGACGGCCTGGGCGGCGGCGGTCAATCCGAGCCCGCCGAGGCTGATGAACAGCGCGTGGCGGCCGGCGGCGTCGGCTTCCAGCGCGTCGTCGATCTGGTCGGCCGCGTCGTGGCTGTGGGCCCCGGTCGCCTCCGACAGCCCGTGCCGAAGCCGGGCCCACCTCCGTGCACCCCCTCCGTGATCGTGGCCTTCATGGTGATGCACGGGGTCGTGACGATGCCCACCGTGATCATGGCCGACGTCACCGGGCTCGTGACGCGCGCCGACGGTGGTATCCATAACTCCAACGTTAACGGGAAAGGATCATTGCGGCGTTCTGCCAGGTGCCGCCCGATCGCTACCGCCCCCCTTGACCAGTCGCAGCTGGTTTCTTCTTGCGCGAACTTCGCAGAACCCGCCGCCCTGGCCGCCGCACCCACCTCAGGTCAGGTGTCCGTCCGGTTGGAATCTAAAATAGGAACATCGGGGTCCATTAACATCCACCGGAAACACCGCCATTTTCATCGATGTTAACGAGGTAAGGCGAGGCCGCTGGTGGTAAGGATAATGGCGGTCGCCGCCGCGAGCAGGGTGAACACGACGCCTCGCTTCACGGCGAAGAGCAGGATCGCGGCGGCGGCGAGGATGGCGTACGGGCCGGGGGTGATCTGGCCGAGGGCCACAGCATTGAGGAACTGGCTGCCGGTCATCCAGTGATAGTGGTCCACGGCGTCGGCTTGCATGAGCGGGATGATGACGAACCCACCCCCGTACGACAGCGCGCCGACCTTGAACGCCACCCAGCTCAGAGAGGTGAGCGCACCAGTGGCGATCACGCCACCCGCGAGCAGCGGGACCGGGGCGATCGCGGCTGCGTGGTTGGTGCCACCGGTCACCCGGCTGATGAGCTCGATCGCTCCGCAAGCGAGAAGCACAAGCACAACCCACGGCCCGATGGTGGCTGCGGCGAAGACACCGGCGACCAGGTAGCACCACCACCGAACCTGGACAGCCGGCCCGGCCAGGTGAACTCGGCGCCAACTGGCGGGCAGCAGCCCGACCGCGGCGACCACGGCGACCGCGGACCCGGCACCGGCTCCGGCCGCAAGCACTACGCGCGGCGGTGAGCTAGCCAGGAACAGCACGGCCAGAGCCAGAATGGCGATCAAGCCAGGGACGATGAACGCGGTGCCACCGACCAGCGCACCTCGGCGCCCCCGCACACGCCAGGCGCAGAAGATCGCCAACTGGGTGGACGCGGGGCCCGGCAGAAGGTTGCACGCGGCGACAGCGTCTTCGAACTCGACCGGTCGCAGCCACTGCCGGCGGTCGACGCACAGGTCGCGCAGCAGCCTGATGTGGGTGGGTGGACCCCCGAAGCCGATGCACCCGATCCGGGTTCACTCGCGCAGCACTGTGGTCAAGCTCGGCCGCGACGAAATGCCAGGGTCGCCAGGTGTCATGCGACCGCGATTGACATATGGACTTCGATGTTGACCAGGCTGTCGTTGACGCCGGTCACGCCATGCCTCCTTCCCGGCGATTGCCGGTCGACGATTTCCGGAGCGTCGTTGGCCACATCGCCAGTCGCTGGGTCAACTATCTACTGCGGCGTTCGATCCAAGGGCCCACGCATAGGGGGCGACGTCGTGATCAACTGTTGGGGCGGGCGGATCAGGTCGGTGGTCACTTCCCAGCCGACCTGACAGATGAACACGGGCCGCGGACTGGGCCCGACGACCCACGGTCAACTTGTGGCGAGCAACCAGCTGGTTGCCCAGGATCCCGATCGTCGCACCAACGATCTACCCAGATGGCCGGTACTGCCGTGACCGAGTCGGACACAGCAGGACCTCCCCGGGAGTCACAGAACGAGGGCCCTGGTCCAAAACGCGCGTTTCGGAGCAGGACGTTCGTGGACTGCCGATCAGACACCGGATACCTATGGCTACAACGCTCGCCGCCGACCTGCGTTTTCCCTGCTCAGGACACCGCAAAGCGGAAGATAGCTTCTAAGCACCAGGTCGCAGGTTCGATCCCTGCCGGACGCACAAACACCCTCTGACCAGCGGTTATGGAGTTGATCGGCAGCGTCTGCCCGGTTGCATACCGCTCACGCGGTCGACCATCCCCCTCCAACGGCCCGGCGGGGCACGATCGCGGGAGAGACCTGCAGACCCGCCTGGGCATTCCGTCTCATGGTTGCGCTTGGTGCCGACCGGTCGCCGGTAGATCCAGAAGCACGTTGTCCGCGTTCCCGCCGGCACCACATCTCCGCACTCAAGCCCGTCGCACATCGTGTGCAAGGTCCCAACACCACGTCGAAAACTGGATCATCAACCGGCTGTTGGTGCGAACTGAGAGATGTCGTTGCCGCAGCAAACCATGCACGGTGGCCGGGTTCCCGGACGCGCGGCTCCCCCTCAGCCGCCTCGTCGTGTCCAGGCCACGGTCTCGGGGCTCGTGGGTCTCGCCCTTAATGACACGCGCGGGGCCACGAACCCTGACGCGA
>JAMFSN010000074.1 GCA_026225295.1 Frankia alni
GAGACCGATGTGCACGTCAATCCGAATGCCGGCCACCGCGAGATCTGGCTGCGTGACCCCGACGGCTACCTGGTGGTGATCGCGGAGCCCCAGCGGTCCTCCGTCCCGTCCGGCGGGCCGGACAGGACGTCGTCGAACGCGACCGTGCCCGGCGGCCCGTCGTCGCTGGCGAACCATTCCCGGCCGAGCACCAGGCCGAACAGCCGGGCGGGCAGCCGGGTCAACCCGGTCATCACGCCGGCCATCCGACCGGGGCCGGCCAGCTGGGAGGCGTGGGCGGCAAGCGCGGCTTGTTTGCGTGCCGCGAACGGCCGGACGTCGACCCGGTGGGTGATGGCCCGGCGCGGACTGTAGAGGGCCGGCTCGAGCCACGCGTTGCGTCCCCCGAAGCGGCGCAGGCGGCGGACCGCTCCGATCGCCGACCCGACCGGTTCGCGGGGTCGGGTCGCGGCCACCACCCGCACGCCGGTCGCCAGTTCGGCGGCCCGCCGGCCGACCTCGTGGACCCGGACATGGTCGCGATGTCCATAGCCACCGGCGGCGTCGTAGCCGATGAGGACGGCGGCCCGTTCCTCGCGCAGCAGGTCGGCCAGTCGGGCCGCCGCCTCGCCGACGTCGGCCCGCGCGAACCGGCGGCGACCGGCCGGATCGGGGTACAGCAGCGGCCCGTGCCCGCTGTCGGCGTAGCCGAGATGGACGACCCGCGCGGCACCCAACTCAGCCGCGCTCGCCCGCAGCTCGGCCAGCCGTTCGCCGGCCCGGGGATCGGCCGCGTCGCCCATGTGTCCGTCGGTCGCGACCACGATGACGACCCGGTGGCCGGCCGCCGCGATGCGGGCCAGGGTGCCGCCGGTCAGCAGCACCTCGTCGTCCGGATGGGCGTGGAACGCCACCACCGTCACCATGTCCCGATTCTTCCCGACCTCCCGCCGGGCCGCGTCGACGCGCCGTGGGGGCCGTGGGGTTGGTGGGGGCAAGGGTGCCGCGGGTGGTCCCGTAGCCCTGCCAACCTGGGCGGACCCGATCGGCGCGCGGCGTAAAGTCCGTCGTCATGGCTGAGAACGCACGCATCACCACCCCGTTCGGAGCGACGTCGACCGCCGCCGAGGTCATCGCCGGCATCGACCTGACCGGTCGCCGCGTCATCGTCACCGGCGGGGCGTCCGGGATCGGCGTCGAGACCGCCCGGGCCCTGGCCGGCGCGGGAGCCGCGGTCACCCTCGCGGTGCGCAACCTCGAGGCGGGGGAGCGCACCGCCGCCGACGTCATCGCCACCACCGGCAACAAGCAGGTCCTGGTCGCGCCGCTCGACCTGGCCGACCAGGCGTCGGTCGCGTCGTTCGTGGCCGGCTGGGAGGGCCCGCTGCACATCCTGGTCAACAACGCGGGCGTGATGGCGTCCCCCGAGACGCGGACGCCCGAGGGCTGGGAGCTGCAGTTCGCGACCAACCACCTCGGCCACTTCGCGTTGACCCGCGGACTGCACCCGGCGCTGGCCGCAGCCGGCGGGGCCCGGGTCGTCTCGGTCAGCTCGGCCGCCCACCTGCGCTCGCCGGTCGTTTTCGAGGACATCCACTTCCGCCAGCGGCCCTACGACCCGTGGGCGGCGTACGGGCAGTCGAAGACGGCGAACGTGCTGTTCGGGGTCGAGGGAACCCGGCAGTGGGCCGACGACGGCATCACCATCAACGCGCTGATGCCGGGCGGGATCCGGACGAACCTCCAGCGGTACGTGGACGAGGCCGAACTCGAACGGCTCCGCGCCCAGTCCGGGGCGGCCGCCCCGTCGTGGAAGAGTGTCGAGGCCGGGGCCGCGACCTCCGTCCTGGTCGCTACCTCTTCGCTGCTGGACGGGATCGGCGGGCGGTACTTCGAGGACTGCAACGAGGCCGGGCTCAACCAGCCGGGCACCCGGAACGGGGTCGCCGCGTACGCCGTCGACCCCGAGCTGGCCGCCCGCCTGTGGCAGGTGTCCGTCGAGACGCTGGCCGGCTGACCGGCGCCGGCTGGTCGGCGTCGAAGGTGTAGATCGACAGCGCAGCGGGTACACCCGGCGCGCCGCCGGTCCCACCCGACGGCTCGGAGATCGGAGCGGCAATGGCCGACGACCCAGGGCGCCCGCGTACTCCATCCCGGCGGGTCGCCGGGATGGAGTACGACTTCCGCACGCCGACCACGTCGCGCTGGAAGAGCCGGGCCTGGAACGCCGACGACGCCCGGATCTTCACCCCGAAGACCTACGGCTGGGGGTACGGCGTCAACTTCTTCTGGCCGGCCCATCCGGTGCGCTGGATACGGTTGGCCCGGGGCCGCTGACCCCGGCCCGGATCTCGTCCCGCAGGTCGCGCTTGAGGACCTTGCCGGCCGGGTTACGGGGGAGCGGCTCGGAGCGCAGGAAGACATACGCCGGCACGTTGAACGCCGCGAGCCGGGCCGCGACGTGGGCCCGGATGCTGTCCGCGGTCAGGGTTGCGCCGGCCCGGGCCACGACGACCGCCGCGACCTCCTCGCCGAGCACCTGGTCGGCGAGGCCCAGCACGGCCGCGTCGGCCACGTCCGGATGCTCGAACAGGGCGGCCTCGACCTCGGCGCAGTACACGTTCTCGCCACCCCGGATGATCATGTCTTTGGCCCGGTCGACGACATAGACGAAGCCCTCGTCGTCAATGCGGGCGATGTCGCCGCTGCGCAGCCAGCCGCC
>JAMFSN010000075.1 GCA_026225295.1 Frankia alni
GAGCGAGATCCCGCTGCTCGAGGCGAGGCCGCTGCTCTCCGGCGGCCCGGCCGCCTACGTCTGCCGAGGTTTTACCTGCCTGGCGCCGGTAACAACCACAAGTGCCTTGCGTGAAGCTTTGCGGACCAGGTAGACGTATGTCCGGTTTATCGGGCAACGTATGTGTAAACCGCTAAATCGCGGGCCTGATACGATCGCGATCTTTGCGATCAGGCCCGCATCGGGGGGGTACGGGGGGTCGCCCCCCCCGGGAGATAACAGGGGGATCGGGGAAACGTGCGGGGAATCTGGCTGCGGGCAACCGGGGGCCGTCGGCGGACGCTGTCGGCGGCGATCGCCTTGCTCGCGGCGCTCGGCCTGGTGGCCGGCGTCCTCGTCACGGTGCTGAGCGGGCCGTCGGACCGGGACGCGAGCGCGGGCCCGGGCGTGACCCGGGCGGCTGCGTCATCCCCCGGCCTGCCCCAGGTTAAGGCGCGGCCCGCCAGCGGCGGGGCACCAGAGATTTCCGCGGTGCCGCTCACCCTGGGCCGCGGAGCGCGCGTGCTGCCCGGCTCCGCGGTGCCCGCGGTCCAGGCCAAGGTGACCAGGAAGACGAAGGTGGCCCCGCTGCGCCGCACGGTCCAGGCCGACCTGCTCGTCGTCGCGCCGTTCTCGCTGCCGGCGACGCTGACGGCCAAGATAAAGGCCCTGCCTGGCATTGTTGAAGCGGAGCGGATCGAAGCCGTGCAGATGCACGTCAACGGGACCGAGACCGCGGTTGTGGGCGTTGACCCGTCCCGGTTCCGCTCGTTCGCGGCCAAGCCGACCGGGGCCGCGAACGCCCTGTGGCAGGGCGTGGCCGACGGCGGCATCGCGGTCTCCTACACGATGGGCAAGCTGGACAAGATCCCGCTCGGCGGCTCCGTGCTCGCCGCCGGGCGGACCACCCTGCGGCAGCCGGGCGTGGCCAGCGGCACCCGCGGCCTCGGCGGGGTGGACGCGGTGGTGTCCGACGCCACCGCCCGCGCCCTCGGCGCGCCGCCCGGCAACGCCATCGTGATCAGCGTGCGGACCGCGGACTTCAAGGCCGACGCGGCCGCGGTCAGGAAGCTGCTGCCAACGGGAGCAGGCGTAGAGCAGCTCGTCTCGCTGGTCACCACGGGCCCGGCCAGCACGGGCGTAGCCGACACGGGGTCGGCCGGGGACGGCGCCGCGATGGTCAGCTCGAGCGCGACCACCGTGCCGGCGGCCGCGCTGGCGACGTTCCTGCGGGTCGCGCTGAGCCGCCAGGGCGATCCCTACGTGTACGCGGCGACCGGACCGAACGCGTTCGACTGCTCGGGCCTGGTGCAGTGGGCTTTCCGGCAGGCCGGGATCGTGATGCCACGCGTCGCCGCGGACCAGGCCCTGACCGGGCCGTCCGTGCCCGCCAGCGCGCTGCAGCCCGGTGACCTGCTCTTCTACCATACAGACCCGACCGCGCCGAACTACATCTCGCACGTCGCGATCTACGTCGGCAACGGCTACATGCTCCAGGCCCCGCGCACGGGCCTGAACGTCGAGGTGGTCCCGGCCGCCTTCGGCTCCGAGTACGCCGGGGCCGTCCGGGTCAACCCGGCCCAGGCCGCCGCGGTAGCGGCCCGCTTCGCGTAGTCGCCCCACCATCCGCCGGCGGTCCCCGTGGCCCGCCGGTTGACGTCGGGCGCTCATGATGATTACATGATTACATGAGTACAGAAATTCAGGCCTGGTTCAAGGGGCGCCTCCCCGACGAGTGGTTCACGGAGCCTGCCGAGGTCATCGTCGACCGCGAGGAGATCACCATCACGGGAAACCTCGCCGCGCCGGAGGCCGGCGCCGCGGGCGCGCCAGAGTCCAACGAGGTGCGAGCGGCGTCGGAAGGACGGATCAAGCGGTTCCGCGAGGAGACCCGCAACCGCCGGATCGAGATCGCCCGCGAGGCTGAGCGCAAGTTCGGGCGGAAGGTCGCCTGGGGCGCGCGCTGCGGCGACCAGGGCGAGCTGTTCACCACGCTGTCGGTCCCGGTGATGACCCGGCTTCGCCAGCCCGAGCGGCGGGTGCTCGACACCCTGGTCGAGGCGGGCGTCGCCCGGTCCCGGTCCGACGCGCTGGCCTGGTGCGTGCGGCTGACCGGCGAGCACGCCGACGCCTGGCTGGCCGAGCTCCGTGACGCGCTGCGCCGGGTCGAGGAGGTCCGGGCCCAGGGGCCGGCGCCGTCCGGGTCGAACGCCCCCGAGACAGACCCAGAGTCCGAATAAATCGGAAAACCGCCTATCTCACCAGCCCCTCCCGTAAAGCGCCATGTCCTGGCTCACGGTCGGATACCGTGGGACCAAGACTCGGGCTCCGGCGAGGAAGGTCGGTTGATGGGATACCGCGACCTGGTGTACCGGCTTTACTCGCGACGGCTCGAAGCTTCCCTAGCGGGTAAGGCGGTGCCGCGGCACGTCGGGGTGATGTGCGACGGAAACCGGCGCTGGGCCAGGTCGGCGGGGCACAAGGACGTCAGCAAGGGGCACCGCAAGGGCGCCGACAAGATCTTCGAGCTGCTCCAGTGGTGCAAGGAGACCGGCGTCGAGGTCGTGACCCTCTGGCTGCTGTCCACCGACAACCTCAGCCGCGCCGACGACGAGCTCGGCCCGCTGCTCGCGATCATCGAGGACACGGTCACCGGGCTGGTCGACGAGGGCTGGCACGTGAACCCGGTGGGCGCCCTCGACCTGCTGCCCGACCACACCGCCCGGGTGCTCAAGCAGGCGGGCGAGGTGACCGCGGGCAACCCGGGGCTGCTCGTCAACGTGGCCGTCGGCTACGGCGGCCGCCGCGAGATCGCGGACGCGGTGCGCTCGCTGCTGATCGACCACGCGAGCAAGGGCACCACGATCGAGCAGCTCGCCGAGGTCCTTGACGTCGAGCACATCGCCGAGCACCTGTACACGGCGGGCCAGCCCGACCCCGACCTGGTGATCAGGACCAGCGGCGAGCAGCGGCTGGGCGGGTTCCTGCTGTGGCAATCAACACATTCCGAGTTTTATTTCTGCGACGCGTACTGGCCGGCCTTCCGCAAAGTTGATTTCCTGCGGGCGTGGGGGGGGGGGGGGCGCGGCCCCCCCCCGGGGGGGGGCGCCGGGGCGCCGGCCCCCCCCCAAAAAAGGGGGGTTGAAAAAC
>JAMFSN010000390.1 GCA_026225295.1 Frankia alni
CCCCGGACCTTGAGCTGCCCGTCGGCGCGGCCCGCGAAGTCCAGGACCCCGCCCGCCAGCCACCGCGCCCGGTCCCCCGTCCGGTACAGCCGGCCCCCGTCACCCGCGAACGGGTCCGCCACGAACCACGCCGCCGTCAGCGCCGGGCGCCCCGCGTACCCCCGGGCCACCCCCGCGCCGCCTACCAGCAGGTCACCCGTCACCCCGGCCGGGACCGGCCCCAGCGAGCGGTCGGCCACGTGAACCCGGGTGCCCGCGATCGGCCGCCCGATCGGCGGCGCCCCCGGGTACCCGGGATCGACGTCCCCGGCGCTGGCGCACACCGTGGTCTCGGTCGGCCCGTAGGCGTTCAGCAGCCGCCGCCCGGCACCCCACGCCCGCGCCGCCCCGCCGCCCAGCCGCTCCCCCGCTGAGACCACCGTGCCCACCCCGGCCAGCTCACCGGGGGCCAGCGCCTCCAGCAGCGCCGGCGGCAGCGTCACCACCCCGGCCCCCTGCTCCCGCAGCAGGGCCGCCAGCAGCCGCAGATCAGCCCGCCGGGCCTCCGGGACCGTCACCAGCCGCCCGCCCCGCGCCAGCGTCACGCAGATCTCCGAGACGGCCGCGTCGAAGCTGAACGACGCGAACTGCGCCACCGCGGTGCCCGCCGCCACCCCGAACAGCGGCCCCTGCGCCGCCGCCAGGTTCGCCAGCCCCCCGTGGGTGACCTGGGCCCCCTTCGGGACCCCCGTCGAGCCCGACGTGTACATCACGTACGCCAGCCGACCCGGGGGAACCACACCCGCCGGCGGTAGCACCGGGCACGCGGCGACCGCGGCGGCGACCGCCGGGTCGTCCAGCTCGACCGCCCGCAGCCGCCCCGCCGGCAGGGCGCCCAGCGTCCCCGACACTCCCGCCACGATCGCGGCCCCGCTGTCGGCCAGCATGAAAGCCAGCCGCGCCGCCGGGTAGGCCGGGTCGAGCGGCAGGTACGCCGCCCCCGCCAGCCACGCCGCCAGCACCGCGGTCACCATCCCCGGCCCGGGCGGCAGGCACAGCCCGATCACCGTCTCCGGGCCCGCCCCGGCCGCCCGCAGGTAGCCTGCCAGCCGCCCGGCCCGCTCCGCCAGCCCCGCGTAGGTCAGCTGCCCGGCCCCGCACGCCACCGCGACCGCGTCCGGCCGCGCCGCCGCCTGCGCCGCCACCAGCTCATGGACCGCCCCCGCCGCGCCCGCCGCCGCCGGCGGCGCCGTCTCGCTCCACCCAGCCAGCAGCTCCCGCTCCGCCGAGGTCAGCAGCGGCAGCCCCGACAGCCGCCGCCCCGGGTCACCCGCGACCGCCTCCAGCACCACCCCCAGGTGACCCGCCATCCGCCGGGCCGTCACCGCATCGAACAAGGCACCCTCATAGGTCACGGAGAGCTTCAGCTCCGGTCCAGGGGAAGCGATCAGCCCGAGGGGATAGTGGACCTGCTGGCTGGCAAAATTTCGTGACACGCTGAGGCCATCGGTGGTGGTGCCCGCCGGTCCTTCTTGGCGTGTGTCGTTGGGGTAGTTCTCGAAGGCGTAAAGGGTGTTGAACAGCGGCTGGCCGGCGGGCACGGCGCTGCTGGCCTGGACCTGTACCAGAGGAGTGTGCTCGAACCGGCGGGCCCGCGCCTCTTCCTCCTGCAAGCCCCG
>JAMFSN010000391.1 GCA_026225295.1 Frankia alni
CCGGCTCCGCCCGGCCAGCCACCGCGGCACGGCCGGCCACGCCGGACAGCACGAAGCCCTGGCCGGGGACGACGCCTGCCTGGAGGTCGGTGGTGGGGTCGGCCTGGAGCGCGTTGCCCTTGGCACCGCCGATGGCGAGCCAGTCAAAGGTGCCCGGGAGGATCTGGTCCACCCAGGTCAGTGCCTGCTCGCCGGAGAACTGACGGACAGCGTCACCCATGCTGACCGTGCAACCCACCGGACCGCGCAGGAAGATGACGACGCCATCAGGCACCGGAGCGACGATCCCGAAGGGCGCGATGTTTCCCGGCAGGTGGCCGAGAACCCAGCCAGCCAGCCTGGCCGCCACCGCGGTGGCGGGCGCGTCGGGGGTCGCAGAAAGCTCGGCAACGAGTCCAAGCAGCTCGTTCGCGCTCTCGTTGGCCGGGTCGTCGTCACGACAGATCAGCACTACCGTGTCCCCGAAGCGACCGACCAGGTCGCTGCCAGGCTCAATACTCGCTCGCATGGTCACGGTGAATTCTACCCAGGCCAGGACTTTCCGGGGAAGCGAACCGGTGGTGCGTGACGAACCTGGCAGTGGAGCGCGTGACGCACCTGGCAGTGGAGCGCACTGCCGCGCGGCGCAGCGGGCATCGATTGGCGCTTGACTCGATACGATAGCTTGTTCGTATGAGCGTCGAAGTTCAGGAGTCACTGCTTGACTTCGGTGACGAGACCGCTCCGGGCGCGGTCCTGCCCGAGCGCGTCCGGCTCAGCCACGGGGCCTGGATCGACGTGCAGCGGGGGTGGCTGGCCGGGTCGGCGTCGCTGTTCGGCCGGCTCGCCGAGCGGGTACCGTGGCGGGCGGAACGGCGCCGGATGTACGACAGGACCGTTGCCGTACCCCGCCTGCTCTGCTTCTACGGGCAGGACGCGCCGCTTCCCGACCCCGCGCTCGACGCCTGCCGGGATGCGCTCAGCGCGCATTACGCCGGTGAGCTTGGCGAGCCGTTCGTCACCGCGGGCCTTTGCTACTACCGGGACGGCCGGGACAGCGTCGCCTGGCACGGCGACCGGATCGGTCGGGGCTCAACCGAGGACACCATGGTCGCGATCCTGTCCCTCGGCGAGGCCCGTCCGCTGCTGCTGCGCCCGTCCGGCGGAGGGCAGGCCCGGCGTTACGCGCTCGGCCACGGCGACCTGATCGTCATGGGCGGCAGCTGCCAGCGCACCTGGGAGCACGCGGTGCCCAAGTCCGCCCGGCCGACCGGGCCGCGGATCAGCGTGCAGTTTCGCCCGCATGGGGTCCGCTAGCTGGCGCCCCGGAGAGCCGCTCCTTGAGCGACGCCACCACGCTCGATGGAACATTTTAGACATGTCGTAGGCTCGTTAACGTGGGTGAGAGTCCGGTTCTGGTGGCGACCGATCTTGACGGGACGATCGTCCGGCAAGACGGGACGATCTCCGAGCGCACCATCGCCGCGTTCGCCAGGGTGGCGGCCGCCGGGGCGCGCTTCGTGCTGGTCACCGGGCGGCCGCCGCGGGTGATGCGGTCGATCGCCGCCGCCTTCGGCCACCGGGGGACGGCCATCTGCGCCAACGGGGCGCTCGCCTACGACATGGAGACCGAGGAGATCGCGGCCAGGCACCTCATCCCGTCGCTGGTGCTCGCCGAGGCCGCCGTCGCGCTGCGCACGGCCATCCCCGGCATCGGGATCGGGGTGGAGTACCCGGACGGGCACGCGGCCGACACCTCCTACGAGGCGGTCAGCTGGGACGTGAACAACTCCATCAGGCGGCTGCCGGACGCGGAACTGTTCGGCCGGCCCGGCTCCAAGCTGCTCGGCAGGCACTTCGGCTACAGCTGCGACGACCTGCTCGCACTGGCGGTGC
>JAMFSN010000392.1 GCA_026225295.1 Frankia alni
CGGGCGGGGGCATGTCTTCCACCTGGACGCGTCAGGAGGGGCGCTTGCCGTCTGTGATGCGGGCTCGCGTCTGGATCCCCGGTCATCGCTTTCGCCCGCGTTGCCCCACATCGGCCGCCCCGGTCAGTGGACCTCCGAGGTACGCGCGTCAGGCGGTCGTGAGCGCGCTCTCGGGCGTGATCTGAATGCGTGCGTTGTCCCATCCGGGGGTGGGGACGCCCGCCGCATGCAGGGCGCCGCGGACCCAGGCCATCGCCAGCGTGAACGCCGGCTCGATGCCGCTCTCTTCGACGGAAGCCTCCACCGTCACCGTTCCGGCGCTACCGCCCGGCTCGTTCAGCTCCAGGGCGACCGAGCAGTCCAGGTGGCCATCCGAGCCCGCAAGGGCGTGCAGTTCCTCGGTGAAGCGCTCGACCCCATCCTCCAGCGGCGCGTCCGGCGGGTCCGCCTTGGCATCGAGCGCCAAGCACAGGAAGTAGATCATGGTCACTCATCCTTCCCCCAGCACGGCTGACGATAGAACCACTTTCGCAGGTTCAGCAGCGTCCGGCTCACACTCGGCGTGATCGGGATCGACTTCGAGTGCTTTCCGCAGGGGCATTGCGCCCGGTAGTACCCGTTTCCTTTCCAGATCTTCCAGTTCTGATCGCCTGCCTCCCGAAGAAGATCTTCGTACTCCTTCTTCGGGTGCTTCGGCCAGTCGCGCACGTCGCCTCCTTGCGACTCAGCGCCCCCCTCAGTCAAAACATATCCGATCGTGACGACCTGGTCGCCTCGCGCAGCGGAGGACCGTGCGGCGGTCAGCTGGCGCGTGCGCCGTCCCGGCCGTCATCGCAGGCCGTGATCAGATCTCGCGGGTCGACTACCTTGACTTTCGCGCTCCGTGGTGAGGCGATCCATCCTGGAGGGCGGCCGCCAGGGCGGTGGTCGCGAGATCCAGATCCGCCTCGGTGAGGTCCGCGCGGGCGGCCAGGCGCAGGCGCGACGTGCCCGGAGGTACGGACGGCGGGCGGAAGCACCCGACCGCGACCCCGTGGGCCGCGCAGGTCGCGGCGGCCGCCACCGCCCGGCGTGGGTCGCCCAGAATCACCGGCACCACCGTGCTGACCGGCGCCGGGTAAGCGGGCGCCCTCGTCCCGAGCAGGGAGGTTGCGATCCGGGACAGGGCGTCGGCGTTGGCCAGGGCGCGACCGGGCAGCTCCGGGTCGCCGCGCAGCACCTCCAGCGCGGCCAGCGCCGAGCCCACGCAGGCCGGGGCGAGTCCGGTGTCGAAGATGAACGTGCGGGCCGCGTCGAGGACGTGGGCGCGCAGCGCGGCGGAACCGAAGATGAACCCGCCCTGGCTGCCCAGCGCCTTGGACAGCGTTCCGGTGCCCACGACGTCCGGGTCGCCGGCCAGGCCGGCGGCGGCCAGGGCGCCGCGCCCGTGCCGTCCGACGATGCCGAACGAGTGGGCCTCGTCCACGATCAGGACGGCGCCGTGCCGGCGGGCGACCTCGTGCAACTCCGGCAGCGGGGCGAGGTCGCCGTCGACCGAGAACACCGCGTCCGTGACGATCAGGGCCCGCCGGAAGGCGCCGGCCGTCAGCGCCGCGTCCACCGCCGCCGGGTCGGCGTGCGGGACGACCACCACCTCGGCCCGCGACAACCGACAGGCGTCGATCAGTGAGGCGTGGTTGCGGGCGTCGGACACCACCAGATCACCGGCGCCGGCCAGTGCCGTCACGGCGCCCAGGTTGGCGGTGTAGCCGGAGGAGAACACCAGCGTGGCGCCGACGCCCAGGTGCTCCGCGAGGGCCTCCTCCAGGGCGGCGTGCAGCGTCGTGGAGCCGGTCACCAGCCGGCTGCCGGTCGAACCGGCTCCCCAGGTCCGCAGCGCGTCGACGCCGCCCTCGACAACCGCCGGATGCCGGACCAGCCCGAGGTAGTCGTTGCCGGCCAGGTCGACCACGATCCGGTCGGCGCTCCGGGGACGGACCGCCCGGCGCAGGCCGTCGGCCTCCCGGCGGCCCGCGCGCTCGTCGATCCAGCCGAGCGCCGAGGTGCGGGGGGCGTGGGTGGTCACGGTTCGACCCTACGGTGAGAAACCCACCTGGCCCTCCGGGCTGGACCACCTGGCCCTCCGGGCGTTGCCAGAGCCGTCGCGTCTGGCACTCTCGCACGTGTGGGAACCCTCGCCGACCTGTTGCGCGCGAACACCGAACTGCGGACCGGGGACATCGACCATCTGCACGCGTTGGTGGCCGACTGGGCGCTGCTGTCGGACCTCTCGTTCGCGGACCTGCTGCTGCTGGTTCCGAGCCAGCCCTCGTCCGATCGGCGGCCGGTCCGTGGAAAGCGGGCGGAGTCGGGAGCCGAGTTCCTGGTGGTCGCCCAGGTCCGGCCGGCCACCGGGCCGACGGCGTACCACAACGACGAGGTCGGCAGTGTGGTGATGAACCGCTGGGTCGTCCAGAACGCCTGGCGGGAAAACCGGATCGCCCGGGAAGGCGAGCCGGAATGGGACGACGGCGTTCCGGTGCGCACCGAGGCCATTCCGGTGCGGCACGGCGACCGGACCATCGCCGTGCTGGCCCGGGACACCAATCTTTCGACGACCCGTACCCCCAGTGCGCTGGAAACCGCCTACCTGCACTGCGCCAATCATCTCGCGCTCATGACGGCCGAGGGTTTCTTCCCGTTCCGGGGCGGAATCATCGAACTCCCGGAGGCGCCCCGGGTCGGCGACGGGATGATGCGGCTCGACGGCGAGGGAAAGGTGATTTTCGCCAGTCCCAATGCGCTGTCGGCCTATCGGCGCCTCGGCTACACCGGCAACATCACCGGCGAGGACCTGCGGACCGTCCACCACAAACTCGATCTGCCGTCCACCGCTCCGGCCGTGTGGCATGCGATCGGGCAGCGTCGACCGGTCGAGGTCGAACTGAACGCGGGCAGCACCGTGGTCCTCCTGCGGGCCATACCACTGTTCCCGGGCTCGCACCGGGAAATCCTCGTTCTCATCCGGGACGTCTCCGACCTGCGGCGCCGGGAAGCGCAGTTGTTGAGCAAGGACGCGACGATCCGCGAAATCCACCACCGGGTGAAGAACAACCTGCAGACCGTGGCCGCGCTGCTGCGGCTGCAGGCCCGACGGACCCGGGCCGATGAGGCGCGGTCGGCGTTGAGGGAATCGGTGCGCCGGGTGACCTCGATCGCGGTCGTCCACGAGACGTTGTCGCAGACGCTGGGGGAGTCGGTCCCGTTCGACGAGATAGCCGATCAGATCGCGGCGCTGACGGTCGACCTGGCCACCACCGGCGTCCGGCCGGCGACCCGGCGGGTCGGAACGTTCGGCAACCTGCCCGGCGCGCTCGCCACGCCGTTGGCCCTTGTGCTTTCGGAACTTCTGCAGAATGCTGTCGAACATGCGTTCGACGGCCGGGCCGGCTCCATCGAGGTCCGGGTCTACCGGGATGAGAACCGTCTCGACGTCGTCGTCGCCGACAACGGGGCCGGGCTCCCGGCTGACTTCCAGCTCGAGCACTCGCCCCGGTTGGGGCTGCAGATCGTCCGCCAGCTCGTGCTCGGGGAGATGCGGGGCACGATCAGACTCTCGGCGGGCCCGGAGCAGGGTACCGAAGCCCTGCTGTCCATCCCGCTCGGCGAAGCCTGAGCGACCACCGACGCGCGCGGTCGGGGGCCCGGATTGCAAACCGGCCACTCGGCGACCGCGGCGGAGTCTCCTCTGCCGGGTGCCCAGTGGCCGATAGCTCGGTGATGGATACGGAGTCAGGTCCCCGCGCACGGCACAGCTGGCCGTACGGGGACCCCGACGTCCGCGTCCGTCATTCCCCCCGGATTGTCACTGACGTACCTGAGTCAGGCGGTCCTGACCCGAGCCCGAACCGTCTGCCGCTTCAAGGCGCGACGTTCGTCCTCGCTCAGTCCCCCCCACACTCCGGCATCCTGACCGGTGTCGAGCGCCCAACTGAGGCACTCGTTCGTTACCGTGCACCGCCGGCAAACAGCCTTCGCATCGTCAACCTGACGTTCTGCCGGACCGGTCGTACCGATCGGGAAGAAGAGCTCCGGATCTTCGTCACGGCAGAGCGCTCTGTGGCGCCAGTCCATGCGCACTACTCCCTCTCTCGTCTCGGGCCACACTGCTCGTGAGACGCTTCGCAAGGCACTACGGTTGCGCTGTAGTCCCCGACAAAGATTTGCCACCCCATCGTGATGATTTGGCAGTTGGTCCTTGACAGAACACGTCCCCACATGCTGTCCCGGCGACTGCGGCGCATCCGCCAAGGACAGACGTCACCTTCCCACCGGGACCGTATCCGCGCAAGAACCTGCAAGCGGGCTCACACCCCCTCTGGCCTGCACTTGTCCGTCAGGGACACATAAGGACCACGTCGGATCTAGCTATGAAACCTCACCGACCCCGATGTGTGACGCAGGTTGGTTCGCGGTGACTACCCCTCCGTGCCGTTCGGATGGTTACCCCGGGCGGCCCGGATGGTGGCAAGGTGGGGCCCGTGCAGGTGCTTGGTCATCGCGGCAGTCGCGTTCCCGGTCCGGAGAACACCGTTGCGTCCGTCGACGCCGCGCTCAGCGCGGGGGCCGACGGCGTCGAGATCGACGTCCGGCGCAGTGCCGACGGCGACCTGGTCGTGGTCCATGATTCGCGGTTGCCCCGGCTGGGCGGCCGGCCGGTGATCCGCCGGGGCACGGCCGAGCTGGCCGCCCGCGGGATCCCGCGGCTGGACGCGGTGCTGGACGCCTGGGCCGGCCGTGGCCGCATCGTCTGCGAGATCAAGAATCAGCCCGGGCAGCCTGATTTCGACGCGCCCCGCGAGCAGACCGCCCAGGCCCTCGTCGAGCTGCTGCGCAAGCGTGGCCTGTCCGGTGGTCCGGACCACCGCCCCGAGCCCGGGCAGCCCGGTGTGACCGTCTCGTCGTTCGACTGGTTCGCCATCGAAGCGGTCCGCGACGCCGCTCTCGGGGTCCCTACGGCGTTTCTCACGCTGCCCCGGGTGTCGGTAGCCGGCGGGCTGGCCTACATCCGCTCAGCCGGGCACACGGAGCTGCACGCCCACGTCTCCAGCGCGCTGAACGCCCAGGCGGCGACCCGCGCCCACGAAGCCGGGGTGGGGCTGGTGGCCTGGACCGTCACGTCGCCCGACCTGGCCGGTCGGCTGCGCGACGCCGGGGTGGACGGGATCATCTGCGACGATCCGGTACAGATCAAGCGGTCCTTCGGTCCGATCGACCCCCCGGACTGACCGGCCCCGGCCCGGAGCGGCTCACCGTGGCCCGGAACGACGGACCACCGGGGGAACGCGACGGTCGGGCGGGGGTTACTTCTCGACGACGCTCAGGGCCGCGGGGACCGAGGTGAACCGGACCGAGGCGTGATCGCCCAGGTACTCGCCGTCGACCTGCAGCGGCATCGGCTCCCCGGTCGCGGCAACCGTCACTTCGGGAAGATCGTGCAGCCCGAGGACCCGCCGGCCGTGGGGGCCGGCCGTGTCCTGGCGCAGCATCTGCCCGACCGCCCGCAGCGTGACCGTCAGGCCCAGCTTGCGCATGGCCAGCACGTCCAGCCCGGTGTCGAAGGACGCTTCCGGACACGGGACGACCGGTCGCCCGGCCAGGTAGGTCCACGGCGAGGTGTTGCAGACCAACGCGACGAACACCGGGGTCGGCTCGTCCGGGCCGCCGGTGCTCAG
>JAMFSN010000076.1 GCA_026225295.1 Frankia alni
CCAAACTCGCCGACATCTCCCTCGTCGCCGGCAGCCGCGAAACAAACTTCCGCGTCGAAGCAATGAGCAGCAGAATCATCCACGCAACAATCCTCGACGCACTTTTCGTAGCGGCTCACCTCGCCAACCCAGAACGCGCACAACGAAGCCAACAAATCACCGCGGACGTACTCACCGAACATCGCATCTGACACCGACGCCGTCCCAACCCCGCGGGTCGGGGCCCAGCGCAACGGGTAGTTTGAGAGCAGAGAGCAGAGAGCAGAACCTAGCCGACTCCGCCGCGCTTGGTGCGCCGGGATTTCTGCCGGCGGCCCCTACTGGATGCGGCCGGCGTAGCGACGGATGAAGCCGTCGGTGGTTTTGGCCGTGACGATCACGTCGTAGTAGCCGTCGGCGTCCACGGGCCAGGTGACCGTCGCGGAGCCGTTGTAGGCGATCGGGATGGTCTGGACGCCACCGGCGTAGGCATTGGGCGTGAGGGTGTACACGAGCGACGTCTGCCCGGCGTTGCCGAGACTGATCGTCAGGGAGGCGTCGCCGCTCGCCGCTGAGGTGACCGGGGTCGCCGACGCCTGCGGGATGGCGCCGGTGGTCACGCCGGCCGTCACGACGGTGCCGGCGAACGAGCGCACGAACCCGTCGGGGCCGTAGATCGAGAAGGAGTATTTCGCGGACGTCGACGACGTGTTCCAGGTGTAGGTCCTGTTCGTGCCGTCGACGACGGTAAATGGTGTGGCCGAGGCGGTCTGGTACTGGTCCGGGAAGACGGACAGCGAGACGCCGAGGCTGCCGGTGTTGGACATGGTGGCCGTGACCACGCCGGTGTCGCGGTTGACCGCGACGTCGGCGTGCGGCATGTGCAGGGTCCGGCGGTGGGGGCGGGTGCCCGGCTCCTGGACCGGCGCGACCTGCGCGCCGCTGGCTGGGGGCTTGACCGTCGGAAGGGTCTTCTCGGCGTCGGACTGGGTAATCAGCGGCACCGTGTCCGGCAGGGTCGGGACGGAGAAGTCCGGGTTCGCGAAGTCGAACGCCGCAGTCAGGTCGCCGCTGACCAGGTTGCGCCAGGCGGAGACGTTCACCAGCGGAGCTCCGGTCCAGGTCTGGAGGAACCGGTTCATCGACGTGTGGTCGTAGGTGTTGGAGTCGACCCAGCCACCCCGGGTCCACGGCGAGCAGACAATCATCGGCACGCGGGTACCCATGCCGATCGGCAGCGCGCCGATGAATTCGTTCGTGTAGCTCGGCTCCGGGGCTGGCGGAAGGGCGTGGTCGAAGTACCCGTCGTGCTCGTCGTGGGTGATGAACAGCGCGGTACTCTCCCACAGCGCCTGGTTACCCATCAGCGCCTCCAGCACCGTGCGCACGTAGTGCGCGCCGTAGGCGGGGCTCGCCGACGGGTGCTCGGAGTACAGGTACGGGGCTACGATCCACGACACCCGCGGGATCGCGCCCGCGGCGCAGTCCGCGATGAACCGGGCCAGGACGTGGTTGACGTGATTCGGCCCGAGCGCGGTTCCCGCGTTGGCCTGCCAGGGCGCGACCCCGCCGCGAATGGCCAGTTGCTGGCCCGCCGCCGTGGTCGATTTCATCGACGTCTGGTACTGCTGGTAAAACCACAGCGGGTTGTCGCCGTAGTCGCCGACCCAGCCGTTGGCACCGCTGCCGTCTCCGACCTCGTGGTTGGTATAGACCTGCCAGCTGACGCCGGCCGCGGTGAGCTGCTCCGGATAGGTCGTCACATTGGAGAACTCGACCGTGTAGTCGGGCGGGTTGCTGGCCCAGCCACTCGAGGAGCCGTTGAAGAAGTACATCCGGTTGGGGCTGGTCGGCCCCATGATCGCCTGGTGGTAGCCGTCGCAAATGGTGAAGGCGTCGGCGAGCGCGTAGTTGAACGGCAGGTCGGCGCGGGTGAAGTAACCCATCGACTGCTCGCCCTTGGCCTTGATCCAATTATTCCACAGGCCGGCGTTGCGGGCGCTGTGGTCACCGGACCAGGAATGGTCCAGGTCACCGGCGTTCATCGCGTTCATCGTCGTGGAATTCATGCGCCACGGCAGCAGGTGGCCGAGGTCCGTCCGGCTCGTGTCCGGCTGCTGGAAGACCGTATTGCCGCTCTGCCACCTGAGCGCCTGCTTGTCGCCGAAACCACGGACGCCCGGCAGGCTGCCGTAGTAGTGATCGAAGCTCCGGTTCTCCTGCATGAGGATGACGACGTGCTTGAGGTCCGCGATCGTCCCGGTGGAGATGGACGCGCGCGTGGAGGCGGTGGCCCTCGTGGCGCCGGCCAGTCCGCCGGCGCCGGCCAGCGCGACGGCGGCGGCGCCGCCCAGTTGGAGGAGGCGGCGGCGGTCGACGGATGCCCGGAACGGCTGCGGGCGACGGTAGTCGGTGCCTGGGCCCGGGTCGTCGAAACTGGAACGGCTCACGCTGTTCACGTCCTCCGATGGAGTCTTTCGGTGAATGCCGACCAGTTGTCGGCATCGTCACCGATCCGGGAGAAGACCGGGCCGCTGCGCGAAAGCCCAGGTACGGCGCAGGCGCCGGCGGACATCGTCCTGCTGCTCTCCTGTAGACGGGGCGAAGTTGGCTGCGACGACGCTACCGGTATGTCCCTATCTGTGACCGGATCGTTTCGGTGAAATCCGGAGGAACGCCGTGTTTCAAATACCCCCATGAGACGTCGGTGAAGGGTGCACGCCGGCGGAGGTGCTGACGCGCGTCGGCGGACTGCTCTGGACGCTGCCTGTGGAGGATGACGACGGGCCAGCCGGCGCCCTGGTGTCCCGGCGGGCTGACGGGCTGACGGGCTGACGGGCACAACTGAGACGAAGAAGCCCCCGGCGTCGGTCGGGGGCTTCTGTCTTGCCTGGTCAACGGGGCGGGCAGGGACGGGATCGAACCGTCGACCTTCCGCTTTTCAGCTCGGGGCACGATCAGGTGCGGGCCGTCTACCTGCGGTTTCGCCTGCCGGGGTGTGGCTCATTCCTGAGGAATGGAAGCCTGGCGGCGCGGGAGCCTGGCGGCGCGGCCCGGAACGTAACTACCACTGCACCTCGAGACACGCCTGCCCGTCATCGATCTGGAAGTGGGCCGTGGTGAGGCCCGTCCGGTTGAGGGTGGCGCGCCGGGTCAGCGGGTCGGTCGCCTGGTTCGCGGGGAACGACACGTACGCGCTGCCGCCGCCAGCGGTGCACCAGACCGTCAGCAGCGCCGGGCCGTCGGGGACGGCGTCGAGCGCCTCGCCGACCGCGTCGACGATTTCGGTGCGCACTGCCACGGGGACGTCGATGAGGTCGCCGGCGAGCTGGGCGTGGACGCTGACGCCGCGCGCCTCGGCCGCCTCGATGGCGGTTTCGAGCCGGTCGAGGTAACCCGGCTGGGCCGATGTGGCCAACCGGCGGCGCAGGAGGGTGGCCTGGACGACGCAGGCGCGGCGCACGATGGCGGCGCGCGGGTCGAGGGTCCCGCTCGCGATGCCCCGCAGCAGGGGCAGCGTTTCGGCCTCGAGATGCTGATGGCGTCGGCGCCGGTCCCGGTGGACAGCGCGGGCGGACTCCTGGTGGGACAGGTGTTCGGCTTCCGCCGCGGCGGCCTGGGTGGTCGCCGCGGCGGTCGACAGCAACACGGGTCCCATCGCTGCCACCATGATCAGCAGCGTCCACAGTCCGTAGCTTCCCGCGAACAACCGGGTGAGAGCGACCGGCTCCGTCCCGGCCCGGGTGACCGCGACGGCCAGCACCACGCCATCGGTGAACACCGCGCCCACCACCCATTCGCGGGCCGGGCGCGACGCCGCCACCAGGATCAGCAGGACGGTCACGCCCTGCACCCCATACCAGTTGATGACGCTGGTCACGTCCTGGCTCCGGGTGCCGAAACCGCCCATGACCAGCGCGCCGACCACGGCGACCAGCACCAGCGCTGTCGCTTCCGGGCGATTCAGCGCCCGGCCTCGCGAGATCCGCACCGCCGAGGTCACCGCGCCGGCCAGGAGTAACCACGCCGCGAGCGCGACCCAGGGCCGGGGGTAGCGGTCCCAACTCGCCGCCAGCGGCAGCAGCAGCGCGACCAGCCAGACGGCGGCCACGGAGGCGACAGTTCGGCGTAAGCCGGCGGCGTAGTCCCGCCGCAGCCGACCCGCCGTCGCGGAGAGCTCCCGCCCCCGCCGCGCGGCCTCGGCCGGCACGCTGGGCCGCCAACCCAGCACGACCGTCGTCCCGGCCCCGGGCCGCGACCGGATTTCCGCCCGACCACCGACCTCGGCCAGCCGCCCGGACACCGACTCGCGCAGGCCCAGTCGGTCGGGTGGGCGCCGGCCGGGATCGAACCCCACCCCCTCGTCGCGGACCTCGACCCGCACACCGCCGCCGTCCGGGCGGGAGACCGCCACCCGCGCGGACATGGTGCCGGCGTGGAGCCGCACGTTCGCGAGCACCTCGCCCAGCGCGGCGGCGACCGCCGCGCCCACCTCGGCGGGAACCTCGCCCTCAGGCTGGTCGACCGGGCCGGGCGACAACGCGACGTCCACCCCGGCCTCGGTGGCGCCGGCGACCGCTTCCTCGACGCGTAGCGCCAGCCCCGCCGGGTTCGCCGGGCCGCCGGCCACCATCGCCCGCAACGCATCCGCGCCGCGGGCGCACCGGGCGCGGGTCTGCGCGAGCTGAAGCGCCGCGCCTCCCCAGCCGATGCCGGTGAAGGTGTTGAGGACCGTGTCGTGCAGGACGCGCTCCTGCTCGCGCCGGTCGCGGTCGCGGGCGGCGACGACCGCCGCGCGGCGCTGCCGTTCGCGCGCCCGGCCCAGCCAGCCGTCCGCGTCGTCGGCGTTACGGCGCAGCCGCCCGCCCGCGAAACGGACCGCTCCCGCGGCGAACACGATGAGCGCTTCCGACACTCCCAGATGGAAGGCGTACTTCGTCGTCGTGCCGGCCGCGAACACGACTCCGGCCACGACCGGGATCAACCACCACCACCGCGACCGGACGCACCAGGCCGCGACCAGCACCGCGCCCACCACAGTCAGGAAGACCCAGGTGTTCGCCTCGCTCAGCACCAGCCCCGGCAACCAGGCCCGGGCGCTGGCCGCCGCGCTGATGCCCAGGGCGACCTCACCGGCCACGCACCACCCAGGCACCCGGCCTCTGGAACTGGCCGCGATGAAGATCCCGTCCCAGATCACGGCGACCACCGGGCCGACCAGCCGGCTCTCACAGTGCCCGTACCAAGACCACCACACCACGATGAACACCACCGCGTACGTGGCACCGGTGACCCAGAGCAATGCGAAGGTGCGGGCCGCCACCCTCTCCAGGGCATCGCGTGCCCCGCCCCGCGGCACGGCTCCTGCCCCAGTCACACCCACCCCGTCCCCCGTCCCCCGTCCCCCGTCCCCCGGCAGTCGGCAGCCGGCAGCCGGCAGCCGGCAGGAAATCTTGACACGACCAGACCCCCCGCGTTCGGGCGGCGGCCTCGACGGCCGCTGGAAGGCGCTGTCGCGCTACCGGGAGTGCGACGCCCCGGGGTAGCCAACCGATCTCACCGGGAGCCGAAAGTCTGATCTCGCGCGGCTACTGGACGGCGGGCCGCCCCGGCGCCCGCGACCTTCGCGGGCCGGGCGGAGTCCGAGGTCTATGAGTGTGCTGTCTCGTCCGTGACCTTCCAAGCAACGCCGACGGTCCTCTACGCACGGGCTGGCTGGGTGTGCTTCGGCGTCGCGGCGGCTGAGAGTGACGGCGCCGACGACCAGCGCGACGAGCGCGTAGACGGCGGTGACGGCCAGGCCCGTCCATGGTCCGAGCATGGTCGGGTCAGGATGGGTTGTCGTCAGAATCTGGGTTCCGGCGTTGAGCGGGAGGTATTTGGCCACGTCAGTCGAGTACGGGCTGGGTAGGGCGTTCGTCAGTAGTGGCAGTACGAGCAGGATCCCGACCAGGGTCGAGATCGCTCCGGCGGTGCTGCGGACGAGAAACCCGAGCCCGACCGCGAGAAGGCCGATGAGCGTGAGGTAAAGCCCGGCACCCCGGGTGCTTCGCCGCGTCGAGGGGCCGGCATCGGACACTCTCATGCCGCTAGATCAATAAGGTGAACGTGCTGGTCAGGGGGTGGGCAGGGACGGGATCGAACCGTCGATCTTCCACTTTTCAGGTCACAGTGCGTCAGCGCTGCGCTGACCTGCATCGACCCACCACCTCGCGGAGCGAAACACCGCCAAGCGGATTGTGTTGACAGGACGTGATGGTAGCCGGCAGCGACAGGAGACGGGAAGGCGTTGCCGAGCTCAGCCGGCGCGATCTATGTCGTCAGCTCCGTCGGCGGCTGGCCGGCCGCCCTCGGCTCCGACCACGCCGCTCGTCAAGCCGATCCGGAGCAGGGCCAGAACGCGGTCGGCTGCCGGCTCGTGCGCGGGTAGTCGGGTTGGACGTTCGGGCCCGGTTGCCGTCTGGGTGGAGCACACCGTCGAAAGCCCGGCAGCTATGTGTGATGCTGTGAGTTCGTCGACTCTTCGGTGTCTTCCCACCGATCTGCTGGCCGCTCGACCTGCTGGACCGCTCGACATACGTCAGACTGTGCGCCACAACTGTGGCCGTGACTACTGAGTCCCTCCGTGCTGTCCGTGACCACCTCAGCGAGGTGGTCGATCGTGTTGAGCACCATCACGAGCGCGTGATCGTGACGCGTAACGGACATGCCGCCGCCGTCCTGATCAGCCCGGAAGACCTGGCCCAGCTGGAGGAAACCCTCGACGTCCTCGGCGATCCCGCTGCCCTGGCTGACATCCGGGAAGCGGACGCCGCTTATGGTCGCGGCGACGTCGTACGCGGAGTCGATGCTGTCCGTCGTCTTCGTGCGTGACGCCCACCGGACCGTACGAACTCGTCCTGACGCCACCCGCGCAGCGGGCCATTGCCGGCAAACTTCCAGAGGCCGTCGCTGTAGCCGTAATTGATTTCCTGACGACGGCGTTGGTGGCGAACCCTCGTCGCGTCGGTAAGCAACTCCGAGATGATCTTTCCGGAGTTTGGTCCGCCCGCCGAGGGACCTACCGCGTCCTTTATCGCATCAACGACGATCCGTGCGAGGTCATTGTCCTACTCGTAGAACATCGCCGCGACGCGTACCGGCCCATGTAGGCATCGCTGGCGTTGGTCGATGGCTGAAGGATCGGACGGGCTGTGCGAGTCCGGATCACTGCTCCGGCTCTTCAGCGGGTGGGCAGGGACGGGATCGAACCGTCGACCTTCCGCTTTTCAGCTCGGGGTGTGATCAAGGTGTAGGCCGTCTACCTGCGGTTTCGTCTGATTGGGTGGGTGTGAGTGTACCCGGTGGGTGGGGCTGTTGCTACACCCACTGAGAACTCGCCATCCACCGCCGCACCGCCGCTGCCTTCGAGTCTCTCGCCGTCTGACCGCCACGGCCGGTGGCGGTCAGGGTTCTTCGCTGTTGCCGCGGTCGTCACGGATCTGGAGCGACGTGGGGGCACGTGCGCCGGGCGGTGACTGGCCGTCGCCGAGCGGTGAGCGGAACAGGTCCGGTGCGGGAAGCGGCAAGGGGTACGCGGCTGGCGAGCGCAGGCCTTCGAACACCACTGCCAGGAAGCGGCGCCACAGTGTGGGCTGACGGTCGGAGAGGGGCGCGGCGGCCTGGTAGACGCCCCGCAGGAGCAGGATGACGTCCTGTCCCGTCACGTCGCCTCGTATTCCCCCTTGTAGCCGAGCGCGCTCGGTGAGGATCTCTGTGATCTTAGTCAGACGGTCGGCGCAGGCCTGGATCTCCTGGTTGTCCTGGAAGATTCCGACGGCGGCCTGGCAGAGCGAACGGTCGCGGGTCTGGAGTTCGACCACTGAGGTCATGAACTCGAGCAGGGCCGCGGTGGGGTCGGCGGCGTCCGACAGCGCTGTTCCGGCCGCTGAGAGGTAGTCGAGCTGATCACAGACGATCGCGGCGACCAGATCGTCCTTGGTGGGGAAGTGGCGGAAAACCGTGCCCTTGGCTATGCCGGCCTGGCGGGCGATCTGTGCGACCGAGGCCTGCATGCCGTGCTCGGCAAAGATCATGGCCGCCGCATCGAGCAGCAGCTGTCGGTTACGCGCGGCATCGGCCCGCAACGGGCGTGACTGTGACGCGGCCGACATGCCTCACCCGCCTGTCACTCCTGGTGGCTTCACACATCCTAACAAGATGACCGACTGGTCCGCTTCTCTGTTACCCTCACAACATGACCAATAGGTCATGTTTCTGTACCGCCACGGGTAGCCGATGCGAGTGAAGCGAGGATGCTGGTGACCACTGCAATGCGCGCGGTTGTCGCGGACGACTACGGCCCCCCGGAGGGGCTGGCAGTCCGGTCGGTGCCGGTTCCCCGGCCGGGTCATGGACAGGTCCAGGTGCGTGTGCGTGCCTCGGCTCTCAATCCCGCCGAGGTTCGGGTGCTGGACGGCACGATGCGCGCCATCGCGCCCCTGAGCTTTCCGCACGTGGTCGGCCGCGACTTCGCCGGTACCGTAACCGAGACGGGAAGCGGCGTGAGCCGGTTCGCCGTCGGCGATGAGGTTTTCGGCTTCGGATTTCCCCACACCATGGTCGACCTTGCCGC
Source organism: Frankia alni (assembly GCA_026225295.1). Classification (GTDB taxonomy): domain Bacteria; phylum Actinomycetota; class Actinomycetes; order Frankiales; family Frankiaceae; genus JAMFSN01. The sequence goes on from JAMFSN010000076.1 coordinate 8,594, forward strand.
GCAGGTCGCGTCGCCGCCGTCGCTGACGACGGGCACGTTGGCCGAGTACGCAGTCTTTGAAGCGGATACCCCCGGCCTGGCGTTTCGTCCCGCCGGGCTGACGGCCGAGCACGCCTCGACGCTGCCCACCGCCGGCCTGACCGCGTTGGTACTGGTGCGAGTCGGGGAGTTCCGGCGCGGTGACGTCGTTCTCGTGATCGGCGCCACGGGCGGCGTCGGCAGTGTGCTGGTGCCGCTGCTGGCCGCGGCGCAGGTGCACGTCGTCGCCACCGCGAGTCCCGCCGACGACGGCTACGTGCGCGATCTGGGGGCGGCCGAGGTCATTGACCACCGTGCCACTGACGTCGTCGAGGAGATGGTGCGACGCCGCCCGGGCGGCGTCGACGCCGTTGTCAACCTCGCGCTTCCCGGTGACGGGCTCGTCGACGTCGCCCGGGCGATCCGGCCCGGTGGCCGGCTGCTCAACATTGTTTTCCCCGCTTCTGACATCGCCGCGTTCGAGGGTAAGGAGCTCACCGTGGAGACCGTCGTCGCCAGCGCGCGGTCGGGCGATCTGGACGCGTTGGCCGCACGGGCGCTGGACGGCTCCCTACCCGTAGCGATCAGCAAGCGGTACCGGCTCGCGGACGGCGGCCAGGCATGCGTCGAGTTCCTGAACGAGCACACCCGCGGGAAGGTGGTCGTCGTCATGGCGGAGGACGGGCGAGGCTGACCTGCTGCCCACGTCGGATCCACCACCTCCCGCGCCCTCGTCACCCACATCCGCACCGAGACTCCACCCCGCCCCACCTCGCACCGGTCCCCGCCCAAGGCACCTCGGCTGGGTCGCCACGGGAGCCGTGACCTCCGCAGTCGACCGACCGCGAGAACTACCCCGGTCGCATCGTCCACGGAGCCATTCCCGTTGTTTTCGAGCAATCCGCTCGTAGCTGCGGAGTGCGCGAGCGTCAATCGTTGCTGGTTAGCCAGGTCGCTGCGAACCGGAAGAAAGGCAGCGCAAACTAACACTTAAACGCCGCTGAACCCGCAC
>JAMFSN010000393.1 GCA_026225295.1 Frankia alni
CAGATCGGCCCGGCGTCCCGGGCCGGACCCACCGACAGCCAGGCGACCGGGTCCGGCCACCGGCCGTCGGCGACCCAGGATGCGAGCAGCACCGTTTTGCCGGCTCCCGGCCCACCCGACACGATGGTGATCGGCGCGGTGATCGCCTGGTCCACCATCCGCAGCAGCCGTTCCCGGCGTACGTGGGTGGGCGGCAGCGGGGGCGGGACCAGGCTCGGAAGCAGGACGGGGCCGGCGCCGTCCGAAGCCATCGACGACGACAACCCGGCACTCTCGGCCGACGACGACAACCCGGCACTCTCGGCCGACGGCGGCGGTGCGGCGGCCTCGGGGCCGGGTTGCGCGGGCGACGTCAGGCGCGTCACGCCACCACCTCCGTCTGGATATCTCCTCGCAGTCGTACCGTGACGCAGAGTCATCGGCAACTCATTCGAAGGAATGTCCGGTTGGACGGCCGGCGCACAACGCCGAACCGCCCCGCAGAAGCGTCGAAGTGCGGTCACTTCGGCGCCTTACGGGGCGGTTCGGATCCGGACCCGGGCCGGCTCGCCGGGCCGACCCGTCAACCGGGCCGGCCGGCGGTCAGGCCGCGCAGTCGGCGCAGACGGCTCGATGCTCGTCGGCGAGCTGACTGCGGTGATGGACCAGGTAGCAGGAGGTGCAGGTGAATTCGTCGGACTGCCGGGGCATCACCCGGACGGCCAGCTCCTCGTCGCGGACCTCGGCGTCCGGGAGGTCCAGTTCGGCCTCCAGGGCGTCGACGTCGTCGCCGAGATCCGCGACCGCCGTGGCCCGCTGGGCCTTCAGGTTCTCGAGACTCTGTTCAGAGACCTCGTCGTCCTCGACGTCCGCGCCGCGGCGCGCGTCGAAGTCTCGGGCCATGCGTTTCTTCCTCCCCAGATGTACTGGCCATCCCGCACCCCGAAACCGGAGGGGGATCGGTCGGCCACAACTGGTAAGAGTTGCGGCCACCGAACGGCCAGGCGTCAGACGTCTGAAATCAATATGATCGTTCCGGGCGGACCGGTCAGGGTCGCTCAGGATGTCGTGCGTGGTCCCCGGGACGGGAACCGCGCCGAGCCGAGGGAACCATACGGGTAGCGCGGTTCGACGCCTACGTCCGCCACGGTTCAACGACCCGGAAACTTGCCCGTCCGGCCAGCCCGACGGCGGCTGTAGCGGTTACCCACCGGCCGGTAACCGCTACAGATAAAGGCCGGTCAGCCCGTCGTCGAGGCGTTCGGCGGCGACCGCGTGGACGTCGCGCTCGCGCAGCAGAACGTAGGTGGTGCCGTGCAGCTCGACCTCGGCGCGGTCCTCCGGATCGAACAGCACCCGGTCGTCGACCTGGATGGTCCGCACGGTGGTCCCGGTGGCGATGACGTCGGCCCACGACAGTTTGCGACCCATCTGCGCCGTGGCCGGAATCACAATTCCTGACCGCGAGCGGCGATCGGTCGTTTCCTCACGCGGCGCAACCAGGACTCGGTCGTGAAGGAGCTGGATCGGAAGCGAACCGACGCGGCCATCCACTCCGCTCATGCCACTGAGAGACGACCTCACATCGCGGGAGCCTACCCGCCCCCCGCCGCCACTCCCGCTCCCGCTCCAGCGCGAAAACCCAGCCCCGGTGACCGTTCGGTGATCGGAGCGACCCTCAGGGCCGGCGACCGGGGCCGATCGCGCGCCGCCCAGGGCGGACGCGGCGACCACGGCAACGCAACGCGCAATCCCTTGCGCCACCACGCTCCGCCACCGGCACCCACACCCGATACCCGACATGGCGCGTTATAAGCTTCGCCTCATCGCCGCCATGGCAAGGACATCCCTGGGGGGCGAGCCGACGGTGGGGGTGGGTCTGTCGTCGGCACGCATGCGGCCGCGAGATGGGGCACGACAATGGCTTTGCGCATCAGTGTTGACCTGGATGGGTTGCGTTGGGCGGACCTGTTCCGGTTCGTCGACCTCGCCCGGAACGGTGGGATCGAGCCGGACGACCAGGTTGATGTGATCACCTACGGCAGCGACCCGCTGTCGGTCAGCCTCTCCGCGCGGATCTACCCGGGCGCCGACACGTTCTCCGCACTGGAGTCCGGTCTCGGCGGTTCCGAGGTGACCGGCGGGAACGAGGGGGCCCTGGCCGTCGCGCCGCCGCCCCCGAGTGCGCCGCCGGCCGGTAACTCCTTCGGCTACGAGGCGCCGCACGAGCGGCCGGGCGGGCCGCCGCCGAACTTCCCGTCGTTCGACCCGCACGCGGACCGCGTCGCGTCGGCCGGCAACGGCTCGGCGTTCGCCGCGTACCAGAACCAGCCGGACCGCTCGGCGCCGGCCGGCAACGGCACGTCGTTTCCGCCGTTCGAGGGTCAGCCCGACCGGCTGCCGTCGTCCTCGCCCAACGGCCAGTCCTTCGCGGGCTTCGAGACGGTATTCGACCGTTCCAACAAGGAGGCCGGCGGACCGCCGGCCGTCGACTCCCCGTACATGGAGGAGTTCGCCCGCCTGCAGGAAGGGCTCATGCGTCCGGTCCGGCGCGGTGACGACGGCCGGCACGACCGAGGCTGACCCGCCCCGATCCGGTCGACGATCTGATCCGGGTCGCTCCGGACGGGTCGTCAACCGGGACAATCGTGGGGTCCCGGTGCCCATGGAGCCGTGCTGATGGTGCATGCTGACCAGGCGATGGACGATCTACCGGCCCAGGACCTCGAGCGCCACCGGGAACAGCTGCGCTCGGAGCTCGACATGATCGCCGCAGGCCCGGTTCTCGCCGGGCCGAAGATGATCGAACACGTCGGCGCGCTGCTGTCGCTGCTCGACCTGCACATACCGAACGACTTCGATATCTGCGCCAGCTGTGACCGGCTCTGGCCGTGCCCGTCCGTCGTGCTGGTGATCGGCGCCCCGGCGGCCAATGCGGTGTCGGCGCGACCGGCGGTGGTCGCCGGCGGGGGCCAGCCGCTGGGCCGCCATCCCGACTACTCGGAATCGGGCCCCGGTGCCTTCGCCGCGGTCGGCGCCGGCCCGTCCGGCACCGGCGCGCACCCCTACGACCCACCGACCCAGGGCTGGGACTTCACCGGCGCCCACGCGACCACCGGCGCCGGCCCCACCGACAGCCATCCGACCACCGGCGCCTACCCGACCACGGGTGACTACCCGACAACCGGTGGCTACCCGACAACCGGTGGCTACAACCCCCCACGTGACTCTCCCCCGCCCACCGGACGGCCGTCCGCGCGCCCGCCGGCGCCGATGTTCCCGCCGCCGGCCCACTCCGGAGCCGAGGCGTACCGCGGCGCCGGCTACCCGGCGAACGGCAACGGCAACGGCATGACGCCCAACGGCAGCGCCCCTAACGGGAACAGTGCGGGCGCCAACGGGTACGGCGAGTACGAGGCCAACGGGTACGGCCGGCCGCCGAACGGTCGTCCGGCCGCCGCGGGCAGTCGCAACGGCCACGGTCCGAACGGCGCGCGTTCCGCGGGACCGCCGCCGCCCCCCGCTCCCCGACCGCGTCCGGTCGCGCGCCCGGTGCCCCGGCCGGCCCCGGCCCCGGACGCGCCCATGGACGACGCCACCTACCGCCGGATCCTTGACGGTATCGACGTCATTTGAGCGCCGCCGGTGCCGTCCGTCGACGAACCGTCCGCCGCTGTCACCTGTCGACCCCGGCCACGGATGTTTGAGTGCGGCCGAACAGCGGGCAGGTAGCCGACACCGGAGCGTGACGCCTCGTTGAGACCGCCCCGCGAGGCGAAGTGGATGGTGAAAGTGTGGCCGATGCACTAACGGCGCGCTTCGATCTTCCTGCCGATTTCCGCGCGGCCGGGCGGGCCCGACGCATCATCACCGAGCTGCTCACCGCCTGGGGACGTCAGGAAGACGCCGAAGTCGCCCGGTTGCTGGTCAGCGAGGTGGTCACCAACGCGGTCCGGCACGCCGGACAAGGGCAGCCGCTGGAACTGACCGTGACCGCCGATGACGGGCGGGTCCGGGTCGCGGTCGGGGACAGCAGCGCCCAGCAGCCGACGCCCCGCGCGGCCCGGGATGATGAGGAGTCCGGCCGCGGTATGCGACTCATCGCATCCCTGGCCAGCCAGTGGGGCGTCAGCCCACCGGCCGATCCGGCCGCCCCGGTGAGCAAGGAGGTCTGGTTCGAGCTCCCCGTGACGAACGGTCGCGGTCCCGCCGAACCGTCGTCGGACCGACCGCGGGTCCGGGCCGGTCGCGGCCAGATCACCGCCCCGGACGGGGACGGCGCCCCGCCCGGCCCGGCCGAGCCGTAGCCCGGCCGGTCGGACCGTCAGCCGGCCAGTACCGACTCGATCGACGCGAGCAGGGCCGGGTCGTGCGGGTCGGTCTGCGGGCGGAACCGCCCGGCCACCGAGCCGTCCGGCGCGACCACGAATTTCTCGAAGTTCCACTGGATGTCGCCGGCCGTCCCGGCGGCGTCGGGGGTGGCGGTCAGCTCCTCGTAGATCGGATCCCGGCCCTCCCCGTTGACCTCGATCTTGGCCGTGAGCGGGAACGTCACGCCGTAGGTCGCCGAGCAGAACTGCGCGATCTCCTCGGGGCTGCCCGGCTCCTGACCCATGAACTGGTTACAGGGGAAGCCGACGACGGTGAAGCCGCGCCCGGAGAGCTCCGTCTGAAGCTTCTCCAGCCCCTCGTACTGCGGCGTCAGGCCGCACTTGCTGGCCACGTTGACGACCAGAGCGGCCTTCCCGCCGGTCAGCTCGCCGAACGTGGTCTTCTCGCCGCCCAGGGTCTCCAGGGTCATGTCGCGCAGATCGGTCACGATCATCCTTCCGAACTCGGTTGTCGGTGCGCCGACGGCGGCGCTCTCTTGTGATCGAGCGCCGCCATCGGGCCTCTTCTTCCCAATTTCCGGGACGGGGCCCGCGGGGACGGGCGCCGAGCCGTCGGTCAGCCGCCGTTGAGGCCCTTGGCCACGGCGGCGCCGAGCGCCGGGTCGACACTGCGCCAGTATTCGATGACCCGGGCCTTCATGTCGGGCGTCGTGTCCTGGGCCGCATGGCCCACGATGTTGGTGGCCAGGTGGTCGCGGCCGGTGTCGTCCAGGACCTCCCGGTACATCGTGCCCGGCTGACCGAAGTCGTCGTCCTCGCTGTGCAGGCTGGCCGCCGCGCGGACGATGTCGCCGCTCACCCCCCAACCCGGGTCGGTCCCGTACAGCTCGGGTGCCGCCCTCGGGCCGTCGGCGCTGTTCGGCGCGTAGACCGGGTCGCCGTGGCCCGGCAAGTACCGCATCGCGCCGTCCTTGTTGTAGGAGTGGACGGGCGACTTCGGCTGGTTGATCGGGAGCTGGAGGTAGTTCGGCCCGATCCGGTAGCGGTGCGTGTCCGGGTAGGAGAACAGCCGGCCCAGCAGCATCTTGTCGGGGCTGGCGCCGATCCCGGGCACGAGGTTGGACGGCTCGAAGGCCGACTGCTCGACCTCGGCGAAGTAGTTGGCCGGGTTCCGGTCCAGCACCAGCCGACCCACGTCGAACAGCGGGTAGTCGCGGTGCGGCCAGACCTTGGTCAGGTCGAACGGGTTGAACCGGTAGGAGGCCGCGTCCTCGTACGGCATGACCTGCATCTTGAGCGTCCAGGACGGGTTGTCGCCGGTCCTGATCGCGTCATAGAGATCCCGGAGGTGGTAGTCCGGCTCCTCGGCGGTCATGGCCTTCGCCTCGGCGTCGGTGAACGTCTCGATGCCCTGATCGGTCTTGAAGTGGTACTTCACCCAGAACTTCTCACCGCCGGCGTTGATCCACATAAAGGTGTGGCTGCCGTAGCCGTTCATGTGGCGCCAGGTGCGCGGCGTGCCGCGGTCGCTCATCAGGAACGTCACCTGATGGGCGCTCTCGGGCGACAACGTCCAGAAATCCCACTGCATGTTGTTGTCGCGCAGGTGCGAGTCGGCGCGACGCTTCTGCGAGCGGATGAAGTCCTGGAACTTGCTCGGGTCCTTCACGAAGAAGATCGGAGTGTTGTTGCCGACCAGGTCGTAGTTGCCCTCGTCGGTGTAGAACTTGATCGCGAAGCCGCGGGGGTCGCGCACGGTGTCGGGGTAGCCGAGTTCCCCGGCGACCGTCGAGAACCGCAGGAACACGTCCGTCCGCCTGCCCACCCGGGACAGGAAATCGGCCTTGGTGAACGCGGTGACGTCGTGGGTGACCTCGAAGTACCCGTGCGCGGCACCGCCCTTGGCGTGCACGACCCGCTCCGGGGTCCGCTCGCGGTTGAACTGCGCCATCTTCTGGATCAGGTAGTGGTCCTGCAGAAGCAGCGGACCGTCGGGCCCGGCGCTCAGTGAGTGCTCGTCGCTGGTGGCGGCGATACCGGCATCGGTCGTGGTGGCGGGGGGTCGTAGCTCGGTCATCGGGCGCTCCCTTCCTGGTGGCTGGGCGGAGGGCGGGCCCCGGACCCGTCCCACGCCCGGCTACGGACAACGGGGCGGTCGGACCGGGGCCGTACCCGGCGACCGGCGACGCGTTCCCCGGTTCCTGCCCCGGGTTCCTGCCCCGGTTTCGGCCCGTTGCACGGACGAGCCCGAGATACTGCTGCGGACCAGGCCGGACCAGCCCGGCCACCTGGCTGAGGTCGCGGAATCGAGGCGTATGCCCAAGTGGTCGTGACCGCGACCGTTTCGGCACACTCTTTCCGCCGGCGCGGCCGCGTCAGTCCGAGCCGGACCGCCGGCGGACGAGCAGCGTCACCAGGAACAGAACGGCGCCGGCGATCGCGACGCGGTCCCAGCGCACCACCGTGGTCAGCTCGGCCCCGCCGGGCGCGGTCAGGCCGGCGGCGGTGACCCCACCGGCCGGCAGCGCGGCCCGACCGGTGCCGGTCGCCAACGCCGCCGGACCCCCGTCGGAGGGACGGACCCGCTCCTTGAGGTGGTCGATCCGCTCCCGGACCTGGACAGCCGCGCGGCCGGCGACCCGCTTGGGGCTGACCAGATCGGCGATGGCGTCGACCGTCTCGGCGAGTTCGGCGCGCGTGTTCTCGATCTGTCGCTGGATGATCGCCGGATCCTGCGGCACCGGTCCCACCTTCCGCTTCGTCCGGGCGCCCGGTCGGGCACGTCCGTCGACGGTGACCCGTCCGGCCGGACGGGTCCTGGCCATTGTTCCCGCTCACGGACCCCCACGTCCCCGCGACAGGCGGTGTGCCCGGGCGAAGTGGCCCGCAATCGGCCGGATGTCCGGCGCCGGCCCCCGATCGCGCCGCCCCGGAGCGGCCCGGTCGGCGAACGCTCGTACGCTGGCCGTCATGAAAGTGCCGGCCGCCGTCACGACGGCGCCCCGGGCGGTCCGGATCGCGGCGGCCGTCGCGGTCGGGCTCATCGCCTTCCTGCTCGCCACGCTCGGTAGTTGCGGTGGTCCCCCGGCCGGGCACACCTCCCTGGTCGACGACAGCGGCCACCGGGTGGCGATCGACGGTCGGGCGGCGCCCGCCGGCCTCGTCATGCCGGCGGTGACGCTGCGGACCCCGGGGGGCAGCCCGTACCCGTTGCGGACGAGGACGGCGGGAAAAACGACGCTGGTCTACTTCGGCTACACCTCGTGCCCGGACGTGTGCCCGACGACCATGGCCGATATCGCCGCCGCGCTGGCCGACGCGCCGCTGTCGGTCCGCGCCCGGGTCAACGTCGTCTTCGTCACGACCGACCCGGAGCGCGACACCGGCCGGATTCTGTACGCGTGGATCGTCAAGATCGACCCGACCTTCATCGCGCTACGGGGCACGCCCGATGAGGTCCGCGCGGCCGCGCAGGCCATGGACGTCGACCCCGGGATCCCGGAAATGTCGGATGCCGGCCGGTACACCGTTGCGCACGGCACGACGGTGACCGCATTCGGGCCCGACGGGCGCGCGCTGGCCATCTACCCGGCCCCCAGCACGATTCCCGAATGGTCCCATGACCTGCCGATTCTGGTGCGGGGCGGAACGCTGGCCTAATTTTTCGAAAGGCGCCGCGGGCCCGGAGACGGTGTGATGGGGCGGTGGATTCCGCCGACTGGGACCGCCGCTACGCCGGCACCGCTCTGCTGTGGTCGGCCGAGCCGAACCAGTTCGTCGTCGAGCAGGTCACCCGGATGCGCCCGGGGCGGGTCCTCGATCTGGCCTGCGGCGAAGGTCGCAACTGCGTCTGGCTCGCCACCCACGGTTGGCGGGCGACCGGCGTCGACTTCTCCGCCGTCGCGCTGGGGAAGGCCCGGGAACTGGCCCACCGGTTCGAGGCGACCCCGGAGTGGATCGAGGCCGACCTGACCCGGTGGACTCCGGAGTACGCCGCCTACGACCTCGTCCTGGCCGCCTACCTGCATCTGGACGCGATCGACCGGCGTTCGGTGCTGCGGGCCGCGAGCGCGGCGCTGGTGCCCGGGGGCACGCTGCTGGTGCTAGGCCACGACCGGTCGAATCTGGCCACCGGCACGTCCGGCCCGCGCGACCCGGAGGTGCTGCTCGACGCCGACGAACTGCTCGACGACCTGGCCGGGGGACCGCCACTGCGGGTCGTGCGGGCCGGCCGCATCACCCGGCGGGTCACCACCAACGGCCGGCCCCAGCACGCGATCGACACCTGCGTCGTCGGGGTCCGCCCGATGCAGTCGGCCGGAGCCGGGGAACGGGCCGCCGACCTGGCCGCGGCGAGTATCCCGGCGGTGCTGCCCCCCGCCGGGTATCTGGTGGTGCACCGCTACCCGACCGCGTCGGAACTGCGCCGCCTGCGGACGGCCGCCGGACTGCCCGATCCGGGCCCGCAGGCCACCCAGGACGCGCTCGACAACAGCCTGGCCGGGCTGTGTCTGGAGGCCGAAGCGGAGCCGGGCCGGGCGGTGGCCTGCGGCCGGATCGTCGGGGACGGGCGGACGTTCCTGGTGATGGTCGACATCGCGGTCGACCCGGCCATCGACCCGTCCGACGAGACCGCCGAGTTCCTGTCCGCCCTGCGCGCCCCGGGCAGCGACGAACCGGCCGCCGACGCCCGGCCCTTCGCGAACGCCACCCGGCCGGTGAACGGCGACCGATCCGCGAACGGCACCCGGCCGGTGAACCGCTCCCGGCCGAACGGGGCCGGCGCGCGTTCGACCGGCGCGGCCGGCCGCTCGGGCCGATCGAGCCGGTCCGGTCGGAGGGGGGTGGGCATCGTCGCCGTCGTGCTGGCCGAGCTGTCGGCCTGGGCCGGGGAGCACGCCGACCCGACCGCCTTCGTGGGCGTGGCGACCCGGACCGGCGTCACGCCGGTCGGCGAGTGGATGAACGTCCGGGCGTAGGGTCGGGCGCATGACCGAGAACGACAGCCCCGCCCGTCTCAGCCCCGGCGACCCGGCCCCCGATTTCACCCTCCCGGACGCGGACGGCCACGAGGTTTCGCTGTCGTCCTTCAAGGGTCGACGGGTCGTCGTGTACTTCTACCCGGCCGCCTCGACGCCCGGCTGCACGAAGCAGGCCTGCGACTTCCGCGACAATCTGGCGCTGCTGAACGAGGCCGGTATCGACGTGCTGGGGATCTCCCCCGACAAGCCGGCCAAGCTGGTCAAGTTCCGCGACGCCCAGGGCCTGACCTTCCCGCTGCTGTCCGACCCGGAGCGTACGGTACTGGCCGCCTACTCGACCTACGGCGAGAAGACGATGTACGGCAAGAAGACGATGGGCGTGATCCGCTCGACGTTCGTGATCGGCGCCGACGGCACCATCGAGAAGGCGCTCTACAACGTCAAGGCGACCGGGCACGTCGCCAAGGTCATCCGCGACCTGGGCCTCGCCACCGTCTGAGTTGCGGCGGGTGGCGGCGGCCGGGCGCGACCAGGCCGGGTAGCAGCCGCCGCCCGCTACCCTGGACGTCACGCGGGAGTGGCGGAATGGCAGACGCAGCAGACTTAGGATCTGCCGCCCGATGGGCGTGGGGGTTCAAGTCCCCCCTCCCGCACACATATCTTATTTACCTGCGAGATTGGCCCGTTTCACCAGGCCAGAGGGTGCCTACTGGGCCCAGAGCGGTGCCCGACCCGTTCCCCACCGTTCCCCGTCATTCCCCACCCCTCCCCGGTAGCTGATCGACTATCTCGACAGCCCGTACGTCAACAACCGGTTGGCGAGGGAAGCGATGGTCGAGCATCTTGCGGTCCTGGAGCGGCTGTGAGCCTGGGCCGGTCGAGGCGGAGCGTCACCGTCTGACCGACGACGCGGCCGACGACCCGCGCCGGGCAGCGGCGGCCGTCCTGGTCACCCGCGGTCAGCTCAGCGCCGGCCGTGGGGTCGACGCCGTCCGCGAGGGCACTCTCGGGAACGGTGAGATGGCCACCCCTGGTCACGGCGGCGAAGTCGACCGTGACCTCGGCAGGTCGGTCCGGTGCCCGGTCTGGCCGGCGCGCGAGAAAGAGCGCTTCGGCGATCCGGGGTTCACGGTCGAACACGTGTACTCCGTTAGGAAACGGCAACGGCCCCCGGGATCCCCCCATCGGTGCTGGGAATGGGGGAGAAACCGGGGGCCGCGCGGTGGCATGGGTCAGCTGCTCGCCGAGGTCGTCCTGGCCGGCGTGGCAAAGACCAGGTCGAGTGGCACAACCGCGAACGGCACGGTGATGTGCTCCTCGGCGTGGTCGTCCGCTTGCCGAGCCGAGTCGAACGGAGCGATGACCCTCACGGGCTGGTCGGTGTCATCCGTCTCGACGATGGCGAACTGGCCGCCGGGTCCTGCGGTCACGGCCGGGTGAACTCCCCAGCGGCGGCACCCAGGCGGAATGCGTCCCACTCCGCGTGGGAGAACGAAAGGAACGGGCCGGCGGGCTGCTTGGAGTCGCGCAGGACCACCCCTTCGACGCCGTGGGCGACCTGCACACACATTCCGCCTGCTCCGTTGGAGTAGCTGGACGTGAGCCAGGTCGCCGTGACGGGGTTGAAGGCGGCCAGGTTGGGCTTCACATTGGTGTCGATCTGCTGCATGGTGCTGTCCTTCCAATCGCGGGGATGGTTCCTGTCTCCCCGGGGCAGGGCCCGGGGGGGTGTGGCCAGCCCCAGGCCGCGAATCCTCGGCCCCGCTCCATCCCCGTAATCGCGAGGCGGCTTGTGCGGGCGGTTTCGCGGTCGGGGCTGCGTCCGGGTTGCGCCCGCCCTCGGGCCTGACGCCGTCGGCGGTGACGGGGGCCGTGGGGCGGGCGCAGCTTGCGTGCCGGACGGTTCCAACCGAACCGTCCGGCCTGTCTCATGACGTCGGGCCGTGCCGGGGCGGGTCTTCCGCGATGAACGCGAGCGGCACGACCTGGTAGTCGCCGAAGCCTTCGTCTTTGGCGTGCTGGTCAGCCTCTGGTGCGGACGGGAACGCGACGACGACCTCCGCGGCGGCCCGGCCGGGGCCGTCATATCGGATGATCCCGAACAGCCGGGCGGGCGGTTCCGCCTCACGCCGGCCAGGCAATACGCATGCGGCCGGTCTCACCCGACGCCCGCCGTCGAGACGCCGTTCGCGCTGTTCGGGTCGGACGACCACAACAAAACCCCCGTCATTTCGCGGCATACGCTTGCCGGTCGGCTACCGTTTCTGGAACGTTTCCGATCTCATATCGGAAGTGATCTGACGGCCAGGGGACTACCCGGGTAGTCAGGTTGACAGACGCAGTCATCCCCCACAGTCAGGAGACGCCGTGCAAGATGGTCTTGCGCAACTCGGCTCCGACGTGCGGAAACGTCGAAACGAACTAGGGCTTTCGCAGGAGCAGCTAGCCAGAAAGGCCCACGTGGGGGAGACCTACATCTCCCATATTGAGAAGGGGCGCCGCCTGCCGACGGACGAGGTCGGGAGGGGGCTGGACCGGGCACTGAGCACGGGGCAGCGCTTTGTAACAGCTATACGATTGGAGCGTCGAGCGCGACAGCTCCGCAAGATCGACGATGCCGGCCCGGCAGACGTCCACAACGGGGGGGTGGAAGAAACGGACCGCCGCGATCTTTTGAAGATCGGCGCGATGGCCGCCGCCGGGGCGGTGCAACGGATCGCCCGCGCCGACCCGGACCCGCTGACCCTCGATGTCCTCGAGGCCGACGTCCAGCAGGTCGCCGCCGACTACCGCACCACCGACCACGACGTCCTCATCCCGGAAATCATGGGCATGTGGGAGCAGGTCGAGGCGATCCTCGAAACCCGCGTCTCGGGGCAGGTCCGTAAACGGCTGACGCTGGTCGCCGGCCAGTCCGCGTTTTACCTCGGGACGTTGGCGTTCGACACCGGCCGGAACTCCGAAGCCCGCACTTACCTTGCTCTCGCGAATCAGCACGCGGTCGACGTCGGCGACCCCCTGTTGCTGGGGTCTGTGGCGACCATGCGGTCCTCCGTGGCGTACTTCGCAGGGGCACACACCACCGCGGCCGACGTCGCCTCTCAGGCGATCCCACACGCCCACCCATTCACCCTGCCGATCCTCGCCGGCTGCCACGCCCGGGCCGCCGCCGTCGCCGGCCGCCCCGACGACGCCCGCCGGGCCCTCGACCTGCTGCAAAACCACGTATGGACCGGAACCGGTGTCCTGCCCGGCCCGAACCCCGGCGACCCTGCGTTCGCGCACGGATTCCTCGCCGTGACCTTCGCCCACCTCGGCGACGGCGAACAGGCCGAGGAACACGCGCTGCACGGCCTCCAGTTGGAGCACCCGGACCATTTCGTGCAGGTTTCGGGGAAACTCCACGCCCTGGCCCGGACCTACCTTTACCGCCCGCGTCCGGAGCCAGAAGCCGCCGCCGCCGCCGCGTCCCGCGCCCTCACGATCGTGAGCGACCATCCGACGGCGACGGTGGTCCAGCGCGTAGGCGAAACGCACCGCGAGATGGCGGCCCGGTGGCCGGACCTGGCCGCGGTGCGGGAACTCGGCGGACAACTGCGGGAATTGCCCCCGCCGCCTGCCCCGCGTGGTGCTATCGGGGCGTAGCCCGCCGCGATCGGAACGCCTGAGGATGGTGGGTTGGGCGGTGGAGCGGCCATCGTACGGCCGCTCCACCAGGGGCTTGACGCCACCCGCTGGAGGCGTACCGAAGGCCCCGCGTGCGATTCGATGTGAACCCATCGAGCCTGATGATCCGCACACGGTGTTGAGGTTCCCAGGGGGCAAGCGCCGCATCGGCGCCGAACAGCCCCCATCGTCGCCGCCTTTGCAGTGCGACGCGGCCGGCGGCGAGATGGCCCCAACCCGGGAGGCAACGAGGATGGCCCGTTTCCGAGCCTGAGGGACGCCGTAAATCCGCCGCGTTCGCATCGCCGGACCACACCGAATAGCCGCGCTCGCGCAGGCGTTGCGCGATTTCCCGCCACAAAGGCAGAACCGCCGGAACCTGCTCTAGAGCGGCCCAAGCCGGAATACTTTCAGCGATGAGGCGGGCCGTGTGGACGACAAGCGAGGCGTTGCGGATCTGCCGCCACGCCTCGGCTGACCGCACGGCACGTGGCAGCCGCGAGACGCCCGGCGCGATCCGAAGGTGATCGGTGAGCACCCGATCCATCGCGGACGTAGCTGTTGCCGTTCGGCGCCTCGCGCAGCGCGGCGGAGACCTGTTCCATCAGGACGCCGGCCCAGAATGCGTCATCGTCGTACGGGCCGCCGCCGCTGCGCATCGCGATCAGCGGGTAGGCGGGCGAGTGATCGGCGCCCTCGGCGCTGGGTGGTATCACGGACAGCGGCAGACGCCCGTTGATGAGGCCGGAGCGGGATTGAAGCCCCCCTCCCCCACCCCTGGTCGAGGCTCCGGTGCTGTCGGACGAGCGTGGATGAGCACGGCTGGCCCGCGAGCGCGCCGGCAACGGCGCGGATGACCGCGTCGGTCGGGCCGGCGCGACAAGCGCCCGTCGGCTCCGGGTCCGAGTGCGGCTGACGGCGACGGTCCGTGCGCGCCTACGAGGGCCGTGGGGCGGCAGGACGCCGTCCCGTCGCTGCCCGTCCAGCAACCCGATAGCCGCTCGGCGTGTCTCGTCGAACACTGTGACAGACCTGCGCCGGACGTATAGCCTCCCGGTGTTCCCGATCTTGGGCCGACGGTCGTGCACTCAGCGTCAGGAGGCGACGTCTCGTGTGTCCGCACCCGCCGCTCCGGCCCGCCGAGCCGTCGGCACCGCCCGCATGGGCGACAACGACCAGGTCACCGCGGTCTCCGCGATGGCCGGTGGCCAGAGTCTCGTGATCACCCCCGAAGGGGCCCCGAACGGCCACGGGCCCGGCCGGGAGCGGTCCGGACCCCCGGCGCGGGACCCGGGGCACCTTTGAGCTCCAGCGCGCCAGCATCTTTTGCACCAAATCGATAATATTTGTAGACAAATGTCCGGCGTCAGTCTCGAACGGGCTTGCGGAGGACCGCCATGCGCGTCACCACCATCAGTACGGAACACGGAACCGGGACACCGGAGTTCCGGCGGTTGTCGTTCTGGGACCAGGCCTACCTCGGCTATCAGCAGGCGACCCCGGATCAGTCCCTGGACAAGGGCACCCTGCTGTTCGTCGACGGTCCCCCGCCGGGTGACGAGGAGTGGCGGGCCCACATCGCCGAGCGCCTGGTTCGTTGGCCGGCGCTGCGCGAGCGGCTCGCTCCCATGCCGAACGCGCCCCGCGAATGGGCCTGGGTGCCTGATCCCGACGCCGACCTCCGCTACCACGCGGCGGTCTGGGCGGCCCCCGACGGGCTTACGGGACGACCGGCCGGACTGGCCGCCGTCGACGCGATCGCCACCACCCGCCTGGACCTCACCCGCCCGCCGTGGCGGGTTTTCCTGGTCCGCGACGGGCGGGCCGACGGCTTCACGATCCTGTACCGGGCCAACCACGTTCAGCAGGACGGCACCGCCATGCACAGCGCGTTGTGGATGCTGTTCGGTCCGGCCGGCGCCCCGCCCCCGCCCGGTCGGCTACGGCCGCGCCCGACGCGGATACGGCTGCGCGATCTGGTCGCCGATCTCGCCGAGGCCGTCCAGAACCCCGGCGGGAGCAACGACCTGTCCGTCTGGGGCGGCCGGCCGGAGGGGCCGAGCCGGCACCACCTGGCCGAGACCGACCTCCCGACCTTGCGGCGCGCGAGCCGGCACCACGGCGTGACCATCAATGACGTCTACCTCGCCGCGCTGGCCGGGGCCGTGCGGGCCTGGTCTCCGGCGGCCTGGGATCCCGACACCCGGCCCGCCCTGCACGCGGCCATGCCGATCAGCATCCGCCCGCCGAGCGAGCAGCTCGCGTTGAGTAACCATTCGGCGGTCTCCTGGGTGCCGCTCCCCTGCGGCGAGCCGGACCGCCGGCGGCGCCTCGAACTGGTCGCCGCGCGCACCCGCCAGATCAAGAAGGTCGAGCCGGGCCTGCTGGTGCGCAGCCTGGAGAGCCGGCTGCGCCCGTCGGTCATCCGGCGGGTCTCGGCGGCCGTGGCCCGCGCCGACGCCCGCACCGGGGGGAAATCCCCGATCCAGGTGAGCAACCCGCGGGGAATATCCGGACCGCTCGCCGCGGTCGGACGGCCGATCACCGGACTCGTCCACCTCCCCCTGCGCCTCAACGGCGTACAGCCGTTGAACGTGGTCCTGAGCGGCATCGACGATCAGGTGGGAGCCGGCTTCACCGTCGCCGCGAGCGTGCCCGACGGCGGACGCATCGCGGACCTGTGGCTCGACGAGGTGCATCACCTGGCCGGCCCCGCCCCGGCCATCCCGACGGCACAAATCGCGACGTTGTAGCCG
The DNA here is from genome assembly GCA_026225295.1 of Frankia alni. Classification (GTDB taxonomy): domain Bacteria; phylum Actinomycetota; class Actinomycetes; order Frankiales; family Frankiaceae; genus JAMFSN01. The sequence goes on from JAMFSN010000393.1 coordinate 15,715, forward strand.
GCACCGCTCAGCTGATCCAGAAGAGACGGGTCACCGCGAGCAGTCCGACCAGGGCCAGCACGAACAACTCTTTCCAGGGCAGGGCCGCCTCGACTCCCCGGTCGCGGGCCAGGTCCTCGCGGAACACCCCCTCCCGGTAGATCTCCTCGGGGGTCGCGTCGGGGTCGTACCGCTGACCGCCGGTCGGGTCGGGCCGGTACGTCATGCCGCCACCGTTCCTTTCTTCTCGGTCTTGTCCCAGACCATTTCGGCGCCCTGCCATTCCCGGATATAGGAGTGCACGGTCACGGCGCACAAGATCGAACCGAACCCGACCAGGTACACCAGCGGTATCACCAGCAAGCGCCCGAATTTTGTTTCCTCGAGCCGCTTGGCCCCCCACGCCCCGATCAGCGCGGCGACCGGCCAGACGTAGATGAACAGCAACGCGATCGTCCCGACCAGCGATTTCGTCGTCCCGTGCGAGTCGGCCCCGGGCACGATGCCCTCGAAGACCGGCCGAAAGGCGCTGTACACGATCAAAGCGAGCGACATCGCCCCGGGGAACAGGAACGCCTCCCGCCAGACCCGCCGCGCGGTCGAGGGATCGATCAGCAAGGCGAAGGTGGTCGTGAAGAAGAATCCCAACGCGTTGATGATCCACAGTGACTGGAAAATACGCCAGGCCATCCCGGTATCGGTGAAGTACAGCGCGACCAGCGCCGAACTCGACAGCACCAGCACGACCGGCAGCAGCATCGTGGTGAACCAGATGCAGCCGAAACCGATCCCGCCCAGATGGCGGGCCGGGCCCGTCAACCGCCCGCGGCGGAACCACATCCACCGGTAGCGCGACGTGACCTGGACGTTGCCCCGGCCCCAGCGCAACCGCTGCTTCCACAGTCCGTTGACGCTGTCCGGTTCCTCGGCGTAAACGATCGCGTTCGGCTCGATCAACGCCCGCCGACCGGCCAGCTGGGTATTGATCGTCGTGAAGGTGTCTTCGGCCAGCGACGTGGTATCGATCCGGCCCCCGATGGCCTCGAGATTGGCCCGGGAATGCAGCTGCGCGCCGCCGGCCAGACAGGCCAGCGCCCCCAGCACGTTCTGGGCCCGGCGGGCGCCGGCCTGGGCGGTGATGTATTCGTAGCCGACGAACCGGGTCATGTAGTTGCCCGGCCGGCTGCCTTCGGTGATGTACGCGGTGACCGCCCCGACCTTGGGATCGGCCAGATGCCGGGTCATCCGCCGCAGTGAATCGGCGGCGTACACGACGTCGGCGTCGGTGATGAGCATGGCCTGCATCCACGAATCGGACAGCAGGGTCCGCAGCCCGTGGTTGAGCGTGTGGGCCTTTCCCTCGCCGCCGTGTTCGCGACGCAGGTGGAACACCCGGCCCGGGTATTTGTCCGCCTTGGCCAGGACCGCCTCCGGCGTCCCGTCGGTGCTCGCGTCGTCGATGACATACACCCGCAGGGCGTCGGGCGGATAGTGCAGTCCCATCAGCCGGTCGATGGTGTGGCCGATCACCGCGGCCTCGTTCCAGGCCGGCACGAGCACCGCCACGCGCGGCTGGAACGGCTCGCACCGGTTGTAGTGGTCGCGCCAGGGATGCAGGCCGACCAGCAGGAACTGGTAAGTCATCGACAACAGCGGGACCGTCCCGAGCAGCACGAACGCGATCAGGATCGATTCCCCGACCGTGGCCGCGACCGAGCCGGCGGTCCCCACCACGGAGGAGCCGGCGTAACCGGACCCGCCGACGGACCAGTCCGCCATCAGATCGCCGTCTCGTCGGTCCGCGCGGCCGCGTCGCCGGCCCCGACGCGGCCCGGCCCGGCCGTGGCCTCCACCGGCACATCGGAAAGCGCCTCGGCGATCGGCTGCTCATCGCCCGGGTCGTTGGCGCCGGTCCGGGTCCCGGCACCGCGATCGGCGCCGACGGCCGGGGCACGGTCCCGGCCGACCGCGTCGGCGGAATCGGGCTGGTCCGCACCGACCACCCCCGTCCGGTCCCGCACCACCTCAAGACTCTCGGCGTACCGGCTGGGGCCGAGGCGGCCCCAGTACCGGGCCGTCGCCCGGGTCAGATCGGGCGCGAGATATTCGCGAATGGCGTACTGGGAGCGGTAAGCCTCGATCGCGGTCATTTTGTCGTCGAGAAAGTCATCGATCCCGACGAACAGGGTCGGGCGGAAATCGACTGTCGCTGACGGACTCTGGTAGCAGTACAGCCGCGGCACCTTCCGGCAGGCCACCGTCGAGGCGAGCGATGTGTTGCGATGATCCTGATGGTTGTCGTGCACCGAATGGGTATAGACAACCGTCGGGTTGAAAGCATTGATAACCTCTTCGATCACCGCGACGGTCGGCTGGCCTTCCGAGATCTCGGTGTCGGTAAGATCACGCAGATACAGCTCCGCACCGAGGAATTCGGCGGCCGCGCGGGCCTCCCGCGCGCGTTCCGCGCGTTCTCCACCCTCCGCCCCGCAGGTGAGGGTGAGCACGGCCGTCTCGTTCCCGGCGGCCCGGTTGGCGACGAGGATCCCGGCCACCCCGATCTCCACATCGTCGGGATGAGCACCGATCGCGAGCACCCGCTGGCGGCGTTTCGCCGCCGCCCGGGCCGTCAGCAGCAGCCGGTTGACGGTCTCGAGCAGATCACCGGGACGCACCGGCTTGGTCAGGAACTCGTCCACCTTGTTACGCAGTGCGTCCACCGCCGAGTCGACGCTCGCGAAGGCGGTCATCACCACCGTTCGGGTCGAGGGCGTAAGTTCCCGGGCCCGCCGCACAATGTCCAGGCCGTTGCCGTCCGGCAGGTGAATGTCGGTGATCAGGACGTCCCAACCAGGGGAACCCAGCAGCCGGACCGCGTGCTCGGCATCCGCCACCGGCGTGACCGCGTGGCCGCCGGTCTTCTGCAGCACATGGACGAGAAAGCCCGCATAGTCGTGGTCGTCCTCGACCAGAAGAATCCGACCCACCGGATCGCTGGCCACGGCCGTACCGTCAACCATCTCCGACACGATTTCCGCCTCCGTCGCCAGATCCGATGAAATCCCGAACGGTGGTCAGCAAAGCCCCGTTGTTGAATGGTTTCGTAATGTATGCGGTGACTCCGCCCCGCATACCTTGGGCCCGGTCGGCCTGGCTGGAATGCCCGGTCAACATGACGATCGGGACCGAACTGATCGTCCGGATTCCGGCCAGCACCTGCCAGCCGTCCAGCCCCGGCAACCCGACATCGAGAATGACCAGATCGGGACGGCTGCGCATGACCGCCCGCAGTCCCTCGTCACCGGTCCGGGCGGACACCACCTCGTAGCCCTCCCGCCGCAGCAGGATCTCCAGGACGATCCGGATGTCATCGGTGTCGTCGCAGACCAGCACGGACTGCGCCATGGTCAGGACCCCATCATCAAGACCCGGGCACCGACGCCGGGGTGGCGCCCGGCCCCGGATCCGCGGCCCTGCCGAGCGCCCGGTCGGCCGGGTTCCCGGGCGGGAAATGTTCATCCAGCAGGCCCATCAAACGGTCCGCGTTGCGCGCCACCACCGCCAGCATCGCCTCCTGATCGTCACTCACCGCCCCGGCCCCACCGGTCCGCAGCAGGTCCACGTAGCTGACGATCGAGGTCAACGGCGACCGCAGATCATGGGCAAGGGTGTCCGAACCCTCGGTCGAGCCATCCATCGCGATCCCCCCTGGCTCGATGATGCGACCGTCGACGCAATGCGTCATGTTGGAATTACTGTCAGCCAGCGTCGGGTGTACCCACCTGGGCCGCCCCGGCCCGTCCGCACCGGCTCACCGCGCACCGTGACCGCCCGGGTCGCCGACCCGGGCCTTCCGGGCAAGACTGCGGGCAATGGCGAATCCCGCGGGCGTGCCGGTCGGGCGGACGCTGAGCCGCGCGTTCGCCGCGCTGCTCCTGCTTCTGCTGGTGGCGGCCGGCCTGGGGATCGCCGGGCTGCTGACCGACGCGGCGAACAGCCGCCACGCCCGCCGGATCGCCGACGTCCGCACCGACAACACCATGGCCGCGGACGCGTTCGGCGATGCGGTCGACACGATCGACGCCTACCGGGCCACGGGCAACCTGACCCTTCCGGAGAACTACTTCGCGAAACGGTCCGTGTTCGTGCAGTCCATGGTCAACGGGGCCGGCCACGACGGCTTCGACCCGGAGCTGAGCCGGCTGCTCCGGATCGCCAGCAACGACGGCCTCGCGTACCTGACCGGCTACGGCGACCGGGTGACGATCGGCCAGCCGCCCCCGATCGCGGTCGGCGCCGCGGCCGCGGCGCGCTACCACGCCGCGAACGAGAAGGCCGTGGACCGCCTGACGACGGTGCGCGACCTCAGTCGGAATCAGGGCAACGACGCCCGCCGGAACTACACGATCGCGCTGGTGGTCCTGCTGCTGGCCGGTGGCGCGCTGGCCACGGTCCTGGCCGTCCGGGTCACCCGGGGGATCTCGCGCCCGCTGGCCGGCACCAGCGAGGTCCTCAAGAAGATCGCCACCGGTCGTTACGAGGAGCAGGCCGGTCTCGACGGGCCCCGCGAGGTGAGAGAGGTCGCGGCGGCCGCCAACCGGCTCGGGGAGGAGTCGCGGCGTTACCAGGCGGAGCAGGCCGCGATCGCCCAGGAGAAGGCCGACGTCCTGCGGGTGATCGAGGCGATCCGCGGCAGCCTGGACGTCGACGAGGTGCTCACCGGGGCGGTCACCGCGCTCGGCGAGGCCAGCCGGGCCGACCGCATCGTGTTCTGGCCGGTGGAAGGCGAGGACGTGCTGCCGGTCCGGGCCGAATGGACGGCTCCCGGGGTCGCGTCGGTGCGGGACGTCAGCCGCGGGGCGCCCGGCCTCGCGGCACAGCTCCCGCCGCTGGAACGGCCGGTCCTGGTCGACGACGTGGACCGCTGGCAGGGGCTGCTTCCCGAGCCGTTCGAGGAATTCCTGCGGCGGGCCGGCGCGGCGGCCAGCATCCTCGCCCAGGTGGACGACGGCACCCACACCTACGGCTGGTTGAGCGTCCAGTCGCTGGCCCCCCGGGCCTGGGGGTCGGCCGTCGACGCGGTGCTCGACGCGTCCACCAACGAGCTGGGCATCGCGCTCGGGCGGGCCCGCAACTTCGAGCGCGAGGTGGCCGCCGTCGCCCGGCTCACCGAGCTCCACCGGGAACGCGACGCGTTCGTCCACGCCGTCACCCACGAACTGCGCACCCCGATCGGCAGCATCGTCGGGTACGTCGGCATGCTCACCGAATACGACGCGGAGCCGCTACCCGAGCAGTCCCGCGCGATCCTGGCCGTCGTCGAACGCAACGCGCGCCGGATCGGCGATCTGGTCGACGAGATGCTCACCCTGGCCCAGGTCTCGTCGGCGGACTTCACCGTGAACGCCGAACCGCTGACCCTGAGCCCGATCATCGACGAGGCCTGCGCGGTCGTCACCCCCGCCGCGGAGGCCGGCGCGGTCCGGCTGTCCCGGACCACGGACGGCGACCAGGCCCTCCTGCTGGGCGATCCGGCCCAGCTCGAGCGGGTGGTGATGAACCTGCTCACCAACGCGGTGAAGTTCACCCCCGAGGGCGGTTCGGTGTCGCTGTCCACCCAGCGGACGGACACCGAGGTGACCATTGAGGTCCGCGACACCGGGGTCGGCATCCCCGCCGCCGAGCAGAAGAACCTGTTCACCCGGTTCTTCCGGGCCTCGACGGCGACCGCCAACCGGATCCCGGGCACCGGCCTCGGGCTGAGCCTGGTGCTCGGGATCGTCCGGAGCCACCACGGGTCGATCGACCTGGAATCGGCCGAGGGTGAGGGCACCGCCGTCACCGTCCACCTGCCGCTGGCCACCCCTTCTTGACCTCCAGACCTTCTTGACCTCCAGACCTTCTTGACCTCCAGACCTTCTTGACCTCCAGACCTTCTTGACCTCCAGACCTTCTTGACCTCCGGCGGACGGGGCTTGACCCTTCCCCTGGGGAAGACGGGACGGTCGTCGTGGCCGGGTCGTCCGACCCGGACGGAGGGAGTGGACGTGGACGGGACCCGATCGGCGGGCGAACATCTCATCCCGGCCGCCGGGTCGGACCGCCCCACCGATCTGCTCGGAATCGGCGAGTTCGGTCGGCGCACCCGGCTGTCGGCGAAGGCGCTGCGGATCTACGACGAGCTGGGGCTGGTGCGCCCGGCGCGGGTCGACCCGCGGTCCGGGTACCGCTGGTACCGGCCCGACCAGGCCGATCGGGCCCGGGTCGTCGCCCTGCTGCGCCGGCTCGACATGCCGCTGGCCCGGATCTCCCGCGTGGTCGACGCGGCGGCCGGAGCGGCCGCCGCCGAAGTCGACGCGTACTGGGCCGAGGTCGAGGCCCGCACCGGTGCGCGCCGGGCGCTCGCCCACTACCTCCGCGGTCTGTTGCTGGGAGGCAAACCCATGACGTTCGATATCGCTGTGCGCGAGGTCCCGTCCCGATCGCTGCTCACCGTCACGCGTCACGTGGCGGGCACCGAGGTCCTCGGCCGGTTTCTCGGCGAGGCGCTGACCAGTTTCCGCGCGGCCGCGCCGGCCGCCCCGGTCGACTGGCCGCACAGCTGCCCGTTCGTCGTGTATTACGGCGAGGTCAGCAAGGACGGCGACGGGCCGGTGGCGTTGTCACGACCGTTCTCGGCGCCCGACCCGGGAGCCGGCACCGGAGCCGGGCCGACCGGCGGTGTTCCGGGGGCGACGGTCCGCTTCGAACCGGCCCACCGCGAGGCCTGGGTCCGGCTGACCAGGACCCAGGCCCTGTTCCCGGTGATCCTCGATGCCTACCGGGCGTTGGAATCGTGGGCGGCCGGGCCGGGCCACGACGCCAGCGCGCCGGCCCGGCAGATCTTCGTCAGCGACTGGCGGACCGGCGGGGACGACGATGTCGCCTGCGACATCGCGATCCCGCTCCGAGCGGGTCCCGACGAGTGACCGCACGCCGCACCGCGCCCCGTACCCTCGGTGCATGGCCAGCGGACGCGAGGTGCCCATCGGACTCGTCACCCTGCTCACGATCATGGTGACGGCGATGCTGCGCAAGCCGCGGATTGACGTCGCCGTCGACGGTCAGGAGCTGGTGATCGAACCGCGCGGGCTCGACGTGCTCTGGACCTTGCGGCGCCACCTACGGGTCCCCCTCGATCAGGTGCGGGGAGTCGCGGTGGCACCGCTGGCCGGGGTGCCCCGGGAGGGAGTGCGGCTGCCGGGCGCGGCGCTGCCGGGGGTCATCCGGGCCGGCTCCTACGGGCTGCGCCCCCACCGCGACTTCTGGGATGTCCGTCGGGCCGAGGAGATTCTGTGGCTCGACCTCGCGCCCGAGGCGGGCGCGCCCTACCGGCGCCTGATCCTGCAGGTCGACGACCCCCGGTGGACAGCGACGCAACTGCGACCGCTCGTCGGACCGACCATCCCGGTTCTCTCGGTATAACGCGACCGACCGAACCCGGGTCGGGCTGGGCCGACAGGCCGGATGCGGCTGGGGTGTCTCGGATCGGGGACGGATGGGAACGACCCGGACACCTCAGCCGCGTCCTCAACGTACCCGTTCGATAGCTCGTAGTCACGGAGCGACTACGTCGAGTTTCGAAGACCGGCCTACTTGAGCGCTTAGCGGCGGCTATGCCCGGTGGCGGAGAGTGTCTCGGGACCCGCCGGTCGCACTCGGTCACGGTGCGGCCCGCCCCGGCCGGATCGGAACCGGGGCCGGTACGTCAAGGCGGGGCGCAGGTGACGCGCGTGCGGTACCAACCAGCCGCCCCGCGCGGACAGCGCCGGAGCGGTCAGAGGAGGGTGGGGAGGATTTCCGCGAGCGCCCGGAAGGCCCGGCCCCGGTGACTGATCGCGTCCTTCCCGGCCGCGGGCAGCTGCGCGCTGGTCACCGTTTCGCCGTCCGGAAGGAACAGCGGGTCGTAGCCGAACCCGCCCCCGCCCCGCCCGGCCCGCAGCAGCCGGCCCGGCATCTCGCCGGTGACGACCCGCTCCACCCCGGCCGGGGTGACGACCGCGGCCGCGCAGATGAAGGCCGCGCCGCGCCGCTCGTCGGGGATGTCGTGCAGCTGGGCGAGCAGCAGGGCGTTGTTGGCGGCGTCGCGGTCGAGGCGTGACCCGCTCACTCCCGACCACCGGGCCGACAGCACACCGGGCATCCCGTTGAGCGCGTCGACGGCTAGACCCGAGTCGTCGGCCACGGCCGCCAGACCGGTCGTGGCCACCGCATCCCGCGCCTTGATCAGGGCGTTTTCGGCGAAGGTGGCTCCGGTTTCGGCGACCTCCGCGCCGTCCGGCAGCCCGACCAGCGAGATGTCGAGACCGACTCCGGACAGCACCCGCCGCAGCTCGACGAGCTTCGCGTCATTGCGGCTGGCCAGCACCAGCCGCGCCGGGGAGCGGCTCACTGGTCCTCCTCGTTCACGGCTCGGCGACCCGCCCGCTCACCGCTTGGCGCGGGGCGGCGGACCGGCCGGCGGCGGGCCCTCGAGCGTCGTCGCCTGGGCCCGGGCCAACTGACTACAGCCGGCGACCGCGAGATCGAGCAACTGGTCGAGGGTCGCGCGGTCGAAGGCGACCTGTTCGGCGGTGCCCTGGACCTCGACGAAGTCGCCGTCCCCGGTGCAGACCACGTTCATGTCGGTGTCGGCGACGACGTCCTCGACGTAGGCCAGATCGAGCATCGGCTCGCCCTTCACGACCCCGACGCTCACCGCCGCCACGCTGCGGGCCACCGCCTTCGGCCGGCCCAGCCACGTGCAGGCGTCGGCCAGCGCGACGTACGCACCGGTGATCGACGCGGTCCGGGTGCCACCGTCGGCGAGCAGGACGTCGCAGTCGATCGCGATGGTGTTCTCGCCGAGCGCGGACAGGTCGATGGCGGCCCGCAGGCTGCGCCCGATCAGGCGCGAGATCTCGTGTGTCCGGCCACCGATCCGGCCCCGCACCGATTCCCGGTCGTTCCGGCTGGTGGTCGCGCGGGGCAGCATCGAGTACTCGGCGGTCACCCAGCCCAGGCCGCTGCCCTTGCGCCACCGGGGCACCCCCTCGGTGACGGACGCCGCGCACAGCACGCGGGTGTCGCCGAAGGTCACGAGCGCCGACCCTTCGGCGTGCGCCTGCCAGCCGCGGCTGATCGTCACCGGGCGAAGCTGGTCGACGGTCCGGCCGTCGGTTCGGATGGTCACGTCCGCAGACCCTACGGGACCGCCGCACCGACCGGACGGATCGGCCGCCGGGTAGGCGCTTGTACGGTCTGAGCGTGGGAGCGACAGCGGGGCTCGCGACCGGCGAGCCCGAGCAGCCGGCGGACGCCGGCCAGCCGACCCGGCCGGGCGTCGTCCCATCCGCTCCCCCGCCGCCCGCCCGCCGCCCGGGCCGCCGTCCCGACCTGGCCGTCGCCGTCGCGCTGGCCGTCGTCACCGTCGTGGTCGAAGCGGTCCTGCACACCGTGGCCACCCGTCCGCTCTGGTACGACGAGCTGTGGCGGGCCCACTACCTGAGCGTCCCGGCCGGCCAGTTCTACGGCCAGCTGCGCCACGCCAACTCGCCGTCGGCGGTCGGCTGGCTGGCGGTCGAACGCGGCGTTGCCGAGCTGGGCGGTTGGCACGCGTGGGTCCTGCGGATCCCCGAAATCGCGACCCTGCCGTTGCTGACCGGCGGCCTGTACCTGCTCGGGCGCCGGCTCCTGCCCCGCCCGGTGGCCGCCGCGGCCGCGCTCGTGGTCGGTGTGAACGGCACCGTTCTGGACCTCGGCCTCCAGCTCAAGCCGTACACCCTGGAAGCGGTCGCGACGCTCGGCGTGGTGGCGCTGTGGGCGTGGGCCCCGCCGGCCGGCACCGGCCGGCGGCGCCGCCGGGTCCTGCGCTTCACCGCCGCCGGCGGCCTGGCCCTGTTCACCGTGCCGCTGGCGTTCCTGATCGCGCCGCTCGCGCTGGTCGACGTGGCCGGCACGCCGGGCGGCGGGCGCCGACGGGCCCGGGCCGCGCTCGACACCGTCCCCGCGCTGGTCCTGACGGCCGTCCACTCGCTGGTGTTCATCGCCCGCCAGTCCGGGCAACGGCACGGCTCGTTCTGGGACGGTCAGCAACTGGCCGGGCGCGGCGTGGGCGGTGGGGCGTCGTTCGTGGTCCGGCAGGTGTGGTCGGTGGCCGGCGGCCTGCCGACCGGGATCGACCGGGTCGACCCGAACCTTGTCCACCCCCCGACCGACGGGACCGCCGTCTCGGCCTGGATGATCGCGCCGCTGATCGTGGTGGCCTGGGGCTTCGGCGTCCGCCGGCTGGGGCGGGAGCGGCCCGGTCGGCTGCTGGCCGGCGGCCTGGCCGGCGCGGAAGTGATCGAGCTGGTCGCGAGCGCCGCGCGGTTCTGGCCGTTCGGCGCGGCCCGGCCCAACACGTTCCTGATCCCGCTGCTCGTCCTGGTGGCCGCCGCGGGGGTCGTCGAGGTGGGTCAGATCGCGCTCCGACCGGCCGGCGCCCCCCGGGTGCCGGTCCGCGTGCTCGGAGCCGCCGGCCTGGTCGTGGTCCTGGCCCTCGGCTGGGCGACCACCGCCACCACGGTGCGGCTGTGGGACAGCCGGTCCGGGATCCGCCTGCAGGCCCGGATCGTCGACGCGGCCCTTGCCGCGCGGGCCGAGGCCCGCCCGGGCGACACGATGCTGGTCGGCGGTCGGTTGGCCGCGGCCGGCTGGGCGTACGCGATGGACGCCAGCGAAGACGGGCCCACGGCCGACGCGCACGGGCCGGCCGGCGCCCGCCGCGCGCCCCGGATCGCACCCGCCGACACGGTCTATCTCGCGGCGATCGGCACCGGGGAAGGTCCCCGGGCGCTGGCCGCCCGCGGGATCACCGCCGGCCGCGACCCGGGCCGCCACGTGCTGCTGTTCGTCGCCAATCTCGACCACGCCGGCCAGGCCCGGGAGGTCGCCGACCTGGCCCGGGCCGGCTGGTGCCCGACCGGTGCCCCGCGCGCCTTCGCGAACACCGGCGAACTGATCGACCTGGACGCCTGCGGAAGCACCCCCCGCGGGGCCCCGACCCGCTGATCCCGGCCGGCGGGCCGGGGCGGGCCCGTCAGAGGCCGTACACGGCTCCGGCGGTGGTGACGACCAGGTCCCCGTCGAAGGCGCCGGCCGCCTCGTCCCGGGACCGGTCGGCGTCGCCCCACGGGACGAGATGGGTCAGCACCAGGCACCCGACCCCGGCCGCGGCCGCGTGCTCGCCGGCCTGGCGACCGGACAGGTGCACCCCCGGCGGATTGTCCGACTCGTCGAGGAAGGCCGCCTCACACAGGAACAGTTCGCTGCCCGCCGCCAGCCGGACCAGTTCGTCGCTGACCCCGGTGTCACCGGAGTACGTGACCGCTTGGCCCCCGGCCGCGAACCGCAGCGCGTACGCCTCGACCGGGTGGTTGACCCGGGCCAGATCGACGCGGAACGGGCCGATCTGCAGCGAGCCCGGTTCAATGGTCCGGAAGTCGTACACGCCGTCGAGGGAGTCCTGCGGCCAGCGCTCGAACGCCCCGCAGAGCCGCTCGCGGGTGTCGACCGGGCCGTAGAGCGGCAACCGGGGCTGCGGGCCGGACGGATGGTAGAGCCGGGCGTAGGTGTTCGCGACCAGGTCGAGGCAGTGGTCGGCGTGCAGGTGGCTGAGCAGCACGGCGTCCACGTCCAGCAGGTCGCAGTGCTTCTGCAGCTCCCCGAGGGAACCGTTGCCGGCGTCGACGACGAGCCGGAAACCCTCCTCCTCGAACAGGTACGACGAGCAGGCCGACGTCGGGCTCGGGTAGGTACCCGAACAGCCCAGGACGGTGAGCTTCACGGCGCGAGGCCCGCCGTCCGGCCCGGGCGGGGGGCGGGCGCCGGTTCCACCGCCAGCATCTCGGGACCCAGAAACCGGCGGCCGAGCCGGGCGAACGCCGCCGGATCGCCCGTCGCGAGAAATCGGTGCACCGGCGGCGGCCCCGGATCCCGGAACGCGTGTTCGCGGGCCAGCACGCGGTAGACGTCCTTCGCGGTCTCCTCGGCGCTACTCACCAACGTCACCCGTTCCCCCATCACCAGGCTGATCACTCCCGTCAACAACGGGTAATGCGTACAGCCCAGAATCAACGTGTCGATATCGGCTTCCTGCAACTGCGCGAAATATGCCTCGGTTAGTCCGAGGAGCTGGCGACCGCTGGTGATCCCGCGTTCGACGAAGTCGACGAAGGCCGGGCAGGCGACGCTGGTCAGTTCCACCCCCGACACCGCGGCGATCGCGTCGTCGTAGGCCCGGCCGCGAATGGTGGCCGAGGTTCCGATCACCCCCACCCGACCGCTGCGGGTCGCGGCCAGGGCCCGCCGGGTGGCCGGCAGCACCACTTCCACCACCGGGACCCCGTAGCGCTCCCGGGCGTCCGGCAGGCAGGGCAGGCTCGCCGAGTTGCAGGCGATGACCAGTAGTTTCATGCCCTCGTCGGCCAGCCGATCCATGGCCGCGAGGCCCAGTCGGCGAATGTCGGCGATGGTGCGCGGACCGTACGGGGCGTGAGCGGTGTCGCCGATGTAGAGAATCGGCTCGTTGGGCAACTGATCGAGGACGGCCCGGGCCACCGTGAGACCACCGACCCCGCTGTCGAACACGCCGACCGGGGCGTCACCGATCGAACGACCGGCCGCTCCGAACCCCGAATGTTCCACCGGAACCTCCGGTTCTATCCCCGGGATGGGCAAATCGCCATCCGGCTTCGCCTGCTCCCCGCTTGCGCCCACGGCGGCCACACTAAGCCTGATCGGCCTGGCGTGACTGTGTGGTCGTTGTCACGAAGATTAGCCGTCAGATAACCGACAGGCTACCGATCATGGCCCGTACCGTGAGCTGAACCTGGTTGTCAGACAAAGCCCGACGCAGCCTCGGCGGCCGGGTCGGACCCACAAATAGCGCGCGCAGAACGCGATAAATGTGAAATTTCAGGCACCCATATAGCGGATTGCCGATCGGGCCGGTCGACTACGCCCAGAGCTGTCCTTCGAGTTCGGCCTCGGCTTCGGCCAGCGTTCCGGCGTACGCCCCGGTCGACAGGTACTTCCAGCCGCCGTCCGCGACGATGAACGCGATGTCGGCCCGGCGGCCGTCCCGGACCGCCTTGTCGGCCTGCCCGAGCGCGGCGTGCAGCACCGCTCCGGTCGAGATGCCGGCGAAGATGCCTTCCCGCTCGACCAGTTCCCGGGTCCGGCGCAGGGCCTCCCGGGGGCCGACCGAGTACCGGGTGGTCAGCACCGCCGCGTCGTAGAGCTCGGGCACGAAGCCCTCGTCGATGTTGCGCAGGCCGTACACCACCTCGCCGTACCGGGGCTCGGCGGCCACGATCTCGATCCCGGGCACCTGCTCGCGCAGGTAACGGCCGGTTCCCATCAGGGTTCCGGTGGTACCGAGCCCGGCCACGAAGTGGGTGATGGTCGGCAGGTCGGCGAAGATCTCCGGCCCGGTCGTCTCGTAGTGGGCCTGGGCGTTCGCGGGGTTCCCGTACTGGTAGAGCATCACCCAGCTCGGGTTCTCGGCGGCCAGCCGCTTGGCCACGGCCACCGCCTCGTTCGAGCCCCCGGCCGCCGGGGAGGACACGATGCGCGCCCCCCACATGGTCAGCAGCTGGCGCCGCTCGATCGACGTGTTTTCCGGCATCACGCAGATCAGCTGGTAGCCGCGCTGGGCGCAGACCATGGCCAGGGAGATCCCGGTGTTGCCGGAGGTCGGCTCGAGCACCGTCGCCCCGGGCGCGAGCCGGCCATGCTTCTCCGCGTCCTGAACCATCCACAGGGCCGCCCGGTCCTTGATGGAACCGGTCGGGTTGTTCTGCTCCAGCTTGGCCCAGATCCGGACGTCCGGTGACGGAGAGAGCTTGGGCAACCCGACCAGCGGGGTGCGGCCGACCGAGTCGGCCAGGGAGTCGAAACGCATGAGGACCAGTCGCCTAGCCGCCGGCGACGGCGGCGCTTCCGCCGGCCACGGCGGGCAATACCGTGACACTGTCGCCATCGGCGATCTTGGCGTCGAGTCCGCCCAGGAAGCGCACGTCCTCGTCGTTCACGTAGATGTTGACGAACCGGTGGAGCTGATCGCCGGCGTCCCCGGTGACCAGGCGGCCCTTCAGGCCCGGGTAGTGCGCGTCGAGGTCGGACAGGAGGGCGGCGAGCGTCTCCCCCGACCCTTCGACGGACTTCGCGCCGCCCGTGTAGTTACGCAGGATCGTCGGGACGCGGACCTGGACTGCCATGGTGCTCCTTTGTCGGGTGCCGGGACGGCCCACCGTCCGGCCGCTCGCCGTCTGTAGGGCCATGTTCGCAGGTGCACGGCGCGGCCGCCGCCGTATGGGCGAGGGGCCGACGATCGGCGCCTGCCTCTGCCCAACACCACGGACCGGTCAGACGATTTCCACCGGCTCCTCGGCGATCTGGCCCTCGACGATCCGGTAGGACCGGAACTCGTCCCGATCGGGGTCCCGGGTCGAGACCAGGACGTAGTGCGCGCCGGGCTCGGCGGCATAGGAGACATCGGTACGGGAGGGGTACGCCTCGGTCGCGGTGTGCGAATGGTAGATCACCACCGGCTCCTCGTCCGCGTCGTCCATCGCCCGCCAGATCTTCAGCTGCTCCAGGGAGTCGAAGCGGTAGAACGTCGGCGACCGCTCGGCGTTCTCCATCGGGATGAAGCGCTCCGGACGGTCGGACCCGGCCGGGCCGGCGACCACGCCGCAGGCCTCATCGGGATGGTCCCGGCGGGCGTGGGCGATGATCTCGTCACGGGTGGCCCGGTCGATACGCAGCACGCGGACCACGGTAACCGAGGCAGCGGCGGAAACGAGGGTCCCGGATCAGAGCAGAACCTGGACCAGGCTCTCCTGGAGATGACCGAGAAAAAGATAGGTATCGGCCATTGGGCGGCGGGGATCGGTGCCGGCCAGATACTCCAGTTCGTCGGCCGCCTCGTCGTCGGTCAGGTCGAGGTGGGTGCCCAGCACCAGCCGGACGTCGGTGAGCGTGCGCAGCCAGGCGTCGACCTGGCCCTCGGTCAGCACCACCCGGCCGCCGCCGGTGGGGATCGTGGTCAGCACCACCTGCGCGGCATCCCGCTTCGTCGAACGCAGATCGTCCGAGGCCCGGCGCCGGAACTCGGCGGCCGCCTCATCGTCGTCCCGGTAGGCCTCGGGGAGCAGGCGGGCCTCGGCCGGGTCGTCCGGCACCGGCGGCGCCTGCCCCCGCAGCCCGACCACCGTCTCCAGCGGGTCGGCGGCGGGCGGCGGTTCCAGGACCGCGTCGACGTGGCTGACCAGCTGGGCCAGCAGGCTCGTCACGTCGCCGTCCAGAGTGATCTCCACGCCGGACCGGATCCGTTTGATGCGGTTCATCGTCCCCCCGTCAGTGGTGCCGACCCGGCGACCCACGGGCCGGGCCGACCCATCGCCCCGCGTCAGCCGCCCGGCCCCGTCAGCCGCGACCCCGTCAGCCGCGCGAAATGGTGGCCCACAGTCCGTAGGCGTGCAGGCGGGTCACATCGCGCTCCATCTCGTCCCGCGAGCCCGACGACACCGCCGCCCGCCCCTTGTAGTGCACGTCAAGCATCAGCGCGTGCGCCTTCTCCCGGTCGTAGCCGAAGAGCTTCTGCAGCACGTAAGTGACGTACACCATCAGGTTCACCGGGTCATTCCAGACGACCGTGACCCAGACCTGATCGGTGTCCTCGTCCTCGTCGACCTCCCGGCGGGTGTCCCCACCGGTTTCGGCCACCCGGTCAGGGGCGATCGTGGTCATGCGGGCATTGTCCTCCAGCGCGCCGACGACCCGCATCCGCTCGTTCCTGACACCGCGATCGGGACTTCCCAGACCGGTCGCGGACGACCGTTGCGGGCTAACGTTCACCCGGTGCCCACCGCGCCCCCCGCATCCACCGCGCTTCTGACCGATCACTACGAGCTGACCATGCTGCAGGCCGCTCTGCGGTCGGGCGCGGCGTCCCGGCCGGTCGTGTTCGAGGTGTTCGCCCGGTCGCTCCCCCGCGGGCGCCGCTTCGGGGTGGTCGCGGGCACCGGCCGGCTGCTGGACGCGTTGACCAGGTTCCGGTTCGCGCCGGACGACCTGGCCGTACTGCGCGAGTACGCCGTGGTCGATGAGCCGACCCTCGCCTGGCTGGCCGACTTCCGGTTCGGCGGCCAGATCGACGGCTTCACCGAGGGCGAGCCGTTCATGCCCGGTCCCCCGGTGCTGTCGGTGGCGGGCACCTTCGCCGAATGCATGCTGCTGGAGACGCTCGTCCTGTCGGTCCTCAACCACGACAGCGCGATCGCGGCGGCCGCGGCCCGGATGGTCGGCGCGGCCGCGGGCCGGCCGTGCATTGAGATGGGGTCCCGGCGCACCCACGAGTGGGCCGCCGTGGCCGCCGCCCGGGTCGCCTACCTGACCGGTTTCACCGCCACCTCGAACCTGGCCGCCCGCCGGTGGGGAGTGCCGACCACCGGCACCAGCGCCCACGCGTTCACGTTGGCCCATCCGGACGAGGACACCGCCTTCGTCGCCCAGGTGGCGGCGCTCGGGCCGGGTACGACGCTGCTGGTCGACACCTACGACGTCGCCCAGGGGGTGGCCGCCGCCGTCCGCGCGGCCGGACCGGCGCTGGGCGCCGTCCGGATCGACAGTGGCGATCTGGCCCCGACCGCCGTCCGCGTGCGGGCCGAACTCGATGCCCTGGGCGCCACCGCCACCCGCATTGTCGCCACCAGCGACCTGGACGAATACCTGATCGCCAGGCTCGCGCAAGCACCCGTCGACGTCTACGGGGTGGGAACCGCGCTGGTCACCGGCTCGGGTGCCCCGACGGCCGGCTTCGTCTACAAGCTCGTCGAGGTCGACGGGCGACCGGTGGCCAAGACCTCGGTCGGGAAGGCCACCCACGGCGGGCGCAAGCAGGTGACCCGGCGTCACGACCCGAGCGGGCGGGCGGTGGCCGACCTGGTGACGACGGGCGGGCCGAAGCCCGGGACCACCGCCGGAGTCGCCGGTACCGGACCCGACCACCGGGCTGCCGCGGCCGACGGCCGGGACCGGCCGTTGCTCGTCCCGCTGGTCCGCGACGGGGTCGTCGTCGGGGGTCCGACGCTCGATGCCGCCAGCTTGAACGCGGCCCGGGACCACCATCGGCAGGCCATGGCGGCGCTCCCGCGGGGCGCTCTCGATCTCGGCTACGGCTCGGCCTGCCTGCCGGTGGTGACCGCCCGCCAGCCGGCGGCCGCGTGACGACGTGACCGGATCCGATGCCGCCGGCAGGACGACCGGGTCCGGCTCCGCCGGCGGGATGACCGGGTCCGGCTCCGCCGGCGGCACGGTCGTGACGGTCGATGTGGTGCTGCTGACGTTGCGGGCCGGCCGGTTGAGCGTGCTGCTGACCCGCGACGACGACCGGGTCCGGGGGTCCGACTGGCGTCTGCCGGGCGGACCGGTCCGGCCCGGGGAGGACCTGGAGGACCCCGGGGAGGACCTCGAGGACACGGCCCGGGCCGCGCTGGAGGCGACCGGCGTGGCGGCCGCCGGCCACCTCGAACAGCTGCGCACGTACGGGCACCCGGGCCGGGATCCGGATCGCCGGGCGGTGAGCGTCGCCTATCTGGCCCTGCTGCCGAACCTGCCCCGCCCGCGCGGGGACGGTCGCGACGGGGTCGCGGCCCGGTGGTGGCCGGTGGAGGATCTGATCCCCCGGCCCGGAAACGACCCGGCCGGCTCACCGGACGCGCCCGCGCTGGCCCTCGACCACGACGAGATCGTGGGCGACGGGGTCGAACGGGCCCGCGCCAAACTCGAGTACAGCCCGCTGGCGGCGGCCTTCGTCGACGAGCCGTTCACCTTGGCCGACCTGCGCCGGGTCTACGAGGCGGCGTGGGGCGCGCCGCTTGATCCGCCGAACTTCCGACGCAAGGTCCTTTCCACCGCGGGTTTCGTCGTCCCGGTCGGGGCCCGGGCGGCACCCCGGGGCGGCGGCCGGCCGGCTGAGCTTTACCGGCGGGGCGAGGCGACCGCGCTGCACCCACCCCTGCTGCGCCGCACGGTCTGACATTGCGCCCGCTGGGCCCGACGGCTGGGCCTGGTTCGGGGCGGGACCGGTAAGTGGCGGGATCGGCAGGTGGCGGGATCGGCAGGTGGCGGGGTCAGCCGGCGCTGGGGGCTGCGGTGACGCTGCCTGTTGCGGTGGCGGCCGGGGCCGAGGCCGGTGGGGTCGGGGTGGGCCGCGGGTTGGCACCGTCAGCGGCGGCCATAGAACGCAGGGACGATGACACCCGGCCGGCGACCACCGCCCGGGCCGGTACTGGCAGGGTCAACGAAGATCCACCGTCCGGGGACGATGACAGTCGCCGGCCTGCGGCCACCTCGGCGCGGGAGGTGTCAGCGCCGACGAAGATCCACCGTCCGGGGACGATGCCAGTTGCGGGCC
>JAMFSN010000011.1 GCA_026225295.1 Frankia alni
GACGAGGTCGCCGGGCCGGACCACGTCACGGTCGCCGACGTGGTTGTGGTCGCCGATCCGCGACTGGTGCCCGACGTCCGGGCCACCGACCGGGCGCGGCTTTTCCTTGGCATCTTCGACCCGGAACGCGACCGGGTCTTCCACGTCGGACCCGGACCGGGCAGCGGCGAGGCGGCCGACGGCGGGCCGGGCGAGGAGATCCGGATGCGGGTCGCCGCCGCGCAGGGGCGGTTGCTCGGTGAGCACCTGCGCGGCCGGTACCTGCTGCCGCCGCTCCCGGAAGTGGTCGCCGGCGGACCGTCGCCCGCGGCCCGGCGGACCGTCGCCCGGTTGGCCGGCGCATTCGCGGGCCGGGTCCGCTCCGACGACCCGACGACCGGCTACCTGCGCGCGATGCGCCGCGAACTGGCCCGGGGTCATGCGCGGGCGGGGGCGGCCGGTTACCCGCTGCCCTGGCCCCGCCTCGGGTAGGCCGGGCCGGCTGGAGCCTGGTCCAGCTACAGAACGTGGGCCTGCGCGGGGGGCAGCAGGTTGTCCGGCAGACAGATCCGGTACTCGACATGCCGTCGCCAGACCGTCATCCGACACTGATCGGCGTCCACCGTCCAGGTCCGGCGGTCCAGATGGTCCTCGATGCGGACCGGCAGCATCGTCAACGGCTCGGCGGCCCGCAGATGCGACCACGCGTGCGCTGAATCCCACGACGTGAACGTCGCGACGAGCTCGCCGTCCGCGTCGAACACCAGATACCGGCGACCGGGACCGATCTCGGTGTCCGGGATCCGCTCCGGTCGGCGGTCGGCGCCCTCCAGCTCGCGACCGCCGGCCCGGCCGGTGGTGGTCGGTGTGGTCGTGGTCGGTGTGGTCGTCGTCGAGCTGGGTGCGGAGGTGTTCTTCAACCCGCTCATCCGCCGGTCACCGGGCCGTTAGGAACGCCAGCGGCGCCACTACGTAGTCGTCCAGGCCGTGGGTGGTGGCGTAGCGGTCGGCCTCCAGGGCGCTGCAGAACGGGACCAGCACGGTGGACGCCACCCGTTCCGGACCGTCGAAGGTCACCAGACCGAACAGCAGCCGGGCATCGGAGTCGTTCGGAAACCGGCGCGCGGCCTCGGCGTCCAGCCCGACCGCGGTGCGCCCGCCTGGTGGGGGCACGTCCTCGGGCCCCGATCGCGGGAGCGCGGCCGGCGCGGCCCGGCCACCTTCGGGATCAGCCGTCCCCGGCGCCGGTGACCCGACGCCGGGCCGGCCGCTCACGAACGCGGCCGAACACACCGTCCGGCGGGCCAGGGGTCCCCGGCCGCCCGGCGAGGGATGCCTCGACGGCATTCCTGGGCTCGTCATCGCACGGTCCTCTCTGGGCGCCCCGTAACGTCGCCCCGTTCGACGTCGGTCGTGCTGTTCAGACGTGGTGCCGTTCAGACGTGTACGCCCCGCTAGGCCCGGCTATGCGGGACATCACATTCATGATCATTGTTCACGTGTCCGAACCGGATGTAAACGGAACGTGATGATCTGTTACCGAGTATGCATCAGCGGCATGGTGCATGCACGTGCACTCGCAAAGAAGTCGTGGGCTTGTTGCATGCACGGACATCGCCCTGAGGAGTCGCTCGATCACGCTATGATGTTAGGTCATCCGGGTGGGACGATCCCGAACGGTCGTCCGAGGAGGTCAGGAAAGTCATGAGGGAGGGGTCGAGTCCGACCGTGCGTCGGCGCCGCCTGGGGTTGGAACTGCGGCGCCTACGCGAGAAGGCCGGCCTGAACGCCGAG
The DNA here is from genome assembly GCA_026225295.1 of Frankia alni. GTDB lineage: Bacteria > Actinomycetota > Actinomycetes > Frankiales > Frankiaceae > JAMFSN01. The sequence goes on from JAMFSN010000011.1 coordinate 1,774, forward strand.
GAGGCGGCCCGTCATCTGGAATGCTCGGCCTCGAAGATCTCGCGGATGGAGACCGGGCGGGTATCGCCCCGACTGCGCGACGTTCGCGACCTGCTCTCGCTCTACCGGGTCAGCGATGACGCGAATCGCACCGCCCTGCTCGACCTGGTCCGCCAGTCCCGCGAAGAAGGCTGGTGGCAACCGTTCAGCGATGTGGTCCCCGAGTGGCTCCGGGGTTACGTCGCTCTGGAGGGCGACGCCTCGTCGATCCACACCTACGAGTCGGTGCTGATCCCCGGGGCGGTGCAGAGCGAGGACTACAGCCGGGCGCTACTGCGGTCCGCCGACCGTGATGCCTCCTATGACGAGATCGAGCGACGGGTCGCCCTACGGCTGGCCCGCCAGAAGCGATTCGATCGGCCGAACCGACCCGAGGTGTGGATGGTGCTCGATGAGGCGGCACTACGGCGGCCGGTCGGCGGAAACAGCGTCCTGCGTTCCCAGCTCGAGCACCTGCTGGCGGTGAGCGGGTGGCCCCGGGTCACGATTCAGGTGATGCCGTTCGACGTGGGCGGATATCCCGCGCAAGGCTTCCCGTTCACCGTCTTCGACTTCCCGAACCCGGTGGACACGTCCGTGGTCTATGTCGAGGGACTGGCCGGCGCGCTGTACCTGGAGAAGGCCCACGAAGTCATGCGCTATAGGGTCGCGTTTGACTACATGAGGGCCCGTGCCTTGGATCAGGATGGCAGCACCGGTCTGATCAAAAAAATCCTGAAGACACTGGAGTAGCACGATGGTTACGAAGAGCCCGATGGTAACGAAGAGCCCGACGGACACGCCCGACCTCCACTCCGCGCCGTGGCGAACAAGCAGCTACAGCAGTGGCCACGGCGGCAACTGTGTCGAAGTGGCGACGATGCCCGGAAGGACCGCCGTACGCGACTCCAAAAACCGGGACAGCGGGAGCCTGCTTTTTTCCGCAACCGGCTGGACCGCGTTCATCGCGGCCACCCGGGACGGCGGCTTCACACTTTCCTGATCTTGCCGGTCAGGACAACCGCACCGCAGGCGAAGCCCGGTCCGGCGGGCCCGTCCACCATCTCCGCAGCGAGAAGATCCGTACCCGATCTTCCGCACCCGGACGTCTGACTCCAATTCCCTCCCTTCCGCGACAGGAGTACCCCGGTGCCTCAGAAACTCGACGTCTCCGAGAAGGAACTGGCCGACGCGACCTGGCACGCCGCCGGTGACCCGGGCGGGCCGAATCAGGTTGAGGTGACCCCCATCGGAGGGGGGATGGCGATGCGCGATTCCGACCATCCCGAGGGCCCGGTGCTGCTGTTCACGAAGGCCGAATGGGATGCCTTCGTGGCGGGCGTCCGGGCCCACGAGTTCGACCTACGGTCCCCACCTGGTAACACCCCGGAATCGAAAATCGACCGGTAAGAACGACGGAAACGGGACTCGACCCCACGGTTACCCGTCGGTTGTCCATGGGTAACCACCGGACGACGCCC
>JAMFSN010000394.1 GCA_026225295.1 Frankia alni
CGGTCGGCCGCGCGGACTTGGGCACGGCATGTTCCCAGGTGCGCTGGCAGCTGCCGCCCATGACGATCAGGTCCCCGTGGCCGAGCGCGTAACGCCGCGCCTGCTCGCCACCGCTCTGCTCACCACCACTCTGCTCGCCACCACGGGGCCGCAGCAGCAGCGGCCGTGCCTCACCGAGGGACAAGATCGCCACCATGGTGTCCTCGGTGGAGCCGCGGCCGATCCGGTCGCCGTGCCAGGCGACGCTGTCCTTGCCGTCCCGGTAATAGCAAAGGCCCGCGGTGACGAACGGCTCGCGCAATTCGGCCGCGTAGTGCGCGCTAAGCGCGTCCCGGCAGGCGTCGAGCACAGGGTCGGGCAGTGGCGCGTCTTCCCCGTAGAAGCACAGCAAGCGGGGAACGTCGACGGTCTTGTCGTACATCCGGCGCCGTTCAGCTCGCCACGGTACCTCCTCGGCCAGGCGGCCGAACAGTGCCGCCGACCCGGTAAGCCATCCGCGCTGCACGTCAATCCAGGCCCCGGGCGACAACGGGACCCGCTCGGGCCGCACCGCGCCGGGAGCCGTCTGGTCACCGAAGTCAAGCAGTGACCCCTGCACTTCGACGCTCATACGAACACGCTATCGTATCGAGTCAACCCCTGTTCGATCGCGTCGCCCGACCGGGCGGAGACGCGGGCCGCTGTGCTCTAACTCATGTGACATGGGTTCGCTTCCCCCGAAAGACCCCCACTAGGTAGAATTCACCGTGACCATGCGAGTAAGTATTGAGCCTGGCAGTGACCTGGTCGGTCGCTTCGGGGACACGGTAGTGCTGATTAGCCGCGACGGCGAGTCAGCCAACGAGAGTGCGAACGAGCTTCTCGGTCTCGTCTCCGAGCTTGCGGCGACCCCCGAGGCGCCCGCCACCGCGGTGGCGGCCAGGCTGGCTGGCTGGGTTCTCAGCCACCTGCCGGGGAACATCGCGCCCTTCGGGATCGTCGCGCCGGTGCCTGACGGTGTCGTCGTCTTCCTGCGCGGACCGGTGGGGTGCACGGTCAGCATGGGTGACGCGGTCCGGCAGTTCTCCGGCGAGCAGGCGCTGACCTGGGTGGACCAGGTCCTCCCAGGGACCTACGACTGGCTTGCCATCGGCGGTTCCAAGGGCAACGCCCTGCAAGCCGACCCCACCACCGACCTGCAGGCGGGCGTCGTCCCCGGCCAGGGCTTCGTGCTGACCGGCGTGGCCGGCCAGGCCCCGGCTGCCGGGCGAGCGGAGCCGGAGGCGGTCAGGGCGCCGATCGCCGTCGAGCCCGCCGAGCCGGTCAGCGCACCGCCGGAGCCGGCCGCGCCGTCGGCCTCCGCCGTCGAGCCGGCCCTCAGCGGCAGCGGCGGCTACGACGGCGGCAGTGCCTACGAGAGCGGTAACGCCTACGAGAGCGGCAGCGCTTACGAGGGTGGCGGCGCGCACGAGGGCGGCAGCGCTTACGAACCAAGCAGCAACTACGAACCGAGCAGCAACTACGAGGGCAGTAGCAACTACGAACCGAGTAGCAACTACGAGGGCGGCAACGCCTACGACGGAGCCGGCAACTTCGACGCGGGTAACCCGTTCGACGCTGGTAGCAGCGGTGACGCGGGCGGCTGGCCGGACACCGTGGCCAGCGGCGCCCTGCCGGTGGATCTCACCGAACGGGCATCCGGCGGTCATCGGATGTCGGGGGCACCGCGCTACGGCACCCTGCGGTCGCAGGACGGCCTGATCATCGTGGTTGACGGCCCGTACGTGATCGGCCGCGAGCCCACCAATGACCCGTCGGTCCGCAGTGGCGACGCCGAGCCGTTTAGGCTGCGCGACCCCGATAACGTGATTTCGCGAGTGCACGCGTACCTCTCGGTCGCGGGCGGCACGGTGTTCGTCCGTGATGCGTCTTCCGCGCAAGGCACCTATATCGGCGCGCCCGGAGCGGAGTGGACCCGAGTCGGCCCCGAGCCGTCGCCGCTTCCGCCGGGCTGGGCGCTGCGCATCGGCGACAACATCTTCATCTTCGAGCCAGAAGGCCCGGAGAACTGAGGTCGGCGCATTGTCGCTGCCCAGGGAATTAACTACCGAACGGTATTCTGCGGGTAAAGCATTCCGCTGAAATCCTTACGACTTCTCGCGTGACGCCAATTACCTGCGGTACTGGAAATCGTGTGGGGGAATACAACGATGGCGACGGATCCTGCGTCCAGCGCTTAGGACCCGTCGCCATCGTGTCTAGTCGTCAGAGGGCACGCACCTGCGCGGCCTGTGGCCCCTTCGGCCCTTGGGTCACGCTGTACTCGACCTTCTGGTTTTCTTCAAGGCTGCGGTAGCCGTTCGCCTCGATCGCGGAGAAGTGAACGAAGACGTCACCGCTACCGTCGTCGGGGGCGATGAAGCCATAGCCCTTGTCCGCGTTGAACCACTTTACGGTCCCCTGA
>JAMFSN010000077.1 GCA_026225295.1 Frankia alni
AGTCGAGTTCCTCGGTGATGCGATCCCGCAGTTCGACGATGAGCGGTTTGATGTCGAGGCCGGGGGTCAGCACGCCGATCAGCTTCGCGGCCCGCCCGAGCTGGTTGAGATCCGACAGCAGCGCGGGGCCGGCCCCGGGGTACTGGACCTTGACGGCGACGTCGCGACCGTCCGCCCACACCGCCCGGTGCACCTGGCCGATGCTCGCGGCGGCCGCCGGTCGGGATTCGAAGGATGCGAACCGGTCGCGCCAGTCCGGGCCCATCTCGCGGGCCAGGACGCCGTGCACGGCGGCGGCCGGCAGCGGCGGTGCCGCGTCCTGAAGCTTGGTCAGCGCCGCCCGGTAGGGCCCGGCGACCTCCTCGGGGAGGGCCGCCTCGAAGATCGACATGGCCTGGCCGAGCTTCATCGCGCCGCCCTTGAGCTCGCCCAGGACCTTGAAGACCTGGGCGGCGGTGCGTTGCTGCAGTTCGGCCGCGACGAGTTCCGCGGGTCGGCCGCCGATCCGTCGACCGACCCCGATCGTGGCTCGGCCGGCGATGCCGAGCGGCAGGCTGGCCAGCCTCGCCGTCCGGGTTACGGCCCATTTCGGAATGTCGGACACACCTCTATCGTGCTCTTTCTACGGCTGATCGTGGGCCTGACTGTCCGCCTCAGCCCGGTCCGTCGGGCTTGGGCAGGCCGGCGGCAGCCGCGCAGGAGCAGTCTGGGTGGACCGGCCACGAGCGGCGCCGGATCCGCCAGGACGGAAGGGCCAGTTCGAGAGTTCCACCGACGCTGGCCGGCAACGCCGAGGCCGGGAACATGACCGGCTGGTCCGCCGAGGTTCCGTTCGTCACAGCGGTGGCCCGGGAGCCGGGCGGAGGCTGCTCGGGCTGACCGCGGCGGTCGCCGTTCGCGCCCAGTCCCGCATCGAGCAGGGCGAGCGCCTGCATCGCGGCCAGGGCCGCCACCAGGGCGGCGAGGGTGACGTCGCAGGGGTCGATGCCGACCTCCGGTCGGCGGGTCAGTTGGGCCACGAGCAGTGGCCAGGCCGGGTCGCGGTCGGTCCGGTGCAGGTGTTGGCAGCCCAGACAGGCCGCGCTACCCGGCAGCACCATCGGCCCGACGATCCCGGTCGTCTCGCGCACCCCGGCGATCAGATGGGGCAGCCCGGCCCGTTCCAGGTCGGCGGCCTCGTCGACGTCGGCCACCGGCGGGCCGGTCGGTGTGATCACAACCAGATCGGGTCGGACCGGGGTCGCCGCCCGGCGACGCGCCACCGCCGGCCGGCAGGCCCGGGCGATCGCGCGGCCGGCGGCCACCGAGCGAGGGCGCCCGACGTCGTCGAGCCGCAGTCCACCGGGGGCGACGTCGGCCGGCCGGGCCACCGCGGCATCGTCGACGATCACGCTGCCGACCCCGGCCGCGGCCAGCAGCGTCGCCACGTGGGCCCCGACCCGTCCCGCGCCCCGGATCCGGACGATCGCGGCCTGGCGCCGCCGCAGGGTCATCCGGGCGCCGCCCGGCCCGGCGGCCAGCAGCGACAGCGACGCGCGGTCGGGAGCGAGCCGACCGTGCTCCAACGCCGGCGGACTGGCGGTACCGGCCGGATCGGCGCTGGCGTCGTCCAGCACACCCTCCGCTTCGAGCAGGGTGATCAGCTCCCGCCCGGCGGCGGTCGTCTCGGCCAACAGCTGGGCCCGGGTGCGGGTGCCGTCGAGTAGATCCAGGACGGCTGACGCCGCGGTCCCGAGACCCGACAGCACGATCGCGTGTCCGGCGTCGACGCCGAGCTGCAGCGTCGCGTTGTCCCGCCAGAGCCGGCGGAGGCCGGGATTGATGATCGGACGCATGGCACAACCTCCAGGCGCGGTGGGCACCGGAACGGAAGAAGGGCGACCACGGGTGGTCGCCCTCACCGTCGCACGGAGGAGGCCGGGCGTGCGTTCCGTTATCCACAGGCTTCCATCAAGGCTGGCCTGACCTGGTACGACAGGCCAACGTTGATGACGCCGGCCGATCATCGGCCGGCCCGTGCGGACGCGGCCGCCGGGTCGGTGGCCGCCGGGGTGGCCGCCGACCGGTCGGCGGAGCGGTGACGCCCGCGCCGGCCGGCCGTGGAACCACGACCTGGCTAGGCCTTTCCGAGGATCCGGTTGATCGTGGTGCCGCAGGTCGGACATGTACCCCGCGCCATCCGACGCCCGGAGTCGCTCACCCGGACCTCGCCGGTGTACTCCCGCTTCTCTTTGCACTTCACGCAGTAACCCTCATACGTATCGGTCATCCGAACTCCTCCCCGGACCCGTGTCCGGTCCTGTGACGTGCTTTCTCGCGCGATCAGACCCCGCTGAAGGAGGTCGGTCCCCATCCTTGCGCCCACGGAAACGTTCGCTACGCGGGGGCCTGTTGAAACGCCGTATCTGCCGCCGGGCGACCACGGGGTGAGCGGTGAGCGGGGGCGGGCCCGACAACATCGGCCGGCATCGGCCGGCAACGTCAGCGGAGGGCAATGAGCCCACCGGGTCCGGCCAGCCCGCCGCCGTGGCCCGGGCCGGCCGCTGAAGCGGGACGGGCCGGGGTTCCGGGCGACAAAGGGTCGCAATTGCGTGACGTTCGACGAACAGAAACCCCCGGGACCCGGTGACCCCCCGGCTTCCCCTTCCGGAGGGTCCCCGCGTGACCGGGGGTTTCGTGACGTCAAGCTACGGCCGGGTCGAGAGCCGGTCAACGACCGCCCTCCATTGCCTGTGGATATAGCTGTGGACATCATGGGGAGCGCTCGGCGCGCCGTTGTGGACGACGTGCGGAAAACCCTGTGGACAAGATTATCCCGAAAACTCTGTCAGCGTCTTGACCTGCAGTTTTGCCAATCCCGACGTGTGGATAAGAAAAAGACTGCCCACGCGTCGAGCTTGCTGCGCAACCGTTGGTCGGCCGGAGACTTTAGTAGCCCGGGTCGTTGTTGTCCGGCCTGAGTCGATCACAGCCCGGCTGTCCGTCTTTCGACGAGGTACGGCAACCCGCCCGCGATAAGGATGGACGCCGCCCGGTCCCGTCTCCTAGCGTCGTCGCGGTGAAGGAACGACCCGACGCGGCTGGATCGACGATCCATCCGGACGTCGAGATCCGCCGCAGCCCACGTCGCCGGCGCACCGTGTCGGCGTACCGTGACGGGCCGAAGACGATCGTGCTGGTCCCGGAACAGCTGTCGCGCGCCGAGGAGGCGCGCTGGGTCGAGACGATGCTCGCCCGGCTGGCCCACCGGGAGGCCGCCCGGGCCCCCTCCGATCCCGATCTTGAGGTCCGCGCGCGGACCCTCTCGGACCGTCATCTGGACGGCCGGCCCCAGCCCTCCAGCGTCCGGTGGTCGACCAACCAGCAGCACCGGTGGGGCTCGTGCACGACGCTGGACGCCACCATCCGCCTGTCGACCCGCCTGCGGGGCATGCCCGGTTGGGTCCTCGACTACGTGCTGGTCCACGAGTTGGCGCACCTGCTGGTGCCGGATCACTCGGCGGCGTTCTGGGCGTTGGTCGAGCGGTATCCGCGTGCCGAACGGGCCCGTGGTTACCTGCTCGGCGTGGCCGACACCGATCGTTCCGCCCCCCGCGAGTGAACGTCGAACGGCTGGTGGCCGTCCTCGCGACCCCCTCGGCAGCCGGCGCCGCCCCGCCCGGGGTCAACGGTGAGGCGTACGCCGCCGCGCTGCTGGAGGACGTCTGCGACCTGGTCGCGACGATGTCCGGCGTCCGGATCCTGCTCGCGGCGTGCCCGCGCGACCACGCCGAGGCGGTGGCCGACGCCGCGTGGCCCGGGACCCGGGTGATCGGGCTCGACGCGTCCCGCCCCGGCCGGGCCGCGATCGCCGTGGTGGACGCCGTCGTCGCGGCCGGTAGCGCCGCGACCGAGGTCGTCGTCCTGGCCGGCGACGCCCCCGACCTGCCGCCCCTGTTGGTCGCGAAGCTTTTTGCGGCACTCGACCGGGCGGACATCGCGGTCTGTCCGGCCGAGGCCGGCGGGCTGGTGGCTCTGGGGGTACGCCTGCCGTTGGCCGACTGGGTCCGGGCCGCCGAGGTCTCCCTGGACACTGAGGACGCCCTCGAGCTGCTCGCGGCGGCCGCACC
>JAMFSN010000078.1 GCA_026225295.1 Frankia alni
CCGTATCTCCAGGCAGGACCTTCTCGGTGCCTGAGTGGACTATCGCCGACCAGAAATGAGAGCCATGTATCCCGACCACCCCGACCTTCCCGTTCCCCGACGGCGGCCCCGCGCGCGTCTGGTCGGACTGACCGTGGCAACCGTCGGCGTGCTCGCCCTGACCGCCTGCGGTGGCGGGTCCAAGCCGGCGGCGCAAGGGACCAGCATCCAACCCGGTGCTGGACAGTCACTGGCCGGCCGGCCCGGGTCGACCGCCACCGGTCCCGTCCCCAGTGCCTCCTCAATGCCCGGCATGCCCATGCCCTCGACCGCCGGTGCCAGCAGCGCCGCGGCAGCGCCGGTCGCCGGAAACGCTGTGGCGATCAAGAACTTCGCGTTCGCGCCGGCCGCGCTGACGGTGAAAGTCGGCACCACTGTCACCTGGACCAATCAGGACTCCGACGCGCACACGGTCACCAGCATGGGCAAAGGTGGGCCATTGAAATCGTCACCGTTGAACACCGGGCAGAGCTACACCCACACCTTCACCGCCGCGGGCACCTACTCCTACCTCTGCACCGTCCACCCGTTCATGACCGCGACCGTGACGGTGACCCCGTGAAGGACGGACAGGCTGCCCCCGGCGCGCCCCAACCCGACCCGTCGCCCGCCGGGCACGACATGAGCCGACGGCAACTGATCAAGCACTCCGGATGGTTCGGCGCTGCCGTCGTCCTGACCGTCACCGGCGGGGAGGTCATCAGCCACATCGCCCACGACAAAGACAACACGACCGCCGCCGCGGCGGCGACAGCGACGAACGAGCTGCGCTTCGTTCAGATCTCCGACAGTCATATCGGTTTCACCGGCCCGGCGAACACCGACGTCACCGCCTCCTTCACCGAGGCGATCGCTCAGGTCAACTCCCTGCCATTCCGGCCGGACTTCGTCATGCACACCGGTGACCTGACGCATCTGTCCACGCCGGCCCAGTTCGATCAGGTCCGGCAGATGCTGGGCGGCCTCCGAACTGGGCGGACCTTCACCGTCCCGGGTGAGCACGATTCCGTCGACGACGCCGGCCGGGCCTACCGGAAGGCCTTCGGTGACGGCACCACCGGGCAGGGCTGGTACTCCTTCGACACCCACGGCGTGCACTTCATCGCCCTGGTCAACACCCTCAGTCTGGAAAAGCTCGGACACCTCGGCGCCGAGCAGATCGACTTCGTCCGCAAGGACGTCGCCGGCCTCAAATCCGACACACCGATCGTCGTGTTCAGCCACATCCCGCTGTTCGCGATGTACCCGGCCTGGGGCTGGGGCACGGACGACGCGCTGCAGGTGCTCGCCCTGCTCAAGCGGTTCGCCTCGGTGACCTGTCTCAACGGCCACGTCCACCAACTGTTCAGCAAGACCGAGGGCAACGTCACGTTCCACTCGGCCACCACGACCGCGTACCCCCTCCCCGCGCCCGGCCACGGACCGGCACCCGTTCCGCAGGTCGTCCCGGCCGGCCACCTCAAAGCCGCCCTCGGCATTCGGACTGTCACCTACACCCAGAAACACCAGGCGCTGGCCGTCACCGACCAGGAGTTGGCATGACGCCGACGGCCGGCTCAGCGGAAATGCACCGCGCGGTACCTCCGGATTCTACGGAAAGCCTCTCATCAGGCCCTTCAGGAAGGATGGTGCCGTAGTGGCCCATCGGCCAACGCCCATCGTGATCGTCGACCTGGCCACCGCGGCAACCCTGGCGGCCAGCGGCTACATCCACGCCGACCTCTACCTCACCGGATACCGCTTCATCCACGTCGTCGGCGTGCTGTTCCTCCTGCAAGCCAGCGCATCCTTCGCCATCGCGCTACTCGTCGCGGCCGGTGGCCAGCTACTCCTGCGCGTGACCGCGGCCGGAGCGGCGGCCGGAGCGCTCGGCGGCTTCCTGCTCTCCCGCACCATCGGCGTTTTCGGTTTCACCGAACGCGGCTGGCGACCTGCTCCACAATCCCTCCTCAGCGTCATCGTCGAGCTCGCCACACTGGTCCTGGTGGCCACGACACTGCTCACCGCCGCACGGACCCGCGCCCCGTCGACGCCTCCCTGGGGCGATCGGCTCGGTGAGCCTGACTTCAACCATCGTGGAGGTGCGAGAGCGCGCGGATGATCCCTACTGAGGTTGAGCGTCGGTATCTCGTCACGCATCCGCTTGCGAGGCCCGGCCGCTATCGCTCGTGGCCTGGCGTGGCGTGGCGTGGCGAGAGCTCACGTCACGTGAAGCGGGGTCAGCCGTCCGAGCCGCCGGCGATCGTGTAGCTCCACAGTTCACTGTGCACGCCGACCGGTTTGGGGGCCTCGCCGCCGGAGCGCTCCGCCGCTGACCGGTGCCCGTGGGCGAACGCCGGCGAGCTGACCCACGTCTGGAACGACGCCTCGTCGCGCCAGCGGGTGACCACCAACCAGGTCGTACGGTCGTCGGTCGGCTTCAGCAGCTCGAAGCCCTCGAAGCCCTCGCGGTCATCGACGGCGCCCGCGCGGGCGGCGAAACGGCGGGCCAGTTCGTCGCCGCTGCCCGGCTCCACCGTGATCGCGTTGATCTTTATGACAGTCATGGTCCTATCCTGCCCAGTCGAGACGTGGAGGAGGTCTCGTTGGATGGTGTCGGTGGTCCCATCACGGCAGGGAGCGGCGACCGCTGGTGGGGTCGGTTGGGCCTGCTGGCGGATGTCGGTGCCGTGGTCTTCGTCGGGCCGGGCGCCGTCGTGAGGTCGTTCGACGTCCGGGGGGCATGGCCCCGAGGCGACGACGCGCTCGCCGCTACACCCTCAGGTCCGAAGAGAATCACCGCGGTCATCCCCGGGGCGGCCGACCAGACCGGTCACCGCAAGAACCGAGGTTCCCGCGGCGCCCGACCGGTCGGGTTCGGCGCCGAGAACTACAAGAAACTGGCGTGGCCTCGCGACCTGCTGCTACAAGCACGCCCTGGCCTACCGAGGTTCGATGGTCCTCGCCTCGATCGGTCTCTGGCTCTCATGACTTACGAGAGGTGCCTAGCCCTCATGGCGTCGGGCGAGCTTGAACCGGTTGTCCATGAAGTTCAAACCCTTGGGCGTCACAAACCCCTCGGTATCTTCCAACCAGCACCAGCTTTTGACGATCTGCTTGCCGGGGGAGCTCGCCGCCAGACGCCCGAAAAACTGGGTCGCCCCGCTGGCGATGTCGAGGTCGAACTCGAACCACTCGCCGCCCATCTCGAGCCGAAGCTCGCGCGGCTTGTCGTCCCCGTTCTTCTCCACCGTGATGTGTGCGTCCTTGTGAGCCGTCGTCTCGCCGCGGTTCAACATGTAGCCGGGGCGGAAGTTCAGCTCCTCGCGACCCTGCCAGCAGCAGCCGCCCCCGCGCTCACCATCGGAGTACTCGTGGATCCAGGAGAACCACTTCCCCTCGAGCTGACGCACCAAAGGCAGCTCCATGTAGGTGTAGCCGGGCGGCCCGTAGCAGAAGTCCTCGTGGAAGTAGCCCTCGACCGGGTCACCGTTGATGACCCCCGTTGCCGTGGAGAGCTCGTGGCGGTAGTAGACCGGTAGCGCGATCCCCTCCTGCTCAGGCACGAAGACAAAGCCGGCACTACTGATGACCTTGCCGTGGATCTCCCACCGGCGGTTGGCGTCGACCCAATGCCCCGTCGTCGCCGTCTCCACCGTGCGACCGCTGTCGCAGACGAACGACACCTTGTCCTCGGCCTCGCGATATTCGAACGGCTCGAACCAGTCATGCAGGCCGTACTCCGGATACAGGTGCGAAGGGGCCTCGTTCAGGTCCCTCTTCAGCGCCCGGAAGTCGGTCGCGGGCGAGATGGTGTGCGTCATCCCGAGAAGGGAATCGCCGTAGGCGCGGAGCCCGAAGTAATCCTGACCGGCCTCACCTGTGACGACAGCGGCGAGCCACTTGCCAGCGTGGTGGAAGCCCTCCCTCGGGGTCCAGTCGAGACGGTAGTGATCGAGCGTGACCGGCTCGATAAAGACCTCGTACTCGATCTCTTTCACCATCCTGGACATGCCCCACTTTCCTGTCGCAGTAGTCGCCGTCCCATGAGCATCCCATCTCCAAGCCCGATCCAGCGCTCGAAGGTTGACACAAGTCGAAGTCGACATCAACCTTGACCTTTGGATCTCGGCGGGCTGGACGGTGGCGAGTAGCCGCCAGTTGGGAGAGCGGGTCGGCGGTGCGGCCCGGTGACCGTGCATGACCTGCGGGACCCGGCGTCGGCACCCGTCCAGGGCATCGGCGGCCAGCCGCCCGACGTGGAACGGATCCACGACCGCGACCGCGACCGGGAGCTGCTCGATGGTGGCGGTCTTGAACCCGGTGGACCCCGCCGACCGGCGACGGTCATCAGGTTGTACTCAACCGACTGCGACCACATCATCCGGCCGGCCTCGGCGACTTCGACGAGCCGTTCTCCCTCCACGATCTTGCGGAAGAAGCGGGTCACGACCGCGTCGGTGATGTCGATCCGGTCCAGAAGCGCGGGAAACAAAGGGGTGCCACCCGCAGGCCACCACCCGCCCGCCGGCACGATCCCGACCCGGTCGCAGAGCCGTTCGACCAGCCGAGGGCAGTTTCCCCCGTTGGGGCCTCGGGCAGGGGCGGTTGGTGGACCTGCTTGCCCTTCGGCGTCGCCGACTGCGGCTGAACTTGACCCGCGCCTGAACCCAGATTGGTATGATAATGGGATGACCGTTCAGATCACCGTGAGACTGCCCGACGACCTGGTGGCTTTCGTCGACGTCCTGGTCGCGGACGGTGCCGTCACAAGCCGCGCCGACGCCGTCGCCCGAGCGTTGACCCGGGAGCGACGCCGGCAGACCGCGCTGGCCGATGTCGCGATCCTGCGCCGTGGTGGAAGTGACCCCGATCTTGACGCTCTGGCCGAGCACACCGCGGCCCAGCCACTCGACCTCGGCGATTGATGCGCCCCATTCACCTCGCGCGCCTGGACAAGGTTCGACCGGTTCTCGTCCTCACTCGGGATGTGGTCCGCCCGTATCTGACCAACGTCACCATCGCTCCCATCACCTCGACGACTCGAGGCCTGTCCACCGAGGTGCCCGTGGGCGCGCGGAATGGCCTCGACCACGACAGTGTGGTCAGTTGCGACAACATCACCACGATCCCGGCCAGGCAGCTCCTGCAGCAGCTCGGCTACCTGCTGCCGGCCCAGGAACACGCGCTGACCGAAGCCATCGTCGCCGCCTTCGACCTCGACTGACGAAGTGGGCGACACGGCCCATGATTCGCCCGCTTGGGCCACGAATGTTACGAAGAGGGGCCATCTACGTAGCTGGTCGTGATCGGAGACCGCGATGGCCAGCAGCTCCGCCAATCCGGCGACGTCAGGCGCGAACCCGTGCAAGCGGCCAGGCGGTGAAAAACGCGGGTCACGGCCTTATTAGGGGCTTCCTCCTGGATCGGGCATTCTGGAACGAACTAGCTAAGTGATATCGCTCACGTGGTTTGACCAGCATAATTGCGCACCGACGATCGTTTGGCGGTGCCCCCAACGGGATTCGAACCCGTGCCGTCGCCTTGAAAGGGCGATGTCCTAGACCGCTAGACGATGGGGGCGGCGTGGAATTCGCGGTGCGGGCCCCACCCGGACGACCGATCCGGACGGATGGGCCAACCGTCGCAAACTCTTCGAGCATAGGGGACGGCCAGCGACCGCGACAAACGGGCACGGTCAGCCGGCGGCCGGTGACGAGGCCCCCCGGTCAGGCCGGGGGCGGGATCCGGGGCCGGTACCGGGCCCGGAAGAACGTCCGGATCGGACGGGTGATCGTTACGTTGTGCTGGATCGGGACCCCGGTGGCCGGCCGGCCTCCGTCGAAGACCAGCCGGACGTCGTCGGCGTGCGGGCGCGGGGTGTTCGGGTCGTAGATCCGCAGGGTGACGACCGTCCCGACCTGCCGGTATCCATAGGCGAGCACCTGATGGTTGTAGCCGAGTCGCAGGGGGTTGGCCGACCGTTCGGTCACCAGTCCGAGTGGCGAGAGGACCCCTTGCTCGAGGTCGAGCCGGACCCGCGGCCACTCCTCGACGGCTGTGCGGTGACCGACGCCCCGGCGGGTCGCGACGGTCAGCAACCGGTCAGCCGGCGGAGTCAGCATCAGGCGGTAGTAGGACAACCCGCCGCCGGGCAGGTCCCAGCTCTCGATCAGGCGCCGGACCAGGTACCGGAACAGCGGTGAGCCGGGCGCCGGCGGTTGGTCGGTGGTCGGAGGTGGACGTCCGGCCTCGAACAGGTCACGAACCGCGAACGTCATCCCGCCGCACAGGCCCCGGCTCGCGTCGCCGATGGCCAGCTGGGGCCGGCCGGCCGGCCCGATCCGGAGGACCGGCCCGGGCGGGAAGTCGTTGGTGAACGCGAAACCGTGGGTGCTCGGAAGGAAGCCGGCCACCGACGCGCCCCGCCCGACCGGGGCGTCCGCGTCGAGCCGGCCACCGCTCTCCGCTGCGGCACCACTCTCCGCCGCTCTCCGGCCCCCCGCTGCTCCGCCGCCGTCCATGGTCGCCATGATGCGTGCTGGCGGGGCTGTCGGCGCCCCGATGGCCCGACTTCTACACTCGGTAACTGTGACGGGTCGGGCGGGGCGCTGGGGGTCGGCTGCGACCCGCGCCGTGACGTTCGCCCTGGTCTGCGTCGCGCTCGCCGCGCTCGCGCACCGGCCGGCCGCCGGCCCCGCGCCCGCCGCCTGGGCGGTGGCGGCAGCGGTTCCGGTCCTCGCCCTGCTGGCGTTGCCGTTGACGGTTTCCCGGGCCGCGACCGGGCGGTCGGCCACCGGGCGGTCGGCGCTCGGGCGGCCGGCCCGTCGATCTCGCCCGTTCCCGGTGGTGGCCGGGGCCATGGTCGCTTTCCAGACCGGCCTGCACGTCACCTTCGGCCTGACGGCGCCCGGCGCCGGCCACCACTCGGTGTTCGATCGCCTGCTGTGCCAGGGTTCGGCCGGCCACCATGCATCGGCCGAGCTGACCCGCCGGTTCCTCGCGCTCCACCCGGGCGCGACCGGAACCGGCTCCCCAGCCGTCCGCCCCGACCACCTGACGGCCCTGCTGTCGCCCGGGACCGCTCCGGGAACCGGGGCCGGGCTGCTGATGCTCGGCGCCCACCTGATCGCGGCGGTGGCCGCCGCCGGCTGGCTCTACCGGACCGACGCGGCCGTGGCCCGGGCCGGGATCCTGGTCAGTGCCCTGATCGCGGCGGGTCGGCGGCAGTGCGCGGGCCGGCGTCCAGGCGTCGCCGCCATCATCGCGGCGGCCGTGGGCGCGCACGGCGGCGGGGCGGCGCTGTCCCGGCGTCGCGACCAACCGCCGCCGGCGACGCCCTGGTGGTTCCGGACTCCCACCCGCCGCGGTCCGCCGATCTTCGCCTGATCGATTCTTGATCACCCGGTCCCGGACCGCCCGGTCCCGGACCGCTCGGCGGCCCTGGCTCGATGCCGCTCAGCTGTCCGGCCGCCCCGCCGTTCGGCCGGGTGAACCGGCCCTGGCCGGCTCCACCCCGCCGAATTTCGGGCCGCCGGGTCGCCGCGTGAATTCCCCACTATTTCAGTTGAGGACTCTGAATGATCACCTATCTGCGGTCGGGCCGCCGTCGGCCCGCCTCGGTGGCCGCCGCCCTCGCGGTCGGCCTCGTCGCCGTCCTGAGCGCCTGCTCGTCGGGCTCGGGTTCCGGTTCGAGCGGCAGCATCGTCCACATCGACGACGCCCCCAAGTCCAGCGGCGTACGGGGCACGGCGCTCGACAAGACCATCGCCACGCCGGCCACAGACCTCACCGACACCGCCGGCCAGCCGTACAACCTCAAAACGGCCACCGCCGGCAAGCTGACGTTCGTTTACTTCGGCTACACCCACTGCCCGGATGTCTGCCCGACGATCATGGCTGACCTCGGCGCCACACTCAGCAAACTCACCCCGGCCCAGCAGGCCAGGACCTCGGTCGTGTTCGTGACCACCGATCCGGCCCGGGACACCGGGAAGGTCATGCGCACCTGGCTGAACAACTTCAACACCGCGTTCGTGGGCCTGACCGGGACCTGGGACCAGATCAACGGGCTGGCGACCACCCTCGGGGTGCCGCTCGAGAAGCCGGCCACCACGGCCAACGGGGTGTACACCGTCGACCACGGCGCCCAGCTCACCGCGTTCGACCCGGACGGCCTGGCCCGCGATGTCTATTTCCCGGGCACACCGGTCACCGACTACATCCACGACGTCCCGCTGCTGATGCGGAACGTCCAGTGACGACCGCTCCGGTCGCCGGGTGACGGCCACGGTCGGACGGCGGGCGTTCCTCGGCGGCGCGGGACTGCTCGGGCTGGGGGGTGCGCTCGGCGCGGTCACCGAACACGCCGTCGACGGCCCGGCCCCGCCGGACGCGGACGGGGCCCCGCCGGCCGTCGCCGCCGCCCGGGCCCGGGCGGTCGCGGCGGTCCCGGAGCCGGTCAGCCCGCCCGGGTCGTTCGCCCACCAGGTCGGGATCGCCGAGCGCCCCGCCGCGCACCTGAGCCTGGCCGCCTACGACCTGCGGCCGGCCGCGACCACGGCCGCCACCCGGGACGACCTGCGCGCCACCTTGCGGGCCTGGAGCCGGGGGGCGACCGCGCTGATGGACGGGCGACCGGTCTTCCCGGACGACACCACGGCCGTCGGGCTCGCGCCGGCCGCGCTGACCGTGACGATCGGGCTGGGCCGGTCGGCGTTGACGCGGGCCGGGTTCGCGAGCCACCTCCCGGGACCGCTCGCGTCCCTTCCGACCTTCCCGCACGACCAGCTGGATCCGGCCCAGGGTGACGGTGACCTGGTCGTCCAGGTCTGCGCGGAAGATCCGGTCGTGGCCGCCGCCGCGGCCCGGGCGCTCACCCGGCTGGCCGCGCCGACCGCCCGGGGGCGCTGGGCCCGGCGGGGATTCCGGCGCACCGCCGCGGCCGCCGCCGCTCCCGACGGGACGCCCCGCAACCTGATGGGTCAGCTCGACGGCACCGACAACCCGGTCGCCGGGTCCGCCCAGTTCAACCTGGCCGTCTGGGCCGAACCGGACGGGCCGGCGTGGATGCGGGGCGGCACCTACCTGGTCGCCCGCCGGATCCAGATGCTGCTCGACCGTTGGGATCAGCTGTCGGTCGCCGGGCAGGAGCGGGTCATCGGCCGGCGCAAGGTCTCCGGTGCGCCGCTGGCCGTGAGCGCGTCCGATTCGGCGGGCGGGACCGGCCCGGGCGGCGCCGGTCCGGAGACCGCGCTGCCCGACTTCACGGCCACCGACCGTACCGGCGGCCTGGCCATCCCCGCCAACGCGCATGTCCGGCTCTCCCACCCGGACGTCAACAACGGGGTCCGCATGCTGCGCCGGGGGTACTCCTACGACGACGGCCTGGACCCGACCGGTCAGCCCGACGCCGGCTTGATTTTTCTCGCCTTCCAGAGCGATCCGCGCGCGGCGTTCAGCGCGATCCAGAGTCGGCTGGCGGCCTCCGACGCGCTGAGCACTTTCATCCGGCACACGGCGAGCGCGCTGTTCGCCGTCCCACCCGCCGCCCCGGCCGGCGGCTACGTGGGCGAGACCCTCCTGGAGAGCTGACCGTCATGATCCGGATCATCACGCGACGCCCGCCGGCGGGTGCCGATCCCGGGCCCCGGGCGGTCCCCGCGCCGCGGCGGGGGAGGCGCGCCGGCCGGGCCGGGGCGTCCGGGGTGGCCGGCGCGCTGGCCGTCGGCCTGCTGGCCGGCTGCGGCGGTGCGTCGACCCCGGCCCCGCGCCCGTCGGCCGGGGCGGGGGACGGGATGCCGGCCGCCATTCCCGGTACCGGCCGCGCCGACCTCGGCGACCTGCACATCCGGGGCGCCTACATCCCGCAGGAGGCGTCCCCGGACGTCGCGGCGGCCTATTTTTCGGTGACCAACGACGGGTCGGCCGCCGAACAGCTGGTCGCGGTCACCACCCCGGCCGCGCCCAGCGTCGGGATCCACACCACGGTCACCAACGGCGGCACCGAGACGATGGAGCAGCTACGCAGCCTGGCCATCCCGGCCCGCGGCACCGCGCTGCTGTCCGTCGGTGGGCGTCACCTGATGCTGATGAACCCCGTCCACCTGTTGCGCAAGGGCGAGCGGATCGCCCTGACCCTGCGGTTCGCACAGGCCGGGGCGGTCACCATGACGGTCCCGGTGGTCGGCTTCACGGGGCCCGACGACATGACCGGGATGGCCGGCATGACCGGGGCGCCGTCCGCAACCGGCTGATCGGCCGGCCGACGCACCGGCTGGCGACCCCGCACGGACGGACGGGACTCAGGCGTCCCTCCGACCCATCAGGATCGCGCCGACCACCAGCGTGGCCGCCGTGTAGCCGCAGAACAGGGCGAACCCGTTCCAGGGAGCCATTGTGCTGCTGTCCGGCCGGGTTTTCATGATCGCGCTGCCGGCGTTGCTGGGCAGGTATCTCCAGATGTGGTCGTTGAGGCTGCTGGGCAGGAGCGATACCACGATCATGAGGACCAGCAGCACGCCGACCAGGGCACTGATCGCGCCGGCGGTGTGCCGGATGATCGTGCCGATGCCCAGCCCGAACAGGCCCACGACGGTCAGGTAGAGCCCGGCCCCGGTGACCGCCCGGTAGCCGCCCGATTCGCTCAGGGACACGCTGAGGCTCTGGGACAGGATGGCCTGCCCGACCAGAAAGGCCGCGAACGCCATCGCGGTCGACACGACCAGGACCACCACCGCGAAGACGATGGCCTTCCCGGCCAGCACCAGCCACCGGCGCGGCACGGCGGTGAGGGTGGTCCGGATCATCCCGGTGCCGTATTCGGACGTGATGACCAGGACGCCGAGCACCCCGATCAGCAGTTGGCTCAGGAAGGCGCCGGTCAGCGTGAGCTGTACCAGGTCGGTGGTCTGCTTGTCCTCCTGGCTGGCCCCGTGCTCGAACCCGGCGCAGATCGCGGCGCTCAGGCCGACGGTGACCACCACGCTGGCGATCAGCGTCCAGTAGGTGGAGCGCACGGAGCGGAACTTCGTCCACTCCGACCGCACGACGTTCGTGAGGTCGGCAGCGATGCCGGTCGTCGGGGCCGACGTGGCGATCCCCGTCGGTCCGGTCGGGGAGAGCGTCGTCACGACGTCGGTCCTTTCGCCCAAGGGTCATCGATCGGGGCCGGGACGGCCTGCTCGGGGGTGCGCGCGCCGGCTGTTCCCGGCGCGGCCCAGGCGGAGTCGGGAACCGCCGCTCCGGCCGCTCCGGCCGCTCCGGCGGCGGCAGGGGCACCGGCAGCGGCACCGGGGCCGGCGGAACCGCCGCCCGTCGAGACGGCCGCGTATTCGACGCTGTCCTGGGTCAGCGCCATGTACGCCTCTTCCAGCGAGGCCCGCTGGGGGCTGAGCTCGTGCAGGGCGATGCCGGCTTCCGCGGCGGCGTCGCCGATGGCCGCCGCGTCCAGACCGCTGACGGTCAGCGCGCCGTCCGGGGCGGTGGCGACCGTTGCCCCGTGCCGGTCGAGCAGGGACGACAACTGGTCGGCCCGCGGTGAACGCACGAGCACGCTCTTCTGGGTGCTGCCCGAAATGACATCGTCGATGCTCGCGTCGGCCACCAGCCGACCGCGCCCGATGACCACCAGATGGTCGGCGGTGACCGCCATCTCGCTCATCAGGTGGCTGGAGACGAAAACGGTCCGGCCCTCGGCGGCCATCGCCTTCATGAACGTCCGGATCCAGGCAATGCCCTCGGGGTCGAGGCCGTTGACCGGCTCGTCGAACATGAGAATCCCCGGATCCCCGAGCAGCGCGGCCGCGATGCCGAGCCGCTGGGACATCCCCAGCGAGAAGCCCTTGACCCGTTTGCCGGCCACCGAGCCCAGCCCGACGAGGTCGATGACCTCGTCGACCCGGCGCCGGCCGATCCCGTTGCTCTGGGCGAGGCACCGCAGGTGGTTGTAGGCGGACCGCCCGCCGTGCACGGCCTTGGCGTCGAGCAGCGCGCCGATCTCGAACAGCGGCCGCCGCCGGCTGCCGTAGCTCCGGCCGTTGATCGAAACCGCACCGCCCGACGGACGGTCGAGCCCGAGGATCATCCGCATCGTGGTGGACTTACCGGCGCCGTTCGGCCCCAGGAAGCCGGTCACCCGACCCGGCCGGACCTCGAACGACAGGTCGTCGACGGCGACCTTCGAGCCGTAGCGCTTCCGGAGCCGCTCAACCTCGATCATGGTGACCCCACCTGTTCCACCCGCTCCACCTGGATTCCCGTCGCCTCTCGTCGGTTCCCCGTTGTCCCGGTCCGGTCCCGGGACGGAAAGATCAGCCCACAGATTCGCTTACCTTGATACTCCGCTGAACACCGGCCCCGCGCGGCGCGTGCGGCATGTCGGATCGCCGACCAGATCCCGGTGCCCGGGTACTACGATCGTCGCCACGATGAGCATCGCCGGTTTGTGCATCCCCGGCGGCGGAAACGGAGTGGACATGTCGGTACCGTGGCCACTCCCGCTGATCGCCGGCCTCGTCACCCTGGTCGGGGCGATCGCCGATCTCACCCACACCCATCACGGCCGCGGAATTGTGCTGCTGCTGTTCGCGGTGGTGCTGCTCGGGTTCTCGGCCTTTTCCTACCGTGAGACCCACTGACCGCGCCCGGCGTCGTCCGGCGGATTCTCCGGGGTTTCCCGGAGCGCCCCGAGGACGACTTTCCCGGTCGCGTTGCGCGGTAGTTCCGGACGGAAGATGACGTCGCGGGGCACCGAATGGCGGGCCAGGTGGCCGCGGACGTGGTCGCGCACCGCGTCGGCGGTCAATCCGACTCCCGCGGCCAGGACCACGTGGGCCACGAAGCGCTGGCCGAACACGTCGTCCGGGACGCCGGCCACCGCGACCTCGACGACGCCCGGCAGAGCGCCGATCACGTCCTCGACCTCGCGCGGAAAGACGTTCTCACCGCCGGAGACGATCATGTCGTCGTCCCGGCCGACCACGAAGAGCATACCGTCGGCGTCGAACCGGCCGCGGTCGCCGGTAGCCATCCGCCCGTCGACGACATCCTTGCCGCTCGGGCCGCTCGGGCCGTCCGGGCCGCTCGGGCCGTCCGGCGGGGCCGGGTCGGGGGTCCTCGTGCTGGTGTAGCCGTCGAACAGCATGTCGTTGCCGACGAAGATCCGGCCCGTCCGGCCGGTCGGAAGCTCAGCGCCGGTGTCGTCCAGGATCGCCACCCGGGTGCCCAGCGGCGGGCGGCCGGCGGTGGCCGGGGCGCTCCGCAGGTCCGCGGGGCCGGCGATCGACGCCCACGAGACCTCGGTCGAGCCGTACAGGTTGTAGAGCACGTCGCCGAACGCGTCGAGAAAACCCGTCACGCAGGCAACCGGGAGGGCCGAACCGCTGCTCGCCGCAATCCGTAGCGAGGAGGTGTCGTACCGGTCGCGGACCGGCGGCGGTAACTCGAGGAGCCGTTGGAGCGTCACCGGAACGGCGAACAGCGCGGTGGCCCGGTGCCGTTCGATCGCGGCCAGCAGGTCGGTGGGGGTGAACCGGCGGCTCAGGATCAGGGTGGCCCGCAGCGACATGGCCAGCTGCACGGTCGCGAATCCCCAGGTGTGGAAGATCGGCGCCGGCAGGACGATCCGTTCGCCGGACCGCAACGGAATCCGCGACATGATCGCGGCGGCCGCGGCCAGCCCCGGTGGATTGGGGCGCCGGGCGCCGCGGGGGGCGCCGGTGGTGCCGGAGGTCAGCACGATCACCCGCCCGGCCCGCTCCGGCGGCCCGATCGGGGTTGTCGGAGCCGCCGCGATCAACGTCTCGATCATCGAATCGGTTCCGGGCCCGGGGCCGGCGCTGATCCGATGGACGCGGGCCGGAACGCTCTCCAGCGATCCGATGAACTCGTCGTCGGCGATGACCGCCAGTGCGTTGGTGGTGTCGAGGACCGAGGCGATCTGCCGGGGGGCGAGCCCGGTGTTCATCAGGACGACGTCGGCTCCGATCATCGAACCCGCCACCATCGCCTCGATGAGGCCGGCGTGGTTGCGGCACAGCAGCGCGACCCGTTCCCCGGGGCCGACCCCGAGCCGGGCCAGACCGTGGGCCAGCCGGGTGGCCCGCGCGTTGAGCTGGCTGAACGTGACCGTGCGGTCCTCGTCCACGACGGCCACGGCGGCCGGGTCGCGGACCGCGGCCACCGCGTACCCGCCGGCCAGGGTCGGGCCCCAGCGGCGGAGGGTGGCCAGCGCCCGGACCATCCGGACCGGCCGCCCGGGCCGCAGCACCCCCGACCGCACCAGCGTCGTCGCCACTTCGAGCCGTTCGGACAGTTCGTGACGCGAGAGCCCGGCCATCGCGCCAGTGTGTTCGTTCCCCTCTCGAGCGGCAATCGCTGTGACCCGGTGGTGCGCGGTGCGGGTGGTGGACAATGGGGCCGGTGCGCAGCCCCATGCCCTACGTCCCGGTGGAGGGGCGCCCACCCCGGCCGTCCATGGGGGTGCGGCCACTCGACCCGGCCGACTGGTTGGAGGTCGGGCCGGACCGGCTGGCGCAGATGCGGCGCAAAGACGAACTGCTGGCCACCCGTCCGGCCGACGTCGTCGCGTACCGGCCGGTGGCCGCCGCGGCCTCGATGGAGCTGCTCGGGATGATCCGGGCCCATGTGGCCGGGCGGGCACCCGGCCCGGATCCCGGCCGGGTGACTGACCAGACGGCACTCGACCAGACGGCACTGCATCCCATCGACGCGGCCGGGCGCCTCGTCCAGGAGGACCTGTGCGTGCTGGTGCCCGAGGCCGGCCGGTGGATCCTCGGCGCGGCCAGCCTGTGCTTCCCCAACCGGTGGGGGCTGGCCGACAAGCTGGGACGCTCGCTGGCCGCGGTCCACGACCCGGTACCCGGCTATCGGGAACGGCTCGAGCGTGCCACCGACCGGCTCTTCGACCGGGTCACCCCGGCCACCCCGGTCTGGCGCCTGAACTGGGGGGTACTCGACGATCCGGAGCTGTTCCAGCCGGACCCCGACCCCGGGCGGGCCCGCCGCCCGCCGCCGGAACCGGCCCGGATCGGGGCGGCGACCTACTTCCGGGTCGAGCGCCAGACCGTGCGAGCTCTGCCGGCCAGCGGCGGGGTGGTCTTCACGATCCGGACCTACGTCGCGCCCCTCGAAGAGGTGCTGGCCGACCACCCCGGGCTCGCCGCTCGGCTGGCGACCACCGTACGCGGGGCGGAACCGGCCCACCTCGCCTACCGGGGGTGGACCGACCTGCGCGCACCGTTGCTGTCCTACCTCGATAGCTACCGGGAGGTACCAGCGTGACGGCCTACCGGGAGGTCCGGCGGGACGGCGCACCGGGACGCCCCGGCGTGACGGGCGTCGGGCGGTGGGTCCGGGGACTCGCGGGCGCCTGTCATCCGGAGCCCGCCGCGGCGGTGACGGTGCTGGCCGGGGCGCTGGCCATCGCCACCGGGCGGTCCGGGTGGGGGGTCGTGCTGGTGGTCGCCGCGGTCGGGGCCGGCCAGCTGTCCGTCGGCTGGAGCAACGACTACCTCGACCGGGACCGCGACCGCGTCACCGGCCGGGCGGACAAGCCGGTGGCCGCCGGAGCGCTGCCGGCCCGGGGGGTCGGGCTCGCGGCGGGGGCGGCCGCCGTGAGCTGCGTGCCCCTGTCGCTCGCGGCGGGCTGGTGGCCGGGCCTGGCCCACGTGGTCGCGGTGGCCGCCGCCTGGGCCTACAACCTGGGTCTGAAGGCGACCCGCGCGTCGGTCGTCCCGTACGCGGTGGCGTTCGCGCTGCTGGCCGCGTTCATCGTCGGCGGGTTGCCGGGCCATCCGCTGGCCCCGTGGTGGCTGCTGGCCGCCGGCGCCCTGCTCGGCGCGGGCGCGCATTTCGCGAACGTGCTGCCCGACCTGGCCGACGACGAGCAGACGGGGGTCCGGGGCCTGCCGCACCGGCTCGGGGACCGCCCGTCCCGGCTGCTCAGCGCGGTGGGTCTGCTGGCCGCCTCGGCGCTGCTGGTGCTCGGGCCGTGGCCGCCCACGATCCTGGGGCTGGTCGGACTGGCGGCGGCGGTGATCCTGGCCGCCGGGGCGACCCTGGCCGGGACGGCCGCGTTCCGGACCACCATCGCGGTGGCCGGGCTGGACGTCGCGCTGCTCGTCGCCTCCGGGACCCGGCTGCGATCGTGACCGGGGCTGACGCGGTCGCGCGGTCCGAGGTGGTCGGGGCCGGCCTGCGGCGCCAGACGGCGGAGGGCTGCCGGCCGGCCGGTGGTGGTGGTGCGGTTCAGGTGGTGCGGTTCAGAAAGGCGGTGACGTAACCGCCGATCTCGCGGGCGCCGTGGGCGAGCACGCTCGGCCAGTCGGCGGTCGCGGCCTCGTCGGCCTGGTCCGACACCCACTTCACGGCTTCCACCGGAAAGCCGCGGGCCCGGGCCGCCCAGGCGATTGCGTAGCTCTCCATGTCGACGATCGACGCACGCCTGGCCAACGCCGACCGGCGTTCCGCGGAGGCCACGAACAGGTCGCCGGACGCGACCACCCGGCCGTCGCCGCCGTTCAACTCCACGACATCGGTCGCCTCGATGCCCAGCGCCCGGATCGCGGCCGCATCGAAGTCCCAGGCCCAGGCGGTGCTCGGGCGGACGATGCCGCTCACCCCGGTCCGCAGCCCACCGGCCGTCCCGACGTTCAGCACGCCCACGCCGCCCGCTGCCCCACCGCCACTGGCCGCCCCGTCGGCCGGGGTCAACCCGGCCAGGTGGTGGGCCAGCGCGGCCGCGGCCGCCACCTTGCCCACGCCGACGATCACCACCTCCAGGACGCCCGGGTGTTCGCGCGGAACTCCCCGCGCCTCGTCTTCGGTCGCCGACACCACCAGCCATCGCACGGGGCCCAGCCTGCCACAGGGATCAGACCCGACGGCCGGCCATGAGGGTGCCGTTGGTCGCCCCGTCCCGGATGGCGACCGCCCGGATGCCGGCCGGCGCGATAGCCGTCCGGGCGGTGGCCGAGCCCTTGCCGTAATAGGTGGCCGTCCAGGTGGTGACCTGAACCGTCCGTCCGTCGGGGCCGGTCACCAGCACGACGCACTCGGTTCCGGGCGCGATGCCCGACACGCTGACCTTCACGGTGCTGCCGGACCCGGACGACCGCAGCTCGGCGGTGCCGGAGGCCACCCCGGTCGTTCCGGCCGCTCCGACCGAGTCCGGCGGGGCCACCAGCGCGAAGGTGACGGCGGGATGGCTCGACTCGTCGGTCAGCTGATTCAGCCCCAGGGCACCGCCGAGGAACAGCACGAGGGCGCCGACCACGGCCGCGATGTACCGCCGACCCCGCGAACCGGGCCGCCCCGCCGACCCGGTGGTTCCCGGACCGACCGGCGCCGAGCCGCGGCTCCGCGCGCCGGCCGCGTGGGCACCCGGTCGCCGCCGGCTGCCGACCCGACCGCGCGGCCGGCGCCCGGCGCGTCGCGGGCCGGTTGTCCCCGGTCCGTGCGGACCGGCGGGCGTGGCCCGGCGGTCCGCCTGGCCGGGTAGCCCGGCCGGCTCGGGCCGGCCCCGGTCGGCGGTCCGACCGGGCCAATCGAGGTCGCGCAGGTCCGGTTCGAGCAGGTCGGCAAGGTTCGGAAGCTCGGCGAGGCCCGGGTCGGCCCCGGCTTCGGCCGCGAGGATCAGGTCCTCGTCCAGAAGTCCACCGAGGTCCGGGTCGGCCAGCACCACCGGCAGCGGCACCCGGCCGAGCAACGGGGGAAGCACCGACCAGTCGGCCAGTTCGGCCCGGCACTGCGGGCAGTCGGCCAGGTGACGCTCGAACGCCACCCGCTCGGCCGGCTCCAGCGCGTCGAGGACGTACGCCCCGAGCTCCAGGTGGGCATCGTTGCCGGACAGTTCCTCGCTCACGACGATCCCCCTCCTTCGCTGGTGCGGTTGCCGCTGCCGCGTTTCTCGGTGCTTCGTTTCCCGCTCGTGCGTTTCTCGCTGGTCCCGGGGCGCGCGTTCACAGGATCACCTGGTCGTCCCGCAGCACCTGGCGCAGGGACCGCATCGCGTAGTACGCCCGGCTCTTGACCGTCCCGGCCGGTATCCCGAGGGCCCGCGAGGTCTCCAGCACCGACCGGTCCAGGTAGTACATGTGGACGAGCACCGCCCGGTGTTCGGGTGTGAGCCGCCGCAGCGCCTCGGCGATCTGCCAGGAATCCAGCATCCGGTCGATCTCCGCGTCGCTGACGGCATCCGGGGCGATCGCCATGGCCAGTTCGCCGGGCGCGCCGGTGACCTCGACGGGCCGGCTGCGCCGCGAACGGGCCGAGTCGATCACCACGTTGCGCGCGACCGTCATCAACCACGGCCGGATCGGCCCCCGGTTGCCGTCCATCGCTTCCGGGTGCCGGATCATCCGGATCATGACTTCCTGAACCGCGTCCTGGGCCAGCTGCCGGTCCCCGAGCAGCCGCAGGCAGTACCCGTACACGGCCGGACCGTGCTCGGTGTAGACGGCGGCGACCGCGTCGTCGAGGGCGGCCCGCCGGCCGTTCCCGGCCGGCCCGGCGGACGCCGCGGGATCGCCGGAACCCGGCCCGGTCGACGGGGTGGTGGCCGCGTCCGGGGCCGGTCGCGTTCCACGACGTCCGAGCCTCACCGGCACATCGTGGTCCAGGATGGCCTCTCCGTTCCGCTGAATCGCCGCATTCTGTTGACCGGACTCGTGTGATCGAACTCGTTTCCGGCCGCCCGTCGATGGCCCTGGAACCGGCCGCGCGGGTCAGGGCACCCCGAGGGGAACCGCGCTCCGGGTGGCCGTCCCTACCCCTCGACACGGACGTCGGGACGGTCCGGTTCACCGGCTACCCGACCGAAGGAGCAAATCGCGACCGGAACGCGGGCCTGACCGACCCGGAGCGCCGAGCGGGGAAAGATCGCCGCCCGGTGTGGTGCAATCAGTCGACCCGCGGGCAGGTCCCGCCGTACCCGCCGTACCGGACCACAGGAGGCGCCGCCGCCGTGCAGACTCTGACCGGCCCGGTCGCGTTCGTGTTCGGCGGGGGCGGCATGGCCGGGGCCTCCGAGGTCGGCATGGTCGGTGCGTTGGCCGCCGCCGGGGTGCGCCCCGACCTGGTGGTCGGGACGTCGGTGGGCGCGATCAACGGGGTGGCCGTCGCGGCCGACCCGACCCCGGCGGCGGCCGGCCGGCTGCTGGAGATCTGGACCGGGCTGGGCGCCAGCGACGTGTTCGCGAGCGGCCCGTTGCGCGCGATGCGGACGTTCGCCCGCCACGGGCACCTGCACTCGGCCCAGCCGTTGCGGGACCTGCTGGGCCGGCACGTCCCGCAGGCCTCGATCGAGGAACTGCCCGTCCCCTTCCAGTGCGTGGCCGCGTCGATCGAGCAGGCCAGTGCCCACTGGTTCACCACCGGGCCGCTGGTCGACGCGGTCCTCGCCTCGTGCGCGGTGCCCGGTCTCCTGCCGCCGGTGGAAATCGACGGCGAGCACTTCGTCGACGGCGGCATCGTCGATTCGATTCCGGTCGGACGGGCCGTGGCCTGCGGCGCGAAGACGGTGTTCGTCCTGCACGCCGGGCGGGTCGAGCAGCCGTTGCGGCCGCCGCAACGGCCGTGGGAAACCGCCCTGGTGGCGTTCGAGATCGCCCGGCGGCACCGGTTCGCCGAAGAGGTGGCCGCCCTGCCCGCCGGGGTCCGCGTGCACCTCCTGCCGACCGGCGCCGACCACCCGGCGTCGGTCCCGATCCGCTACCGGGCCACGTCCGCGGTGCGGGTCCGGATCGAGCGGGCCCGCGCGGCGACCGCCGACTACCTGGACCGCAATCTGACCCGCGCCGCCGGGCCGACGGAATGAGGCCGCCGCCCTGGGTCGTGCGGCGGCCGGTGTTCGTGGCGGTGATCCTGGTCGTGGCGGCGCTCAGCGGGCCCGCGACCGTGATCGCCGCGGTCATCGGGGCGCCGCTGGCCGTCGCCGCCCGGCTGGGCGGGCCGCCGGTCCGGTGGCGGCCGCTGCGGATCGCGGCGACGGCCGTCGTCTACTCCTGGTTGGAAACCGCGGCCCTGGTCGCCTGCTTCGGCTTGTGGGTGGCCCGTCCGGTGCTCGACCGGCCGCGGTACCTGGCCGCGCACGTCGCCCTGCTCCGCCGGGCGCTCGAGGTCCTGCGGGGCGCCGTCGAACGGATCATGGGCTTCGTCCTGCGGCTGGAGGAACCGCCCGAGCCGTTCGGGTTGGCGACCGCCGGCCCGGTCATCGTCGCCTCCCGCCACGGCGGCATCGGGGACTCGTTCCTGCTGGTGCAGTTGCTGCTGAGCCGGTGGGGGCGGACCCCGCGGGTCGTCCTGAAGGACGCGCTGCGGCTCGACCCGGCCCTCGACGTGATGCTGGGCCGCATCGGCGCGTGCTTCATCCCGGCCGCGCGGGACGCCGGGTCGGGCGTCACCGACCGGGTGCGGGACTTCGCGGCCTCCCTCGGGCCCGGCGACGCGCTGCTGATCTTCCCGGAGGGCGGGAACTACACCCCCCGGCGGCGCATCCGGGCCATCGAGAACCTGCGCCGCCGCGGTCACGGGACATTTGCCACGCTGGCCGAGCAGATGCCGCACGTCCTGCCGCCCCGCCCCGACGGCCTGCTGGCCGCGATGGCCGCGCTGCCGACCGCGCCGGTCTCGATCATCGCCCACACCGGCTTCGACGACCTGGTCGACGCCCGGTCCGTCTGGGCCGCGCTGCCGCTGGCCGACCGGCCGCTCCGGCTGCGCTGGTGGACCGAGCGGCCGGGCGAGGTCCCGGACGGCGACGAGGAGCGGCTGCGCTGGCTGCTGGTCCAGTGGGCGATCGTCGATGAGTGGATCGACGCCCGCGCGACCCCGCCCGAGCGACCGGCGGTGCCGGCCCACCGCCCGGCCGTCGACCCGCCGTCCGTCGCCGACCGGCCCTCGGTCGCCGACCCGCCGCCGGTCGGTGACCGGCCGGGCGGCGGGCCCGGGTCTCAGTCCGCCAGCGGGCGGCCGCACAACGGAACCGGCTGATCCACCAGCCACCGGTCATGGCCGGGGGAGACCCGGGCGAAGACGTAACAGGTGGTGACCCGGCCGAAGTCGGCCCGGAAATCGACCGGGGTGGCCAGCAGACCCCCGGCGTTGTAGTTGCGGACGGCCCGCAGCGCCGCGATGTAGCCGGCCCGGCTGGGGCACGGGCCGGCGGCCGCCAGTCCCCGCAGGAACATGTCCGCGTTGATC
>JAMFSN010000079.1 GCA_026225295.1 Frankia alni
CCGCCGAGCCCGGGCAGGCCCGACTCCTCGTCGAACGGGACGGCGGGGCGATCCTCACCGGACTCGGAACCGATGAAGACGCGGCGCCGGCCGCCATGCGGGCGGTGTTCGGGGACCGCATCGCCCGCCTTCCCGAACCGGCCCGGGTGCTGGTCGGTGGCGAGGGCGACCGGCCGCGGTCACAGGTGGACCCGACCTTGATCGACGCGCAGAACACCACCCCGCTTGAGGCGCACACCGACGGCTTCGCCTACGGCGACGCCTGTCCCGACTACTTCCTGCTCCTGTGCGTGCGGGCGTCGACCGCCGGCGGCGCGTCGTTCCTGGTCGACGGGTTGGGGCTGGCCGACCAGCTGGCCGCGGCGGCGAGCACCGCCGAGCTCGGCCGGCAGCTGCGGACCGTTCCCGTCGAGCAGGGCGAGCCTGGCCGGCGGTCCTGCGTCACGCCGCTGGTCAGTGAAGCCCCCAGCGGTCGGTCGATGCTGCGCTGCCACCCGTTCCAGCGCCCGCGGCCCGGGTCGCCGACCGCGACCGCCGACGCCGAGCTGATCGCCGCCTGGCAGGCCGAGATCGCCGAGGCCGCGCGCGCCGCGGAGCGTTTCGTCCTGCTCCCCGGCGAGGCGGCCGTGATCGACAACTACCGCATGTTCCACGGTCGGGACCCCTACCGCGACCTCGGACGGCTCATGTGGCGCCAATGGGTGTGGACCGGGGCCGCCACGAGCATTCCGGACGGCCCGATCCATTCCGACAGTCGCTACGCCGCCGCCTGACGATGGCGCCCGCCCCACTACCCGGAGGACCGCAATGGACCTTTCCGTGCTGACGTCACCCGCCGAATTCGGCGTCTTCCGCGGCTCCGAAGCTGCCGTCGACCGGCTCGAAGACTTCTACCGTCGATTCGGGTTCGTGATTCTTCGTGATCTGTTTCCCGTCGATCTGGTCGACCGGATGGAAACCGAATGCGCCGCCGCCCAGAACGGCGTGCTGGCCGGGACCGTGCCCGAGCGGTACGGCTCGACCCAGTATCTCGACGACGAAACGAAGATCGAAAAGTTCGTCAACTACGTCGAGCACGTCGAGGAGATCGCGCCGGCCGTGCGCGAAGCGGCCACCTATCCGGAGCTGGTCACGGTCATCCGCCGGTTCATCGGCGAGAACTGCTGGCTGTCCGACGAGAACCGGATCGGGGTCGTCTACCAGGACGCCCGCCCGGGCAAGGAATCCGGCTACACCCGGATCGGCTGGCATTCGGACTGGCAGGCGTCGCCGAGCCTCGATATCTGGCCGTCGGTGGCCTTCACGTTCCACCTCGACGGGACCTCGCCGGCCAACGGATTCCTGCGGGTCGTGCCGGGCAGCCACCGGTGGGCGACCCCGGCGCCGTACCGCAACGTCAACAATGTGACGGTCCCGGACGACGCCCGATCGACCGGGGGATACACCGACACGCCGCCGCCTTTCCCGATGGCGCTGGGTTTCGAGAAGATCCCGGGCGAGATCCCGGTCTACACCGAGCGGGGCGACATCATCCTGCATGACGCCTACCTGTGGCATTCGGCCGCGCGGGCCACCGACGACGCCGCCGTGCGCCGGCATGTCCGCTCGGGTTACTTCAACGGCGACCGGGAGAAGTACGCCAACCGGTACCAGTTCCTGAAGAACGCGGCCCGCTGACCGGGCGCCACCCCGACCCCGACGCCGACCCCGGTTCGGGTCAGGCCACCACGGCGGGGCGCGACGAACTGGTCGCGTGGGGCCCCAGCGCGTCGGCCCGGGCCGCCGCCAACCGGCGCACCGCCTCGATCAGATCGTCGGGGGCCAGCGTGTACGGGATCCGCAGGAAGCGTTCCAGCGTCCCGTCCAGGCCGAACCGGGGCCCGGCGGCCAGCCGCAGCCCGTGGCGCTCCCCGGCGTCGGCCAGCGCCGTCGACATCGGGGCGTCGAGGCGTACCCAGAGCGCCAACCCCCCGCCCGGCGTGCGCCACCGCCACTCCGGCAGCCGGGCGGCCAGCTCCTCGATCAGCACGTCGCGCCGGGCCGCGAGGTCGGTCCGGCGGGCCGGCAGCAACGCGTCCAGGCCGCCGAGCACGACGGCCGCGAGGTACTGCTCGTAGACCGGGCCGGCCAGATCGATGGTGCTGCGCTCGGCGGCCAGTTCCTCGATCAGGCGGCGCTGGCCCCGCAACCAACCGATCCGCAGCCCGCCCCAGACCGCCTTGCTGAGCGATCCGATGGTCACGACCCGGTCGTCGGTGTCGAACGCGGCCAGCGGCGGCGGCCGTTCCTGCCCGTCGAGCGGCAGGTCGACGAGGGTCTCGTCGCACAGCAGCACCGACCCGGCGGCCCGCGCCGCGGCGACCAACCGTTCGCGACCGCCGAGATCCAGCAGTGCGCCGGTCGGGTTCTGGAAGTCCGGGATCATGTACGCCACCCGCGGCCGGGCCTGCGCGAACGCGGCGGTCAGCAGGTCGGGGTCCCACCCGTCGGAGGACACCGGCAGCCCCACCAGCCGCGTCCCGGTCCGCCGCAGGGCGTCGACGGCATTCGGGTAGGTGGGCTGCTCGACCAGGGCGACATCCCGCCCGGACAGCAGCCGGCGGGCGGCCAGGTGGACCGCCCCCAGCGCACCGGCGGTGATCAGAATCTGCTCGGCCGTGGTCGGCACCCCGCGGGCGGTGAAGCGGGCCGCGACGGCGTCCCGCAGCATCGGGAGGCCGGCCGGGTAGTAGCCGTGACCGGCGCTGGTGGTCCCCAGGCCGGCCCGGGCCAGCTCGGCCGCGAACAGCCGACCGGCTTCCGCCACCGCTCCGCCGAGCAGTTCGGGGGCGGGCCCGGGCGCGGCGATGGCCAGATCGAGCGAACCGTCGTCCCGGTCGCCGTCGGGCCGGAAGCCGAGCGGGGCCAGCGACCGGCTCGGCCGGGCCGGCAGGACCGTCCAGCTACCGGCCCCCTGCCGGCTGAGCAGGAACCCGTCGTCGCGCAGGCGGGCGTACGCGGCGGTGACCGTCGTGCGGCTGACGCCCAGCGCCCGGGCCAGATCGCGTTCGGCCGGCAACCGCGTGTGCGGGAGCAGCCGCCCGTCGAGCAGCAGCGCGGCGGTCACCCTGGCCAGCCGCTCGTAAGCCGGCCCCCGACCGGAGTCGGGCCAGCCGACCAGCAGGCGGGCGAGCGACTGGCTCGTCATTACAGTCGTCATTCAGTCCAGTTTTCTCCGATTGGCCCTTTCAAGCAATCCTCTTCTTTCCCACCGTGGGGGAACGGGGCGCAGCGTCGACCGCGCGGCCCAGCCGGCCGGCCATCTCCCGGATGCTGTCGATCAAGGCGGCCGGCTCGAGCACGGTGAACTCGAATCCGGTCAGCACGATGTGGATGGCCAGGACGTCCAGGGAGTTCGCGCCCGCGTCCAGCCGGCACGACCGCTCGTCGATGGCTTCCAGCAGCCCGGCCGACGGGCTGATCCGCTCGGCGGCCTCCTCGGCGCTGACGTGCAGCACGAATCGACCGCGGTACGGGTAGGCGGCGGTGGAGACGCCGCGTGAGGTGTAGGTGGACAGGTCGTCGGCGGGCGGATCGCGGGGCGGGAACCGGGGCCCGACCGGGCTGCGGGGCGTGATCCGGTCGACCCGGAACGTCCGCCAGGCCGCCCGGTCGGTGTCGAAGGCGATCAGGTACCACCGCTGCCCGGTGTGGACCAGCCGGTACGGCTCGGTGGAGCGCACCGTCGCCGCTTTCGTGTGGTCGCGGTAGTCGAACCGCAGCCGCTGGCGGTCGCGGCAGGCCGAGGCGATCACGGTCAGGACGCCGGGATCGACCTTCGCGCCCCGGCCCACCATCGGGACGGTCACCGCGCCCAACGTCGCGACCCGGTGACGCAGCCGCGACGGCAGGACCTGCTCCAGTTTGGCCAGGGCCCGCACCGAGGTCTCCTCGATCCCGGCCACCGACCCGCTCGCCGCCGTGCGCAGCCCGACCGCGACGGCCACCGCCTCGTCGTCGTCGAGCAGCAGGGGCGGGAGCGCGGCCCCCGCGCCCAGTCGGTAGCCGCCCGTCGCGCCGGTCGTGGCGTGCACGGGATAGTCCAGCTGCCGCAGCTTGTCGACGTCCCGGCGGATGGTGCGGGCGTCGACGCCGAGCCGGTCGGCGAGTTCGGCCCCGGTCCAGTCCCGTCGGATCTGCAGCAGCGACAGCAGGCGCAGCAGGCGGGCGGAAGTCTCCAACATGCCTCTCAGGTTCCCACCGATCGCGGACCGAAGCTGTCCGCAATGAGTTCTAGCGTGAAGCGCATGGACATCACCGGGACGACCGAATCGCCGATCGTGACCGCCCCCGAGGAAGGAACGCAGGTCCGGCCCTTCCAGCTCGACGTGCCCGAGGCCGACCTGACCGACCTCACCGACCGGCTGGCCCGCACCCGCTGGGCCGAAGAACTGCCGGACGTGGGTTGGGAGTACGGCGCGCCGCGCGGTTACCTGCGGGACCTGGCCGAGTACTGGCGCACCGGTTACCACTGGCGTGAGCACGAGGCGGCGCTCAACAAGCTGCCCCAGTTCACGACGACCATTGACGGTGAGAACATCCACTTCCTGCACATCCGGTCGGCCGAGCCGGGCGCCGTGGCGCTGCTGCTGACCCACGGCTGGCCGGGGTCGATCGTCGAGTTCCTCGACGTGATCGGTCCGCTCACCGACCCGCGAGCGTACGGCGGGCGCGCCGAAGACGCTTTCCACCTGGTCATCCCGTCGATTCCAGGGTTCGGCCTGTCCGGCCCGACCCACCAGCGGGGCTGGGACACCAGCCGGGTGGCCGCCGCCTGGGCCGAGCTGATGACCCGGCTCGGCTACGAGCGGTACGGCGCCCAGGGTGGTGACCTGGGCGCGGTCATCTCGCCCGAGCTGGGCCGGATCGCGCCTGATGCGGTCGTCGGGGTGCACGTCAACGCGGCCTCGGTCGGTTTCATCCCGTTCGGCGTCGACGACGCCGAACGGGCCACCTTCACCGACCTGGAGAAGAAGCGGGCCGCGAAGATCAGCCACTTCATGGCCGACGAGTTCGGCTACAACCTGCTCCAGTCGACGCGCCCGCAGACCCTCGCCTACGGCCTGACCGACTCGCCGGTCGGCCAGCTGGCCTGGATCATGGAGAAGTTCCAGGCCTGGACGGCGGCGGGCGCCGTGCTGCCCGAGGACGCCGTGGACCGCGACCGGCTGCTGACCAACGTCATGCTCTACTGGCTGACGGGCACGGCCGGGTCGGCGGCGCGGATGTACTACGAGAACGCGCACGCCGGTAGCTGGTCGTCGTCCGAACGCTCCACGGTGCCGACCGCGGTGGCTGTTTTCGGAGGTGACGTGTCGATCCGGCGTTACGCCGAACAGGGCAACACGATTGCGCGCTGGACCGACTTCACCGAAGGCGGTCACTTCGCCGCTCTGGAGGTGCCGGACCTGCTGGTCGGCGACGTGCGGGCGTTCTTCCGGGACCGGCGGGCCCTTCCGGACCAGCGGCCGGCCGCCGGCGAACCGGCCCGGTGAGCGAATGACCGACGACCCGGCCGACGGAGCGGTGCTGGGGCCGCGGGCGCTCGGCCGGGCCCTGCTGGCCCGGCAGATGCTGCTGGCCCGGGCCCGGATCCCGGCTCTGGAGGCCATCGAACGGCTGGTCGGCCTGCAGGCCCAGGTGCCGGCGCCGCCGTACGTGGGGTTGTGGAGCCGGCTGGCGGATTTCGCGGCGGCCGAGCTGTCCGACCTGATCAGCACGCGGGCGGCGGTGCGGGTCGTGGCGATGCGGTCCACCATCCACCTGCTGTCGGCCCGTGACTGTCTGGCGTTGCGCCCGGTCCTGCAGCCGGTACTGGACCGCAGCCTCTGGACGGGCAGCCCGTTCGGGCGGCAGCTGGCCGGGATGGACATCGAGGAACTGGTCGCGGCCGGCCGGGCCATCGTCGAGCAGCAGCCGTGCACCACGGCCGAGCTGGGCGTGAAGCTGGGGGAGCGGTGGCCCGACCGCGATCCCGCGTCGATGGCGAACGCCATCCGCAACCTGGTCCCGCTCGTCCAGGTGCCGCCCCGCGGCTTGTGGGAGCGCAGCGGTCGGGCGGTCTGCGCCTCGGCCGAAGCGTGGCTGGGGCGGCCGCTGGGCACCGATCCGACCCCCGACGCGATGGTGCTGCGCTACCTCGCGGCGTTCGGTCCGGCGACCGTCGCCGACCTGCGGACGTGGTCGGGTCTGACCCGGCTCGGGGAGGTCATCGAGCGGCTCCGGCCGCGGCTGCGGACCTTTGTCGACGAGTCCGGGCGGGAGCTGTTCGACCGGCCGGACGCGCCGCGACCCGACCCGTCCACCCCGGCGCCGGTCCGGTTCCTGCCCGAGTACGACAACCTGCTGCTCTCCCACGCCGACCGGACCCGGGTGATGACCGAGGCTTCGCGGGCCGCCCTCACCAACGGCAGCGTCATCCGGTCCAGCGTGCTCGTCGACGGTGTCGTGCACGGGGTGTGGAAGGTCCATCGCGAACGGAAGCGGGCGACGCTCGCGGTCACGCTTTTTTCGGAGGTGCCGGCCGGGCCGGCGGCGGAACTCACCGCGGAAGGGCGCCGGCTGCTACGGTTTGTCGCCGCCCGGATACCAGAACACGACGTCGACCTGCAGGTGGGAGACTAAAACCTGCTGGTCCGAAATTCCGACCAATGACCCTTCCGGGGGGAACGAGGTTGGAAAGTTCCGGAAAAGGGCATCTGGCAGGCATGACTGCTCTTCTGTTTATCATCGCGACGATCCTCGTCATCTTTGGAATCGTCCGGATCGTCCAGGGCGCTGTTCTCTGGGGTGCCGTTCTTATTGTTGTCGGTCTGCTCGTGGGCCCGGGAGGCGTCAGCATCTTCAGCTGAGTCGGGGCCGCCGCCTTGACTCCGGCCCCGCCCGGCCTCACACCCGTCCCCTGGCGAGCGGGGTCGCTCACCCCTGGCGAGCGACCCCGCGCCACACCCGCGCCGACCTGAGGCCCGCGCAGACCTGGGGCCCGCGGAGAACCTCAGACCTGGGTCAGACCTGGGTGCGGGCCGCGATGGCGGCCACGATCTCCTCGACGGCGGCCCCGACCGGGACGCCGTTTTTCTGGTCGCCCGAGCGGTAGCGGAACGAGACCGCACCGGCCGCCACGTCCGCGTCGCCGGCCAGCAGCATGTAGGGAACCTTCTGCTTCTGGGCGGTGCGGATCTTCTTCTGCATCCGGTCGTCGGACGTGTCGATCTCGACCCGCACGCCCCGTTCGGCCAGCCGCGCCGCGACGTCCCGCAGGTGGCCGACGTGCTCGTCGGTGATCGGGATCCCGACCACCTGGACCGGGGCGAGCCAGGGCGGGAACGCCCCCGCGTAGTGCTCGAGGAGTACCGCGAAGAAGCGTTCGATCGACCCGAACAACGCCCGGTGGATCATCACCGGCCGCTGCCGGGTGCCATCCGAGGCCTGATACTCCAGCTCGAACCGTTGGGGAAGCTGGAAATCGACCTGGATGGTGGACAGTTGCCAGGTCCGGCCGATCGCGTCCTTGGCCTGCACGGAGATCTTCGGCCCGTAGAACGCCGCGCCGCCCTGGTCGAGCACGAGCTCGAGGGACTGCTTTTCGGCCGCCTCGCGCAGGGTCTCGGTGGCGTCGTCCCACTCGGCCTCGGTGCCGATGAACTTGTCCGGGTCACGGGTCGACAGTTCCAGGTAGAAGTCGGCCAGCCCGTAGTCGCGCAGCAGCCCCAGCACGAAGGTGAGCAGGCTGTCGAGCTCGTTGGCCATCTGCTCGCGGGTGCAGTAGATGTGCGCGTCATCCTGGGTGAAGCCCCGGGCCCGGGTCAGTCCGTGCACGACCCCGGACTTCTCGTACCGGTACACCGTCCCGAATTCGAACAGCCGGAGCGGGAGTTCCCGGTAGGAACGCCCGCGGGCCCGGTAGATGAGATTGTGCATCGGGCAGTTCATCGGCTTCAGGTAGTACTGCTGGCCGCCGTCGAGTTCCATCGGCGGATACATGCCGTCGGCGTACCAGTCCAGGTGCCCGGAAATCTCATAGAGATGGGCCTTGGTGAGATGCGGGGTGTTCACGAATGAATAACCGGCGGCCTCGTGCCGGCCGCGTGAATAGTCCTCCATCACCTTGCGGATCACGCCGCCCTTGGGATGGAAGACGGCCAGCCCCGACCCGATCTCCTCCGGAATGGAGAACAGATCGAGCTCGGCGCCCAGTCGCCGGTGGTCACGCCGTTCCGCCTCGGCCAGCATGGTCAGGTGGTCCTTGAGCGCGTCCCGCGACTCCCAGGCGGTGCCGTAGATCCGCTGCAGCTGCGGGTTCTTCTCGCTGCCCCGCCAGTACGCGGCGGCCGTCCGCATGAGCTTGAAGGCCGGGATCTGCCGGGTGGTGGGCAGGTGCGGACCGCGGCACAGGTCTTTCCAGCACAGCTCGCCCGACGACCGGTCGAGGTTGTCGTAGATGGTGAGTTCCGGGCCGCCGACCTCGACGTCCGCCTCGTCGCCGACGCCGCCTTTCAACCCGATCAGCTCGAGCTTGAACGGCTCGTCGGCGAGTTCGGCGCGGGCGTCGTCATCGGAGACGACCCGCCGGGAGAACCGCTGGCCGTCCTTCACGATCTGGCGCATTTCCTTTTCCAGCGCCGTCAGGTCGTCCGGGGTGAAGGGTTCGTCGACGCGGAAGTCGTAGTAGAAGCCGTTCTCGATCGGCGGCCCGATACCGAGCCGGGCGGTCGGGAACAGCCGTTGGACGGCCTGGGCGAGTACGTGCGCGGTGGAGTGGCGCAGGATGGCCCGGCCGTCGGGGGAGTCGATGGCCACCGGCTCGACCGCTTCCCCGTCGGCCAGCACGTGGGCGAGGTCGCGCAACCGCCCGTCGACCCGGGCGGCTACGGCCGAGCGGTCGGACCCGAACAGGTCGCCGGCCGTTGTCCCGGTCGGCACCGATCGTTCCCCCGGTTCCGGGGACCCGCCGACGACGATCCGGACCTGCGACACCGCGATTCTCCTGTCGTGAAGGTGGCACTGCGGGTGCCCGCCGGCGGAGCTGATCCGGGGGCGACGCGACCGTGTCTGCGCGCTCTGCCCGCGGCCGGTGCCGCCGTGGCACTGGTGAGTGACCGATGTTACCCGGCGCGACGATCGCCGCCGAACGGGTTTTCGCGCCATCATCGGTCACCCCGTCCCCACCCGCCCCGACCGGCGCGCGAGGATGACCGGGGGCGACGAGCCTCAGCACGTCGACGGTGGGATCGAGCGCTGGGAGTAGCGGTGAAGCTGGCGATGGGGACCCGGGAGGTCTTCGATGCGGAGAGCCTGCTGGAGGAGTACGTCGGTCCCCGGAGGCGCGGTCTGCGCTACGCCTACCCGTACTACGACGGTCTGGTCACCAACTCCGACCCCGATCTGTTGTGTACCAGCGACCTGCTGGCCCCGTGCCTGCTGGGCGCGGGCGTCGACGTCGACCGGATGCACACGCTGACCGCGCTCCTGCCCCTGCTCCAGCGGGCCCTGGACAAGTTGCCGCCCGGCATCGAGCTGATCGAGGCCGACGAGGTGACGCTCGACCTGGTGGCCGCGCTGTACGACCCGCTCGACGACCCGGACGTCTCCGACCGCGACGTCAAGGGTTCGCTGATCGCGAAGGTGCTGCACCGCAAGCGCCCGGCGCTGGTACCGCTGTTCGATTCCAAGGTCCGGATCTTCTATCAGCACGAACGGTGCGTGCCGGCCGCCCCCAAGGACGGCCGTTCGTGGCGGCAGTACATGCAGCTGCTGGTCCGGGCCATGCAGAGCGACCTGCGCGAGAATGCCGACGAGTTCGGGCGGTTGACCGCGCTGGTCCCCGAGAACGGGCCGCCGCTCACCTCACTGCGGATCCTTGACATCGTCGTGTGGATGAGCAGCGCGGTGTGATCGGCGAGCCGTCCGGGTGCCTGCCGGCGCTGGTCACCTGGCCGGTGCGGCGCCGGACGGGCGGGCGGCGCCGGGTGGCGCGCCGGGCCCCGGCGCCGGCCGCGGAGACGTTCGGACGGGGCGTCGCGCTGCGGGGCCGGTTGTGGCCGGGCGCCGGGCCAGGCGATTCGGCCGGCGCCGGGCCGGTTCTTGAGGACGGCATCGTCATCGTCGACGGGACCGGGCGTATCGCGGTGATCGGGCCGACCGAGGCGGTGACCGTGCCGAGCGACCTGCCGGTCGTCGAGGCGGTCTGGATCGGACCGGGCATCGTCGACGCCTACGTGCACCTGGCCGGGACCGGCCGATCCCCGGCCGGGCTCCTGGAGGACGAGCTGCGCGGCGGGGTGGTCGCCGTTCGCGACCTGGGGTCACCGGCCGGACTGCGGACCGGTGGGCGCGGCCGGGGAGGGCCGTCCCGGTCGGCGGTGGCCGGCTCCGGGGCCGGACTCGTGCTGGAGGTGGGACCGGGCCGGCCGAGCGGGGGCCGGTCGAGCGTCATCGGGGGCCGGCCGAGCGTCATCGGGGAGTCCGGGAGCGTCATCGGGGGCCCGGCGGCCGCCCGGCGCGCGGTGGCCCAGCTGGCCATGGACGGGGTGGACCTGATCAGGGTGGTGGTCGCCGTCGGGAACCAGGCCCGGGGCCGCCGCGCCGGGGTCCGCCCGGACGAGGCTCGCGCGGACGGGGAAGGGGCGGTCGCGACCGCCGTCCTGTCGGCCGTGGTCACGGCCGCGCATGCGGCCGGACTGCCGGTCACCGCGACGGCGATGTCGGTCGCGGCGGTGCGGACCGCGCTGGCGGCCGGGGTCGACGAGCTGGCCCAGGTCCCCGTCGAGCCGTTGCCGGACGCCGTGATCGAGGCGATCGCCACGGCCGGCCTCGGGGTCGTGTCCACCTTGCAGACCACCAGCCGGGCCGGCCGGGGGTCGGCCGGCAATGCCGCCGCGCTGCACCGGGCCGGGGTGACGCTGCGCTACGGGACCGATCTGGGCGGCCCCGGCACGGTGCCGGGCGTTGATCATCGCGAACTCGACCGGCTCGCCTACGCGGGGCTCGGCCGGGCCGGCGCGCTGGTGGCCGCCACCGCCGGATCGGCGCGGGCCGTAGGCCTGGCCGGGCGTCCGTCCGACGGTCGCATCATCGCCGGTCAGCGGGCCGCGGTCGTGGCCCTGGCGGCCGATCCGCTGATCGAACCGGCGGCCTGGCGGGGGCCGTCGGCGGTGGTGTGTGGATCACAGGTCCTTCGACAGTAATCTTGTCGCGTGAAGCTCTCGATTCTCATGCCGGTATACAACGAGCAGGCGACGCTCGCTTCGGCGGTCAAGCGGGTCCTCGACGTCCGGTACCCGTGTGACGTGGAACTGGTCATCGTCGACGACGGCAGTGTCGA
This sequence comes from Frankia alni, assembly GCA_026225295.1. Taxonomy (GTDB): domain Bacteria; phylum Actinomycetota; class Actinomycetes; order Frankiales; family Frankiaceae; genus JAMFSN01. The sequence goes on from JAMFSN010000079.1 coordinate 11,363, forward strand.
CGGCACCCGCGACATCCTCGACGCGCTGACCGACCCGCGGCTGTCCGTGCACCGGCACCCGACGAACAAGGGCAAGGGCGCCGCGATCCGGACCGCCAGCGACCGGGCCACCGGCGACTATCTGGTGATCTGCGACGCGGATCTGGAATATGCGCCGGAGGAGATCCCCTCCCTGCTCGAACCGGTGCTGGCCGGCGAGTCCCAGGTCGTCTACGGCTCGCGCACGTTCAGCAGCAACACCGCGTTCTCGTTCTGGTACGTGATGGGCAACAAGGCGGTCACGCTGGCCGCCAACGTGCTGTTCGACAGCTACATCTCCGACCTGGAGACCTGCTTCAAGCTGATGCCGGTCGCGCTCTACCGGGAACTCGACGTCACCTCGGCCGGGTTCGGCATGGAGGCCGAGATCACGGCCAAGCTGCTCGCCCGGGGGGTCCGTCCCTACGAGGTGCCGATCAGCTACAAGGCCCGCTCCCGCGCGGACGGCAAGAAGCTGACCTGGCGGGACGGGGTCGAGGCGCTGTGGATCCTGGGATCACTCCGGGTTCGCAACCGGCGGTCCCGGACCGGGTTGCCGAAGCGCTGACCACCGTCGTGCTGAGAGAATGAGCCAGTGCTGAGCTACGCCGTGCGTGGGCTCACCCGCCGGCACGGCGCTGGTGAGCACGCCGTTCTGGCCAATGACGGGATCGATCTCGACATCGGGCGGGGTGAGGTCTTCGGCATCCTGGGGCCCAACGGAGCGGGCAAGACGACCCTCGTGCGCCAGTTGATGGGCCTGTTGCGGCCCACCTCCGGCAGCATCCACCTGTTCGGCGCCGATGTGGTCGCCCACCCCGAAACCGCCGGTCGGGCCGCCGCCTACCTCGGCCAGGACGACGGCGCCCTCGCTGACCTGCCGGTGGCGCTGGCGATCGAGACGACCGCGCGGCTGCGCGGCCTGACGCGGGCCGCCGCCCGCCGGGCCGGCCGCGATATTCTCGAGGAGCTGGGTCTGGTCGCGCTGGCCGATCGGTCGATCGGCCGGCTGTCCGGTGGGCAGCGCCGGCTGGCCACGTTCGCCACGGCGCTCGCTGGTGACCGGCCGGTGCTGGTGCTCGACGAACCGACCACGGGCCTCGATCCGGTCGCCCGACGGGCGGTCTGGAGGGCTCTCGACCGGCGACGGGCCTCGGCCGGGGTCACGGTGATCCTCGTGACCCACAACGTGTTGGAGGCGGAGACGGTCCTCGACCGGGTGGCGGTGCTCGACGAGGGCCGCGTGATTGCCTGTGACACCCCGGGGCGCCTCAAGGCGTCGGTGTCGGACGCCGTGCGCCTCGATCTGGTGTGGCGGGGGGATCCGCCCACCGATGACCCGGTCGTCGCCGCGTTGGAGCGACGGTCGGCCGTGACCGGCCGGCGCTGGACGGCCCGGCTGCCGGCCGGCGAGGCCCGGGAGGCGCTCGGCTGGCTGACCACCGGGCCGGCCTTCGCCGTCCTGGACGACTTCACCCTGGCCACGCCGTCGCTGGAGGACGTCTACCTGGCCCTCGGGGGCCGGGCCCGGGACCTGGAGCACGCATGAGGGCCCGGGAGCGCACATGAGCGCCGTGGGCCCGCTCGCGGCGGTGCCGGGGCCGATCATCGCCCGGGCGGCGGCGGACGGAGCGGACGAAGCATCCGGGCCGGCCGTCGGCGCCGGCCCGGCCGTGGTCCTCGGCCGGCGGACGGCCTTCGGGCCGGCTCTGGCGGCTGTCTACACCGGGCAGTTGGCCCGGGCCCGGGTCGCGCGCATCCCGCTGCTGTTCGTCGCGGCGTTCCAGTCGGTCGGGATCCTCCTGCTGTTGCGGGGCGTGGTCGACACCGGCAGCGAGACCACCCGCGAGCAGGTCGTGGCCGGCGCGTCGGTCCTGGTCGTCGCGTTCGTGGCCCTGAACCTGCTGGCCCAGCGGTTCGGTGCGCTGCGGGCGGCCGGCGCGCTCGACTACTACCTGTCCCTGCCGGTGCCCCGGTCGGCGGTGGTGCTCGGGACGGCCGGCTCCTACGCCACCTTCGCGGTGCCCGGCACGATCGTGACGGCCGTGTTCGGCGCGCTGCTGTACGACCTGCCGCTCGACCGGCTGTGGATGCTGGCCCCGGTGCTGGTGCTGGCCGGCGCGTCGCTGGCCGGCCTGGGCGCCGCGATCGGACTGCTGGCCCCCAAGCCGGAGCTGGCCACGGTCGGCGGTCAGCTCGGGATGAGCGTGGTGCTGTTCCTGGGCATCATTCCCGCCGACCGGTTGCCGGTGGTCGTGCGGGCCGTGCGGGCCGCGGTGCCGTCCACCTACGCGGTCGATGCCCTCGCGGACTCCTTCCACCGCCACGTGCACTGGTGGGGGGTCGTGGTCGATCTGCTCGTCTGCGCGGCCGTCGCGGTCGTGAGCCTGGCCGTTGCCGCCGCCGCGTTGCGGCGGGCGGGCCGGGCCTAGGGTGTTTCCCGTGGATCCTCGGCGGCCGTGTGGGTGACCCGGCGCGGCGGTCCGGCGAGCTGTGGCAGCCGGCCTCCTTCGATCGCGACGGGACCGATCGCGACGGCTACCCGGACGACGGTGACGGCCTGGCCGGCGGCGGTGGTCGCCGACCGGCGCTGGACCTGACCACCGGTCGCGGGGACCTGGTCGCCGGCCTGGCCTGCCTGCTGGCCATGATCGTCGCCGGTCCGTTGCTGGGCCTGCTGTGGGCCGCGACCGCGCCCCGCCTGGACGTGCGCGCGGTCCTGGCCGGCAGCGAGGCGGCGTTCAACGCCCAGGGGGGCGTCGATGCCTACTTCGGTCTGATCTTCCTGGTCGGCGGGATCATCGGGGGACTGCTGGCGCTGTGGCGGGGCCGGGACGCGTCCTGGCCGGTGCCGGTCGGGCTGGCTGTCGGTGGCTTCGGAGGCTCCCTGCTGGCCGGGCTGGTCGGGCACGCCCTGCGGACCGACGGGGCCCGCCGCCACCTGCCGCCCGGCGCCGGACCGTACGTGATCTCGCTGGTCGATTTCAAGCTCCGCGCCCACGGGCTCTACGTGGTGATGCCGACCGCGGCGGTGACGGTGCTCGCGATCGGGTTGTGGCTGACCACCCACGCCCGCCCGCGCGAGCCTGATCTTGGCCCGGCTGACCAACGGCCCCACCCCGACTGACGGGATCGGCCCGACTGACGGGATCAGTCAGTCGGGCCGCCCGGTCAGCGGCGGGTGGAGATCTCGAACGCGGCCCGCACGGGCCGGCGGTTGACCAGGACCGTGACGGCCAGCAGCAGCATCCCGCCCACGCCTTGTTCGATCTTCAGCCACACCGGGAACGGGTCGGGAACGGCCACGATGACCACGATCGCCACCACGGTGACCGCCGTGATGATGCGCAGCCGGCGGTACGCCCGCCGGGACCCGTCCGCCGCCCGGGCCGCCACGGCGATCATCAGCGGCGCGCCCGCCACGACGATGACCCCGCGCGTCCAGACCGCCGAGTTCACCTGCGCGGCGTGGTGGCGCAGCAGGACGATGACCAGCAGCGCGAGCAGGCTCAGACCGAGATAGCCGCGCACCAGCAGCCGGGGGGCGCGCAACGCCGCCCGCGGGCCTTCCGGTCCGCGCCGGGGCCGGGGAATGCGGTCTGTTTCGGGAACGGCTCGGCTGGTCATGGGGGGCCTTCCGGTAGGCGGATCCGACGGGACCAGAGCCTGCGGGACCGGGACCCCGCCGGTCATCGGCGTCCGGATGGATCTGTCGCCGTCCGCCCGGCTGCGACCGCCGGGTGAGGCGGCTGCACCCCCGGGTGGAGGGTGGATCTCCACCCGGAAGGCGATGCCGGGCCGGTCCGGGCGCCCGTAGGGTTTTCGCGTGAGCAGCGTTCGTCCCGTGAGCCTCGAGGACTCCACCGCGCCGACGCTGGCTCGCCTCCGCCAGGCGCGCGGGTCGCAGGAAGCGACGGTGCGCTGGCTCCAGCGGCTCGCTCCGCTGCTGCTGGTGGTGTTCGTGGTGACCGCGGGCCGGGCGGATCCCGGGCCCGGGCTGACCGGCCGCGGGCTGGCCATCGCGATCGCCGCGGCGGCGTTCCCGGTCGGCGTCCTGGCCCGGAACGCCACCCTGGGCAGCCGCGCGGCCGCGTCCGCCGGCTGCGCGGTGGTCGTGCTGGTCGCGTCGGTCCTGCTGATGGCTCTGCAACCGGACGGCCCGGGAGCCGAAGGAGTGCTGCTCGGCGTGCTGTTCGTCGCGCGCCTGCTGCCGGGCCGGTCGGCGGTCCCGGGCCTGGTGGTGGCGCTCGTGGCGATCGAGGTGATCGCCTGGGCGGTCGGCCGGGGCGACCTCGCGGTGCTGGCCGTGTTCGCCGGCTTCTACGGGATACTGTTCCTCGCCTACCGCCTGAGAGAGGCGAACAAGCAGGCCGAACAGCTGCTCGCCGAGCTGAACGAGAGCTTGGCCGCCCAGTCCCGGGCGGCCGGGCTGGCCGAACGCCAGCGGCTGGCCCGGGAGATGCACGACGTGCTCGCGCATTCCCTGTCCGGGCTGCTGCTCCAGCTCGAAGGGGCCCGAATGCTCGTCGCGGCGGATCCGACCGACCCGCGCCTGCCCGAGGCGGTCAACCGGGCCCACCGGCTGGGCCGGTCCGGGCTGGAGGAGGCCCGCCGGGCGATCGGGATGCTGCGGGACGACGAGCTGCCCGGGCCCGAGGGGCTGGCCCGGCTGGCCGCCCAGTTCCAGCAGGATCGCAGAATTCCCTGCCGGGTCATGGTGACCGGTGAGCCGCACCCGCTGGGTTCCGAGGCGCGCGTCGCGCTCTACCGGGTCACCCAGGAGGCGTTGACCAACATCACCCGGCATGCCGTCCCGGGCCGGGTCGAGGTGCGCCTGGCCTACGGCCCGACCGCGACCCGCCTCACCGTCGAGGATTTCACGACCGCCGACCGGGCCGGGCCGCCGACCCCCGGAGGTGGCGGCTACGGGCTGACCGGCATGCGCGAGCGGGCCGAGCTGCTGGGCGGCACCCTGATCGCGGAGGCCACCCACCGCGGGTTCCGCGTCGCGTTGGACGTGCCCCGGTGAGCGAACCGATCCGGGTGCTCATCGCCGACGACCAGCGGGTCGTCCGGGAGGGGCTGACCATGGTGCTCGGACTGCTGGCCGGGGTCGAGGTCGTCGGGGCCGCCTCGGACGGCGCCGAAGCGGTCGAGCTCGCCGCGGGCCTCCACCCGGACATCGTGCTCATGGATCTGCGGATGCCCCGCTGCGACGGGGTCGAAGCGACCCGCCGGCTGCGCGAACGGGAGCCCGGCGCCCGGGTCATCGTGCTGACCACCTATTCCGACGACCGGTCGGTGATCGACGCGTTGCGGGCCGGGGCCCGTGGCTACCTGACCAAGGACGCCGGTGGGGCCGAGATCCGCCGGGCGCTCGAGCAGGTCCACGACGACGGCGCCGTGATCGACCCGGCCGTCCAGCACCACCTCATCCACGCCATCGCGACCACGGCCCCGGCGCCGGTGGCCGCCCCGGCCCGCTATCCGGCCGGGTTGACGCCCCGGGAGGCCGAGGTGCTGACCCTCATCGCCGCCGGCCTGTCCAACCTGGAGATCGCCGAGCGCCTGGTTATCAGCTCGGGCACGGTCAAGAGCCACATCAACCGGCTATTGGCCAAGATCGGCGCCCGCGACCGGGCCCAGGCGGTCGCGTACGCCTACCGGCACGGCCTCGCCGGCTGAGCCGCCGGCCCGGTCAGTTGGGGCTCGGCTGGATCCGGGTCAGCTCCGGCGCCGCGACCGCCGTGATCCGGCGCAACAAGCCCAGCTCGCGGCGCAGCAACGCCCGCTCGGCCCGCAGCCGGGCCGCCGCGTCGGGCGCGGCCAACAACGCCTGGCGTTCCCCGGTCTCGGCGATCAGGGACGCCGCGACCAGGTACGACAGCGATTTCGGGTCGTCCGGCAGGTCGGGCAGAGTGATCTCCATGGCCCGGGCCGAGGCCAGCTTCTCGACGTAGGACAGCAGCAGGGTCCGCACGATCGGGACCAGGTCGGCCGCCTCGGTGGCGTCGCCGACCGGATCGTCGAGAAATTCGACCTCGGCGACCAGATAGGGCCGGCTGAGTTCGTCGACCTTGCGCAGCCGGAACCGGGTGCCGCCGGCCGTCACGACCGAGAACCGGCCGTCCGGGTGCGGTTCGATCCGCCGCAGGTCGGCGGTGCAGCCGACTTCGTGGACGGTGGGCCGGCTGTCGGTACCCACCTCGCGGCCGTGCCGGATCGCGACGACCCCGAACCGGCGGCGGGTGCCTTCCGGGGTGTCCATCAGGTCGCGGACCATTGCCCGGTAACGCTCCTCGAAGATCTCCAGTGGCAGCAGGAGACCGGGCAGTAGCACCGTGCCGAGAGGGAAGAGTGGAATCCGCTCGATCATCGGGCCATCACCCATCCACCCTACGTTGACCAACCTGCTCCCGCACGGTGTCCGGCCCCGGTCGCGACCGGGGCCGGACACCGTGCGGGTCTGGTCGCGACCGCGACAGCGCGGGTCTGGTCGCGACCGCGACAGCGCGGGTCCGGCCGGCGCGGCGGATACCCTGGTAGGTGTGTTGAGACGGCTTGATCTGCGGGCCACCGTGTCCAGCGCGCGGCGGGTGCGGGAGCTGCTGCCCCGGGCCGCGCTCGATGTCGCCCACGCGCTGGACGTGGTCCGCCCGATCTGTGACGACGTACGTGACCGGGGTGACGCGGCCGTACTGGACGCGACCGAGCGGTTCGACGGGGTCCGCCCGGACGCGATCCGGGTCCCGGACGGCGTGGCCGCCGAGGCGCTGGCCGCGCTCGACCCGGCCGTGCGGGCCGCGCTCGAGGAAGCCATCCGGCGGGCCCGGCTCGTCCATCAGGGTCAGGTCCGCCCGCCGGTGACGGTGGACGTCGCGCCGGGCACCCGGGTCACCGAGACGTGGGTGCCGGTCGGCCGGGTCGGGCTGTACGTGCCGGGCGGGCGGGTCGCCTACCCGAGCAGCGTGGTCATGAACGTGGTGCCGGCCCAGGTGGCCGGGGTGGAGTCGCTTGCCGTGGCCTCGCCCCCGCACCGCGAGTTCGGCGGCCGGCCGCATCCGGTCATCCTGGCCGCCTGCGCCCTGCTCGGCGTGGCGGAGATCTACGCGGTCGGCGGTGCGCAGGCGGTCGCGATGTTCGCCTACGGCACCGACAGCTGCCCGGCCGTCGATCTGGTCACCGGGCCCGGCAACGTCTACGTCGCCGCGGCCAAACGCCTGCTCATGGGCGTGGTCGGGATCGACGCCGAGGCCGGCCCGACCGAGATCGCGATCCTGGCCGACCACACGGCCGACCCGGCCTACGTGGCCGCCGACCTGATCGCCCAAGCCGAGCACGACCCGCTGGCCGCCTGCCTGCTGGTGACGACGTCGCCCGAGCTGGTCGACGCGGTCGACGTCGAACTGGACAAGCAGGTCCCGGCCACCCGCCACCGGGCCCGGGTCGAGGAAGCCCTGGCCGGCCAGGGCGCCGCGGCGATCGTCGACGACATCGCGGCCGGCGTCTTCGTGGTCGACGCCTGGGGCGCCGAGCACCTCGAGGTCCAGACGGTGGACGCGGCGGCCGTCGCGGCCCGGGTCCGCAACGCGGGCGCGATCTTCGTGGGCGAGTTCGCGCCGGTCCCGCTGGGCGACTACCTCGCCGGGTCCAACCACGTCCTGCCGACCGGCGGCACCGCGCGGCACACCGGCGGCCTGTCGGTCGCGTCGTTCCAGCGCGGCATCCACCTGATCGCGGCCGACCGGGCTGGGCTTTCGGCCGCCGCGCCGGCCATCGCGGCGCTGGGCGGCGCCGAAGACCTGCTCGGCCACGTCGACGCCGTGCGGGCGAGGCTGCGATGACCCCGCCTCCGGACGGCTCCGGGCTCTCCCTGGAGACTCTCCCGCTGCGGGCCGACCTGCGCGGGCTCACGCCGTACGGTGCCCCGCAACTGGACGTTTCGGTCCGGTTGAACACCAACGAGAACCCGCACCCGCCGTCGGCGGGACTGGTCGACGCGATCGGGAAGGCCTCCGCGTTGGCCGCCACGGAGGTCAACCGCTATCCCGACCGGGAGGCCGAGGCGCTGCGGGCCGACCTCGGCGCGTACCTGGCCGCCGACGCCGGCTTCCCGCTCCGACCGGGGCGGATCTGGGCGGCGAACGGGTCGAACGAGGTGCTGCAGCAGATCTGCCAGGCGTTCGGCGGCCCCGGCCGCACGGCGCTCGGGTTCACCCCGTCCTATTCGATGCACCCGCTGATCGCGCTGGCCACGGCGACCGGCTGGATCGACGAGCCGCGGGGCGCGGATTTCACGATCCGGCCGGAAGCCGCCGCTGACGCGATCCGGGCCCACCGGCCGTCGATCGTGTTCCTGGCCTCGCCGAACAACCCGACCGGCACGGCGCTGCCGCTCGACGTGGTGGCGGCGGCCTGCGCGGCGGTCGCCGAGAACGCCGCCGTGGGTGGCCGGGACGCCGGCGGCGTGGTGGTCGTGGACGAGGCCTACGCCGAGTTCCGCCAGGCCGGGGTGCCCAGCGCGCTGACCCTGCTGCCCTCCTGCCCGCGGCTGATCGTCACCCGGACCATGAGCAAGGCGTTCACCCTGGCCGGGGCCCGGCTCGGCTACCTGGCCGCCGACTCCGCCATCGTCGACGCCCTGCACCTGGTGCGGCTGCCCTATCACCTGTCGGTCTTCACCCAGGCCGTCGCGCGCACGGCGCTGGCCCACACCGGCGAACTGCTCGGCACCGTCGAGGCGATCAAGGTCCAGCGTGACCGGATCGTCGACGAGGTCCGGGCCCTCGGGGGCCAGGTGGTGCCCAGCGACGCCAACTTCATCCTGTTCGGCCGGTTCCCCGACCAGGCGGCGGTCTGGTCGGCCCTGCTCGACCGGGACGTGCTGGTGCGGGACGTCGGGCTGACCGGCTGGCTGCGGGTCACCGCCGGCACCGAGGCCGAGACGAGCGCCTTCCTGACCGCACTGGCCGACGTCCTGACCCACCTCCCGCCGATCCGCCCCTGACCTGGAAGAAGCGCACTGATGGCCCGCACCGCCCGGATCGAGCGCAAGACGCTCGAATCCCATGTCCTCGTCGAGCTCGACCTGGACGGCACCGGTGACTCGTGGTCCCACACCGGCGTGCCGTTCTTCGACCACATGATCGCCCAGCTCGGCAAGCACGGCGGGTTCGACCTGACCGTACGCACCCAGGGTGACCTGCACATCGACGCGCACCACACCGTCGAGGACACCTCGATCGCGCTCGGCCAGGCGTTGCGCGAAGCGTTGGGCGACAAGGTCGGGATCCGCCGGTTCGGCGACGCGCTGGTTCCCCTGGACGAGGCGTTGGTCCAGTCGGCCGTCGACCTGTCCGGCCGGCCGTACTGCGTGGTGGTCGAGCCCGAGCTCGTCGAGCTGATCGGCACCTACGACACGACCCTGACCGCCCACGTCTTCGAGTCGATCGCCGCCGCCGCGCACATCGCGCTGCACGTCCGGGTGATCTCGGGCCGCAACGCCCACCACATCGTCGAGGCGCAGTTCAAGTCGGTCGCCCGCGCCCTGCGGGACGCGGTCGCCCTCGACCCGAGGGTGAAGGGCGTGCCCTCCACCAAGGGCGTCCTGTGAGCGGTTCCGTGAGCCGGCCGCGGGTGGTGGTGCTCGACTACGGGTCGGGGAACCTGCGGAGCGCCGAGCGGGCCCTGGCCCGGGTCGGGGCCGACGTGACCGTGACCGCTGACCTGGCCGCCGCGGCGGACGCGGACGGTCTCGTCGTGCCCGGGGTCGGCGCCTACGCGGCCTGCATGGCCGGGATCGGGGCGGTCGGGGCGGCGCCGATGATCATCGGCCGGGTGGCGGCCGGCCGGCCGGTGCTCGGCATCTGCGTCGGCATGCAGGTCCTGTACGAGCTGGGGGACGAGCACGGCGTGCGGACCCCGGGCATCGGGGTGCTGCCCGGCGAGGTCCGCCGGCTGGCCGCGCCGATCCTGCCGCACATGGGCTGGAACACGGTGACGCCGCCGGCCGGGTCGGCGCTGTTCGCGGGCGTCGGGGCCGACACCCGCTTTTACTTCGTGCACTCCTACGCGGCCAAGCCGGAGCCCGGGGACACGATCGCCGAGCACGGCGAACCGTTCGCGGCGGCGGTGGAACGCGGGTCGCTGTGGGCGACCCAGTTCCACCCGGAGAAATCCGGCGACGCCGGCGCCCAGCTGCTCGACAACTGGCTGCGCAGCCTCGGCTGAGCGAACCTGTCCACCCCGCTGACCCGCGGCTGACAACCGACGGTGAGGGCGCCGTCGCGCCGTCGTGGTGACCCGTTAGGGTTGATGCGTCCTACTTCGTGCCGCCGACGCTGCTGGAGGTCGGGTGCATCCCACGGTCCGTCACGCCGTCCCCGTGTCCGTCGCCACGCTGGTCGGGGTGGCCACCCTCGTCGCGGTGCTGCTCGTCTCCTGCGGGAGCGACAAGGGGACCTTGCCGCTGACCGGGTCCAGCCCGTCCCCGGCGGCCTCGTCCACCCGGTCCCCGTCCGCGTCGCCGAGCCCGGCCGCGGACGGCATTCCGACCGCCGGCCTCACGGTCGGGGAGTCGGCGACGGTGCCCTTCGAGTCAGACGGCCGGACGGTCTCCATCCGCGTCGTGACCCGCTCGATCACCAAGGGGTCCATCGCGGATCTGGCTGACTACCAGCTCACGGCCGCGCAGAAGGCCAGCACGCCGTACTACGTCCGGGCCAGCTTCACCAACCTGGGCGCCGCGACGCTTTCCCGGCCGGGGCTGAGCCAGCACCTGCTGGCGTTCACCGCCGACGGCAGCCGGGCCAGCCCGCTGACCGCCCCCGGATTCACCCGGTGCGACGACAGCGAGCCCTACCCGTGGGGCCCGGGCGGGCAGCTGACGGAGTGCGCCGCCTACCTGGTGCCGGCCAAGGCCGTCGTCACCACGGTCACGTTCCAGTTCAACGACCGGCAGAACGCCATCGTCTGGAAGGCCGGCTGAACGAGTGTCCCGGGCGGGCTATCCCGCGCTCCATCGGGGCACGCCGTCGAAACCGGTGTTGAAGGTGATGCGGTGCACGTTGTTACCGTCGGCGTTCATGATGTAGATCTCGCGGTCCCCGGTCCGCGCGCTGGCGAAGGCGATCCGGTCCGCGTTCGGCTCGTAGGCGGCGTCGGTGTCGCGCCCGGGCGGACGGGTGAGATCGCGCTGGTGTTTCCCATCGGAGGTCACGGTGGAGATCACGCTGCCTCGGCCGCCGACCGGATGCCGCACCGCGACCCCGTGGGTGTACGCGATCAGGTCGCTGTTCGGTGACCAGGTCGGATCCGCGTCGAACGGCCCCGAAGTCAGTTGTCGGGCCGGGCCACCGGCGGTTGGGAGAGCCCAGATCCCGCGGGCTCCGGAGGCATAGGCGATGCGCCGGCCATCGGGTGACCACGCCGGGTCGGTCGCGTCAGCGGGCGCGGCGAGGCGGGTGGCGGTTGTGCCATCCAGGCCCGCGACATAGAGCCCGGGCCCGGCCGAACCGGCCGACACTGAGACGGCCAGCCGCTGGCCGTCCGGTGCGATGGCCGGGCGCGAATCCGGTGCGATGGCGAGCGCGGCCGCTGGGCCGCGCGTGAATAGCGGGCGGTTACCCGTACCGTCGGCGCCCATCACGCGTAAGACGTTGTGTGATCCGTCGAAATAGACGATGGTTCGGCGGCCGGGAACGATGACCGGGTGCAGATCCTGGTCGGGTCCGGAGGTCAGCCTGAGCACTTTCGTTGCGTGGGTGGGGGTGAGGGCGGCCGAATAGATGTCGGTGTTGCCACCGTGCGTGCTGCTGAAGACGAAGGTGTCGAGGCTGAGCGCACGGGTGGCCAGCGGAACCGGAGCGTTTCGGCCCCGCGACGGCGGAACAGGGCGGTCAGCGCCACCGCGAACAGCCCCGATGACGGCGACGCTCGCGACGAGCAGTCCGCCGACGAGAACGAGAACGAGAGCGGGCCGCCGCGCCGGAGAGGCGACCCGGAGGCGCCGGACCGCCCTCGCGGCGGCGCCGCTGGGGGACCCACGTGATGCTGGCCGCTCGCCGCCGGACCCCCGCCCGCGGGCCGGCGAAACGTCGCCGCGGCGCAGCGACAGGAACGTGGCGGAAATCGTCGTCAGGCCCACGGCGAGTCCGAGTAACGTATCGAATAAGTACGCCCGGGCGCTGTGATTCCACAGCGGGTCGCGAGCTGAGCCCGCATAAAGTATGGTGCCCAGTTTCATCACGTGGTTGTAGTCCGCTACCGAGGCCATGGCCGCGAATCCCCACCGTGAAGGGAAGGCGTAGCTGAGCTGGTTGAGGATCGGCTTGTTGACGAGGATCACAAACCCGCCGCTGAACACGAGTTGTCCGATGGTGCCGACGACAAGAAGTGGCATGGTCTTGTCAGCGGTATCAACAATCGTCGAAAACAGGAGACCGAGCATCGCGGACGCCCACGCCAGGAGCACCGCCGAGAAGAGGATCTCCATCGTAGGGGAACCCCAGGTGACCGCGGAGCGCGGCGCTCGGCCGCTTATTGCGATAGATGTAAGGATGGCGCTCTGCGCGACGGTGATAAGCGTCACGACACAGATCTTAGAACCGAGGTAGGCGGCAATCGACAACCCGATGGTCCGCTCACGACGGTAGACGGCTCTTTCCTTGACAATCTCCTGGATGGCGTTCGACATGCCCATGAAGCTGATCGACACAACAATCAGGAGCAGAATCTGTTGCACGGCCAGGTTCGGAAACTGGCCATCGTTCATCCCATTTGTGGCCGAAATGATGCGGGGTACGAGGCCGAGTATGAACGGGAAGGCACAGATCAGCCGGAGGTACGCGACATCCGAGGCGATCACCCGCAGGTAACGACGGCTCAGCGTGACGAACTGTGACAGGACGGACTGCTGGCGAATGCTCGGGAGCGCCGCGGGGCTTGGCCGCGCGGTCGGTGCCGTAACGGACGCCGGGACAAAATAGGGCGACCGCCGGAAACGCTCAGCTGCTTCCTCGGACCCGGCCGCGTCGGCGAGCCTACGGAAGACGCTGGCCCAATTGCTTTCTTCGAAATATCGCATCGCGTTCTCCGGCGGTCCGAAGTACGCGGTGCGCCCCCCCGCGGCCAGGACGAGCACCGAGTCGCACAGGTGCAGTTGGGCGATGCTGTGCGTGACGACGATGACCGTCCTCCCGCCGTCAGCCAGCCGGCGCAGCGACTCCATGACTTCCATGTCGAGTCCCGGGTCCAGCCCCGAGGTCGGCTCGTCCAGGTACAGCAACGTCGGGCGGGTGAGCAGTTCCAGGGCTACGCTGGTCCGCTTCCGCTGGCCGCCGGAGAGGTGACTGATGCGCTGGTGGGCCAGGTCGTGCCCGGCGACCCGCGGCGCTCCGGCGGGATCGTCGGCCCGCTGCCCGTCGGTGGTCAGACCGAGCTCAAGCAGGACGTCGTCGATTCGTCGCATGCGCTCGGCCTGCGTCGTGTCCGCCGGGAACCGCAGCCTCGCGCCGTAGTTCATCGCCTGGCGGACGGTGAGGACCGGGTGGAGGATGTCGTCCTGGGGGACGTAGCCGATACGGCGGCGTAGCTCGTCGTAGTTGGCGTACATGTCGCGGCCCGCGTAACGAACGGTGCCCTGGTCCGCGGGACGGAAGCCGGTGAGCGCGTTGAGAAGGGTTGACTTACCCGCGCCGCTGGGACCGATGACTGCGAGAAGGGCTCCTCCCCGCAGTCGAAAAGAGACGTCGTCAAGTACTTTCCGGCCGTCGTCCACGGAGACCGAAAGCCCGGTCGCTTCAAAGCTGACGTCGCCGGTGTCGACGTACTCGATGAGGCTTTCGTCCGACAGTTGGAACAGATGATGCCCGATCGCGATCACGTCGCGCTGTGCCACCACGGCCCGCGTGATCCTCGTACCGTTGAGAAAAGTACCGTTGGCTGACGACAGATCGACGATCTCGACACCACCCGCGCCGACCAGAATCTCGGCGTGGCTACGTGAGGCGAGGAGATCTCCGATGACCAGATCATTGTCCTGTGATCGGCCGAGCGAGATCCGGCCGAAGCGCAGCGGATGGATGCGTCGGCGCGCGTCCCCGCCACCGGCCGCCTGCGGGCCGGTCTCGCCGGGAATGGGCAGCGGCGGCACGGGCGGCATGACGTAGACCGGTGGGACGATTGTTGTCAGTTCGTGATGTGGGTCGCGCGGTGCCCCTTCGAGGGCGACCGAGATCTCGGTCCCGTCGCGCCGCCCGAGCCGCAGGGTGAGGTTCTCCCGAACCTCGATGCGCCGGACCTTCCGGTTGTCGAGCCACGTGCCGTTGAGGCTGATGTCACGGATGATCCACTGATCACCAGCCACCTCGACGACGAGATGGCGCCGGGAGACGAGTGAATCGTGAAGAATCAGGTCCGCGGCCCGCGAAGAGCCGACGATGAAGGGTCGCCCGGGCGACACCAGGACCTCGATATGTTGGTGGACGAGTCTGAGTGACAGCGGCACGTTTTCCCCCGCAAGCAATTACCATATTGACCGGCTCATCGAGAAGAAGTCGCGCGATGGCACCACGCGAATAGCGGCTGCCCACCGGCGGGCGCGACGGCCGAGCGCCCGGGAGTAGCCGTACTACCGGCGGCAGTCGGATCTTCTTCCGCGGCTCGGGGTGACGTCACGACCGGATCGGTGGTCCGTCGGTCGGAGCTGGAAGCGCTCGGGTCGCGCCGAGGAATTGGATGCCGGCGGAGTGTCTTCGTGAGCCGAAGACACTCCTCCACAAGCTGATAAAACGTTTGGCACTGGACCCCCGTAGCACTTATTTCCAGTGAACGCGATCACGGTAGCATACGGACAACCCCCCCGTGCGGTGGTGCCGTGCGTAATTGGGCAGCGTTCCAGCGGCCCGGTCATTGTTGTGCGGGGTTCGTCGAACCGGACGGAAGGCCTTCGTTGACCAGCTCGCGCTCGATGCGACCGATGATTCCGGTGGCCGGCCAGCTGCGTTAATAAGCGGGGACCAGAGTCGAGGTCCGCCTCTGATGACTTGGGCGATACGTGCTGAGCGTTCGCGGCTGCTCAGGGTACGCGGCTGCTCAGGGGTACAGAGCGCGCTCCGGCGGCACCTCGACTCGCTTCGCGACGTCACGGACCGTTGTCGGGAATCCCCCGTCTTGCGGTCGGGA
This sequence comes from Frankia alni, assembly GCA_026225295.1. Lineage (GTDB taxonomy): Bacteria > Actinomycetota > Actinomycetes > Frankiales > Frankiaceae > JAMFSN01. Next base: position 26,564 of record JAMFSN010000079.1, read on the forward strand.
TCACTGTCCGTGGTCAGTGGCCGCGGGCGACCCAGTCGTCGTAGTCGAGCGCTTCGGCGCCGATCGTGGTGTCGTCGCCGTGCCCGGGGTGCACGACGGTGTCCGGGGGCAGGCTGAGCAGCTTGGCCCGGATCGAGGACAGGATCGTCGGGAAGTCCGAGAACGAGCGGCCGGTGGCGCCCGGGCCGCCGTGGAAGAGGGTGTCCCCGCTGAACAGCACGGAGGCTCCGCCGATCCGTCCGGTCAGGCAGATCCCGCCGGGGGAGTGGCCGGGGGTGTGCAGGACGGTGACGGTGCCGCCCACGATCGGCAGGGTCTCCCGGTCGTGCAGTAGGCGTTCGGGCGGGCGGGACGGGTAGATCGTCTCCCACAGCATCGTGTCGTCGGGGTGCAACGCGATCGGGGCGTCGACCCGTTCGGCGAGTTCGGAGGCGGCGTTGATGTGGTCGTTGTGACCGTGGGTGGCCACGATCAGCGACACCCGCCGGGGGCCGATCGCGGCGGCGATCACCGCCGGGTCGTGCGCGGCGTCGACGACCAGTACCTCCCGGTCGTCACCGATCAGCCAGACGTTGTTCTCGACGTCGAAGCTCTGGCCGTCGAGGGTGAAGTCGCCGCGGGTGATGATGCGCTCGACCCGGGACTCCCGGCCTCCCCACGACGAGCGGACGGTCCGCGCGCCGGAGCCGTTCACGGGACCGGTCACGGCGTGCCCTGCATCGTGGTCGGCGACCAGCGGTTCGTCGGGTCCGTCGAACGGTTCACAGGACGACCACGCTGCGCAGGACCTCGCCCCGACCCATTTTCGCGAACGCCTCCTCGACGTCGTCCAGCCCGATCGTCTCGGAGACGAAACCGTCCAGGTCGAGCCGCCCGGACCGGTAGAGGTCGATGAGGATCGGGAAGTCACGGGTCGGTAGGCAGTCGCCGTACCAGGACGACTTCAACGAGCCGCCGCGGCCGAAGACCTCGATCAGGGGCAGCTCAAGGGTCATGGAAGGGTCCGGCACCCCGACCAGGACCACCCGGCCGGCCAGATCCCGGGAGAAGAACGCCTGCCGGAACGTCTCGGGCCGCCCGACGGCGTCGATCACGAGGTCCGCGCCGAATCCGTCGGTCAGGGCCCGGACCGCCTCGACCGGATCACCCGCGGACGCGTTCACGGTGTGGGTGGCCCCGAAGCCCCGGGCCCATTCCAGTTTGCGGTCGTCGAGGTCCACGGCGATCACCCGGCGGGCCCCGGCGATCGAGGCGCCGGCGATGGCCGCGTTGCCGACCCCGCCACAGCCGATCACCGCCACGGTCTCACCGCGGGTGACGGCGCCGGTGTTGACGGCCGCCCCGAAGCCGGCCATGACGCCGCAGCCGATCAGCCCGGCCGCCTCCGGCCGGGCGGCCGGGTCGACCTTCACGCACTGCCCGGCGGCGACCAGGGTCTGGGCCGCGAACGCGCCGATCCCCAGGGCGGCTGTCAACGGCGTGCCGTCGGTCAGGGTCATCGGCTGGGCGGCGTTACGGGAGTCGAAGCAGTACCAGGGCCGACCACGCAGACACGAGCGGCACCCCCCGCACGGCGCGCGCCAGGCAATCACCACGTAGTCGCCGGGGGTGACCGAGGTGACGTCGGCGCCGACCGACTCGACCACCCCGGCGGCCTCGTGGCCGAGCAGGAACGGGTATTCGTCGTTGATCGCGCCCTCGCGGTAGTGCAGGTCGGTGTGGCAGACCCCGCAGGCGGCGACCTTCACCCGGGCCTCGCCCGGTCCCGGGTCGGGCACCACCACGTCGACCAGCGAGACCCGCGCGCCTTTCGCCAGGGCGACCACGCCCCGCACCGTCACCGCACCCATCCCGGGGCCCTCCGTCTCCACCCGCGCGTCCCGTTGGCACTGCCTGTGCCGTGGCCGAAGCCGGACCGGTGGGGCCGCGCGCAACAACCCAATCAGCCACCCGGTCGGGACGCAATCACGACCCCTCGTTCCCGGAACGGGCGCGGCGTGGATCGGACCTGGAGCGCCTTTGTCCGGCGGGTCGCTTACGCCGTGTTGGGACCTGGTCGGTAGGCTTCCGTCGATCCGTTGTCCGCCTTGCGCGAAGGAGCGCTCCACGCTTATGAGCGCTGAGCTGTCGTCCCGCCCGGCTCACGTGCGCCCCCAGTACCGCGAGGTGGCCGTGGGGGTCGTCCCGGCCGACGAGGTCAGCGGAGTGGCGGATCTGGACGGTGCGGGCCAGATGGGTCCCACCGGCCGCCCGTTGCCCGCGTTCGCGATTCCCGCCCCGCGCGGCGGTCACGGGCCGGCCTGGATCGTGGCCATGTGCAACCAGAAGGGCGGCGTCGGCAAGACCACCAGCACGATCAATCTGGGCGCGGCGCTGGCCGAGTACGGCAACCGGGTCCTGCTGGTCGACTTCGACCCGCAGGGCGCCCTGTCGGTCGGCCTCGGGATCAACCCGATGCAGCTCGACCAGACGATCCACGACCTGCTGGTCGGCTCGGACGCCAACATCCACGAGATCATCATGGAGACGCAGATCGACCGGCTCGATCTGCTGCCGAGCAACATCGACCTGTCCGCGGCCGAGGTGCTGCTGGTCACCGAGGTGGGGCGGGAACAGACCCTGCAGCGGGTCCTCACCCCGGTCCTCGACCGGTACGACGTGATCCTCATCGACTGCCAGCCGTCGCTGGGCCTGCTGACCGTGAACGCGCTGACCGCCGCGCACGCCGTGATCGTCCCGCTGGAATGCGAGTACTTCGCACTGCGCGGGGTGGCGCTGCTGCTCCAGACGATCGACAAGGTCCGCGAGCGGCTGAACCCGCGCCTGGAACTGGCCGGGATCCTCGCGACCATGTACGACGCGCGGACGCTGCACGCCCGGGAGGTGCTGGCCCGGGTGGTGGAGCGGTTTCCGGACGAGGTTTTCCACACGGTCATCAACCGGACGGTTCGTTTTCCCGAGACCACTGTCGCGGGCGAGCCGATCACCACCTATGCTCCGACATCGGTCGGTGCGGCCGGCTACCGGAGGCTGGCCCGGGAACTCCTGGCCCGCTACGCGACCCCGCCGTCCGTCGACGCCTGACCGTCGCTCCACGGGGCGCCACCGGGCGGCGTCACCGGCCGGCGCCACCAACAACGCCGAGGTAGGGGAAGGGCAGGCAGACCGCGGTGCTCTTCCATCTCGCCCAACCGGCGGCCCTGCTGGGTATCTTCGTCGCGCTGGTCATCGGGATCGTCGTTCACGACGCCGCCCAGGTGCTGGCCGCCCGGCTCATGCACGACGGCATCCCGGCCAAGTCCGGTCGCCTGGCCTCCACCCGCGTGCCCGACCGGCTGAGCCCGTTCAGCATCGTGGCCATGGTCATCGTCGGGAACGGCTGGGCGGAACCGGTCGCGATGAACGACGTGTGGCGCCGCCGACGGTTCCACGTCGCGGCGGCCATCCTGGCCGGACCGGTGGCGTACCTGGGGCTCACGGTCGGCGCCCTGGCCCTGTTCAAGTCGGCCGCCCGGACCGTGATGATCAACTACAGCGACCGGACCGTGAAACTGTCCGGGGCCAGCACGTTCCCGTCCGAGCTGCTGCTGTGGATGGCGATCACCTTCGGCTCGATGCTGATCCTGAGCCTGGTTCCGATCCCGCCGCTCGACGGTGGCCGGGTGCTCTTCCTGTTCACCCCCCGCTCACCGGGCTGGGAGAAGGCCCGCTACCAGCTCACCGAGACCCAGGCCGGCGTCGGGATCGTGCTGGCCCTCCTGCTGCTGCCGATCCTGTTCCCCGGTTTTCCGAGCGTCACCGGTCAGCTGGTCACCCCGCTGGTGCGCAGCCTGGGCAACCTCATCGGCCTCAGCCTGTTCTGACCCGAACCCGTGACGCTCAGGCCGAGGGTGGTTCGGCTGGTTCGGCTGGTTCGGGTGGTTCGGCTGCGTCAGCGGGGGCTCGTCGACAGCGTCAACGGGCGTTCGGAGCGCTTTGACGCTGACGCTTGCCGGGAAAGCCCGGTTGGCAGCGTTCCCGCACGTCCCGACACCCGCCGCCGACGACGGTCCTCAGGCCCTCCGTAAGCGTCATCGTCCCGGCACGCTACAGCCGACGCCGACTCTGCCAAGCTGACGCCGCCGGCCCGGAACCGGTCGGGAGGCGTGACCGCGGCCGGTTCTGGATCACGGATCGTGGCTGGCGGGGTGTGCCGCGCGGACATCCCGCCCGTCGGCGGTAGCGTCGTGAAATGGCCGGTGCAACGGCGGGAACGCTGACTGCCACCGGCGTGACCGGTGCTGAGGGGGACACAGACATCGGCGACGCAGACAGCCGGGTCCCCGACGTC
>JAMFSN010000395.1 GCA_026225295.1 Frankia alni
GATGGCACACCATGACATGGCCTGCTAGGGTGATGTCATCAAGTGACATTGAGCCAAGCTCGATCGTCTTGTCCGGCAACTGGTCTTGTCCGGCAACTGGAGGTCTTCTCATGCGCGTCTTCGTTACCGGAGCATCCGGGTGGATCGGCTCCGCCGTCATCCCCGAGCTCCTGGACGCCGGACACAACGTCCTCGGCCTCGCCCGCTCGGACACCGGGGCGGCCGCCGTGGCCGCGCTGGGCGCCGAGGTGTTCCGCGGGGGGCTCGACGACGTCGAGAGCCTGCGGGCCGGAGCGTCCGCGGCCGACGGGGTAGTCCATCTCGCCTACAACCACGACTTCTCGAACATGGCCCAGGCGGCCCGGACCGACTTCCAGGCGATCGACGCCTTCGGCGCGATCCTCAAGGGCACCGACCGGCCGCTCGTCATCGCCTCCGGCGCGCTCGGACTCGCACCCGGACGCCTCGGAACCGAGCAGGACAGGCCTGACCCGAGCGCCCATCCCCGGATCGCCAACGCACAGGCCGCGCTGTCGCTCGCCACCCGGGGGGTGCGTTCCTCGGTCGTACGGTTCGCTCCGACGGTCCATGGCGCCGGCGATCACGGCTTCGTCGCCACCCTGGTCGGGATTGCCCGCGACAAGGGCGTTTCGGGCTATGTCAACGACGGTGCCAACCGGTGGCCCGCGGTCCATCGACTCGATGCGGCACGCCTGGTCCGGCTCACCGTCGACGACGCACCTGCCGGTTCGGTGGTCCATGCCATCGCCGAAGAGGGCGTGCCGACCCGCGCGATCGCCGAGGCGATCGGTCGCGGACTCGGCGTGCCGGCGGTTTCCGTCCCCGCCGAGCAAGCCAGCGATCACTTCGGTTGGATCGGCGGCTTCTTCGCAGTTGACTGCCCGACCTCCAACCACCAGACCCGCGAATTGCTGGGCTGGCAGCCCACCCAGCACGGACTCATTGAGGACCTTGACCAAGGCCACTACTTCCAGATCCCGGGTTGATCGATCCGGGGCGGACCCCTGCCCACCACCACATTGCCGGGCCGCGGGGTCCGGACGCCGACCTTCCCTGGTGCGGTCAGCTGGGCGGTCAGCTCCAGGGAATCCAGCTGGTCCGCAGGTGGCCCGCCCCGCCGTTGTCGTTCGGCCGGTAGTTGGACAGCGGCAACGCGGTCGACGTATTGGATTCGGGCTCCGGACGACCGGGGGTCTGATCCGGATGAGCATCTCCGACCTCCAATAGTGATCTTTTTAACAGCGAGCCGGACACTGCGTCGGTACCTGACAAATACTGCCGAATGCTGCGTTATCCGGCGCGGCGCGGCACGATCGGGCCATCCATCGGCGAGATCCGATGTACCCGCCCGCGAACCACGCGGGCCGACTATCATGACCTCGCTGTGGCGGCCCTGGCGCGCCGATGGGTCGCGGTCGCGGAACACCCGCAAGGCAGGTCACCCCGCCGGGACAGTCGTTCGCGTGGTTGTTCCGACCAGCGGTCGACGGCCGTAGCCGCTGATGACCGCGCACCATTCCGGGTGGAATGCGGTGGCGGGTGAACGGCCGGTGACCTACCGGGGTGCTCCGCGTCACCATTGCGGAAATTGTCAGCCGATGTCGTCGCCCGCCGGACCAGCGGTATCCTTTACTTTCACTTTCCAGCGGGGTCATTGTTAATTCCGGCGAGTCGTTGTTACATCGCCGTTTCAGAATGGGGGGATCTCGGGATGCCGAAGAATGTCAGGTGCTCGGGATGATCGGGATCAAAGCCGTAGCCGATCGCCCGCGTGGCAGTCGGTTGCTGGGGGTTGGCATCTACCGTCCCGCCCGCGTCGTCGACAACGAGGAGATCTGCGCGACCCTCGAGTCGACGCCGGAGTGGATCGAGTCCCGGTCCGGGATCAGGAGCCGGCGGTTCGCGGCCCCGGACGAGACGCTGGCGACGATGGCCGCGACCGCGGGCGGCAAGGCCCTCAGCCACGCCGGGATCGACCCGGCCGATCTGGGCTGCGTGGTCCTCGCCACCATGTCGCACGTAACGCAGACTCCCTCACTGGCCAGCAAGGTGGCTGACCAGGTGGGAGCGATCACCGCCGCCGCCTTCGACGTCTCGGCGGCCTGCGCCGGGTTCTGCCACGCCTTGGCGGTGGCCAGCGACATGGTGCTCGCCGGCACGGCGCGCTACGTCCTGGTCGTCGGGGCGGAGCGGATGTCGGACATCATCGACCCGCACGACCGGGGCACGGCGTTCCTGTTCGGCGACGGCGCCGGCGCGGTGGTGGTGGGTCCGTCCGATACGCCCGGCATCGGCGCCGTGGCGTGGGGGTCCGACGGCTCCGGACATGAGCTGATCGCCCACGACCACTCCTACCTGGAGTGGCGGGACAACCCCGGGACGCCCTGGCCGACGATGCGGATGGCCGGGCCGCAGGTCTACCGGTGGGCGTCGTACCAGATGGCGCCGGTCGCCCGCCAAGCGCTGACCAGCGCCGGGGTGGAGCCCGAGGACCTTGCCGCCTTCATCCCCCATCAGGCCAACGTCCGCATCATCGACCTGCTGTGCCGCGCATTGAAGCTGCCGGACACGGTCGCGGTCGGGCGGAGCATCGTCACGGACGGCAACACCTCGGCGGCTTCCATTCCGCTGGCGATGGCCGACCTGCTCACCAGCGGTCGCGCCAACCCGGGCGAACTCGCGCTGCTCATCGGATTCGGCGCCGGTCTCACCTACGCCGCGCAGGTCGTCCAACTGCCCTGAACGCCCGAACACCCGAACACCAGGGCGTCGGCGGGGCCCGAGGGTCCCGCCGAGGCCTTGGGCGGTCTGGTGCGGGCCCAGCCACTGAGACTTTTCCTCCGACATCGGAGGCCACCGGAACAGCCCAGGTCAAAGCCGTGCCTGCCAACCCCAGCCCGGACGGTGACGGCCCTCTCCGGCCGACCATTGACCGTGGATCGTCCCGATCCCTGCGTCCGCTCCCGCCGGATACCACAGCGGGGTAACTTGACGGTCGTCGCGAATCGCGGTGAAAAGGGGGCGGCGTGACCAAGCCCGCGGCACGGGAACTCGACGTCAACGATTGCGTTCGCGGAGCGCACAAA
>JAMFSN010000012.1 GCA_026225295.1 Frankia alni
CCCGGTTTCCCTCCCCAGGTATAACCGGCCCCCCCGCCGGGGGGCGGCGTAACCCCACCACCCTCGTCCCCCCAACCCGCCCCACGACCCGGCCAGGCCGGCCGCCGCGCGGATCAGGACAGGTCGTACCGGTCGAGGTTCATCACCTTGACCCACGCGGCCACGAAGTCGCGCACGAACTTCTCGCCCGCGTCGTCGCTGGCGTAGACCTCGGCGACCGCCCGCAGCTCGGAGTTCGAGCCGAAGACCAGGTCGGCGCGGGTGCCGGTCCACCGGACCGCGCCGGTGGCGTCGCGGCCCTCAAACGTCTCCGCGTCCTCGGAGGTCGCCTTCCACTCCGTGCCCAGGTCGAGCAGGTTCACGAAGAAGTCGTTGGTCAGCGACCCGGGGGTCGAGGTGAAGACCCCCAGCGGGGACTGGTGGGCGTTGGCGCCGAGCACCCGGAGGCCACCGACGAGGACGGTCAGCTCGGGCGCGCTGAGGGTCAGCAGGTTGGCCCGGTCGACCAGCAGGTACTCGCTCGGCAGCCGGTTGTCCTTGCCGCGGTAGTTGCGAAACCCGTCGACGGTGGGCTCGAGCGCGGCGAAGGACTCCACGTCGGTCTGCTCCGGCGAAGCGTCGGTGCGGCCCGGGGTGAAAGGCACCGCGACCGGGTGACCGGCGTTCCGCGCGGCCTGCTCCACGGCGGCGCCCCCGCCCAGCACGATCAGGTCGGCCAGCGAGATCTGCTTCCCGCCGGTCCGGGTGCTGTTGAAGGCGGCCTGAATCCCCTCCAGGGTCCGCAGCACGGTCGCCAGCTCGTCGGGGTCGTTGACCTCCCAGCCCCGCTGGGGCTCGAGCCGGATGCGGGCCCCGTTCGCCCCGCCGCGCTTGTCGCTCCCCCGGAACGTCGAGGCCGACGCCCACGCGGCCGACACCAGCTGGGCGACCGACAACCCCGAACCGAGGATCTGCCCCTTGAGGGTGGCGATCTCCGTCGCCCCGACCAGGTCGTGCGTCACCGCGGGCACCGGGTCCTGCCAGATCAGCGTCTCCGCCGGGACCAGCGGCCCGAGGTAGCGCGCGATCGGCCCCATGTCGCGGTGGGTCAGCTTGAACCAGGCCCGGGCGAACGCGTCGGCGAACTGGTCGGGGTGCTCGAGGAAGCGCCGCGAGATCTGCTCGTAGACCGGGTCGGCCCGCAGCGCGAGGTCCGTGGTCAGCATCGCCGGGGCGCGGGTCAGGGAGCCGTCCTCGGGGTCGGGCACGGTGTTCGCCCCGGCGCCGCCCTTCGGCTGCCACTGGTTCGCGCCGGCCGGGCTCTTGACCAGCTCCCAGTCGTAGCCGAACAGGTTCTCGAGATAGCTGTTGTCCCAGGTCGTCGGCGTGGAGTTCCAGGTGACCTCGAGCCCGCTGGTGATGGCGTCCCGGCCCTTGCCGCTGCCGAACGTGTTCTTCCAGCCCAGGCCCTGCTCTTCGAGGGGGGCATCCTCGGGCTCGGGGCCGATGTACTGCTCGGGGTCGGCCGCGCCGTGGGTCTTGCCGAACGTGTGCCCGCCGGCGATCAGCGCGACGGTCTCCTCGTCGTTCATCGCCATCCGCCGGAAGGTCTCGCGGATGTCCCGGGCCGAGCCGAGCGGGTCCGGGACACCGTTCGGGCCCTCGGGGTTCACATAGATCAGGCCCATCTGCACGGCGGCCAGCGGCTCCTCGAGCTCCCGGTCAGCGGTGTAGCGCTCGTCACCGAGCCAGGTGTTCTCGGGGCCCCAGTAGACGTCCTCGTCGGGCTCCCAGACGTCCGCCCGGCCGCCGGCGAAGCCGAAGGTCGTCAGGCCCATCGTCTCCAGCGCCCGGTTGCCCGCGAAGATCATCAGGTCGGCCCAAGAGATCGTCCGGCCGTACTTCTTCTTGACCGGCCACAGCAGCCGCCGCGCCTTGTCGAGGCTGGCGTTGTCCGGCCAGCTGTTCAGCGGCGCGAAGCGCTGCATGCCGGCGCCGGCCCCGCCGCGCCCGTCGCTGATGCGGTACGTGCCGGCGCTGTGCCAGGCCATCCGGATGAACAGCGGCCCGTAGTGGCCGAAGTCGGCCGGCCACCAGTCCCGCGAGGTCGTCATCACCTCGTCGACGTCCCGGGCCAGCGCGTCGAGGTCAACGGTGGCGAACGCCGCGGCGTAGTCGAAGTCCCCACCCATCGGGTTGGCCACGTCCGGGTGCTTGCGCAGGATGGCCAGGTTGAGCTGGGCCGGCCACCAGACCCGGTTCCCAACGCCCTCGGTCGGGTGGTTGGGGCGGGCGGGCTGGACCGGGCATCCGCCTCGGGTTTCCTCGTTCATCTCTCCAACGACGGCGTTCGGAGTCTCAGACACGGAAATCATCCTTCCGGGGATCGAGGACGTACTCAGGCACTGGCGGCTGCGGGTGTGGCAGCGGCGGAACAGGCGGGGCACAGGCCCCAGAAGATGACCTCGGCCTCGTCGATCGTGAAGCCGCCGTCGTCCGCCGGGGTCAGGCAGGGCGCGTCGCCCACGGCGCAGTCGGTGTCCACCACCAGGCCGCACCCCCGGCACACCAGGTGGTGGTGGTTGTCGCCGACCCGCAGTTCGAACCGGGCCGGGCTGCCGGCCGGCTCGATCCGCCGGACCAGCCCGACCACCAGCAGAACCTCCAGGTTGTCGTAGACCGCCTGGGTCGACACCGCCCCCAACCGGTCGCGGACCGAGGTCGCGATCGCGTCGGCGGTCAGGTGGGCGTGGTTGCCCAGCGTCCCGAGGACGGCCAGCCGCGGGGCCGTGACGCGCAGGCCCGCGCCTCGCAAGGCCACCGTTGCCGCTCCGGTATCCATGGGAAGTAGCCTCTCTCCAAAACTGGATCGGGTCAAGTGTTTGGGCCGGTCTGGAATTAGCGGCACGGGACGAGCGCGGGGACCTACCGGGGCGCCCCTGCTCGATCCGCGACCTGCCCGATCCCGCGACCTGCCCGATCCCGCGACGGCCTTCCGACCGGGCCGACTTCGGCGTCGGCCGGGACGCGGCCCGTGGGGTCTCCTTGCGGGCGCTCGGACGGGGCCGCCCTCACCGTGGGTGTCGACGATCCGATATCAGAGCTATCCGACATCAGAGCCAAATCGGACCACTCGCCGACTCGTGACTTTCAGTGTTTGCCGACCCGACAAGCCCGCCGGATGGGGCATCTATAGCGCCCGAAGTACGTTTATCCTTGGTCCGGTGTGTCCGAGATAACACAACTCTATGTAGCCGCCGATGATGGTCAACCAGGGACTGAACGTAGTCGGCCCAGCCCTCCGCGTTGCGCTTCTCACCAAAGGCCGGACCGCTGGTCGCTGTCCGCGACAAATTCCAGGCCACCTCACGCCGCGAATCTTCCGGACAACGGTTACTGGGCGTAGGCGACTCGGCTCCCGACCCAGAGATCCACCTCCCAGAGCAACAGCCCGGCGCCAGCCGGTGAATTCTTTGCCGTCCATTTCCGACATCCTGCCGGCCGCGCACCCGAGGGCGCTGGTGGCTGAGGAATGCCGCCCACCCCGGGCTCGGCGGGGTTAACGGCGGCACCGAGCGAATGTTACGGTCGGTGGCGTAGAAACAAATGCTTCGCTGATCGGGTCCGGGCCCCCGAAAGATTCGGGGCCGCGGTGACGGTGAACGTCCCCGCCCAGACTGACCTTCGGCGGACTACCCGAACTCATCAATGCGGACCCCGGCGACCCCGGGCCGTCCCTGCGTGAGTTTCCCCGGAACCGCCGACCGGCATCAGGAGCGAAGATGAGTCGTCGCCACACCGTCCCGACCGCCCTTGCGGTATTCGTGATCGCACTGTTCCTGGCCATCGCCAACGTGACGTCGGCGTCCGCATCGACCAGCGACCCGCGACCCAACCAGGCCTGGCTCAACAGCCAGGACACCCACGCCCGCTCCCCCGCCCAGGCCGAGGCCTGGGCCATGAAGCACCTGGGTCAGCGCGGTTGGAACCAGTGGTGCGAACTGTTCACCGAAACTGCCTACGGACGTCACGCCTATACCAGCGCCATTGCCCACTTCATGGTCGAGCGGGCCCACCATCGCATCGGGATCCATGCTGCGCCGCGCGGAGCGTTCGTGTTCTTCCAAGGCTCAAACCCTAAGGTCGGACACGTTGAGATAGCCGTCGGAAACGGTACCTACATCACCACCGACACCCGAATTCGGATTGTCAATCTGGCCTGGGGCGGAAAGTCTCTCGGCTGGAGCACCCATCCCTACCCGAACTAGAGAGCAAGAGCGGCGTGATCAGATTTCTCTCGCGCCGCCGGAAGCCATGATCACTGGTCACTGACGGGAAGCGGCGGCCCGGTAATCGGCTCGCGGTCGGCTTCCGGCTGGACAACGTCCGGTAGGTCGATCGAGGCACGGACGACGTCGTCCCGGCAGCCGGCGGCAAAGCCCCGGATCCGGCGCCGGATGTCCCGCCCCAGCACCCAACGACCGACGCGGTGCGTGACCGGGCGCAGGAACGCCGGCCGGCACCGGAAGCTGTACCGCCAGGTGGCCACCGTGTGAGCGCCGTCGGCCCCGGGTGTGAAGCGCCAGCCGCCGGCGAACACCTCGAAGAACCAGGGTCCTTCGATCATCTTCATACCGACGTGGCTGGGTGGCGCGTAGGACACGTACTCGCTGGTCATGCTCAGCCCGTGCCAGGACCGAGTGAACGTGCGAACGCCCCTGCCCGGCTGGCGGGCCCCCGCGAGGAAGTGCTGCCGACGGATGAACGGGTCCCAGCGAAGGCGCACCTCGCCGGTCGTCTGGGACACCGCGAACGCGACGTCCGGCGGGACCGGGACGACGACCTGCGCCTGTACGACTGGCACGTGGTCCATTGTCGGCCGCTCCGGCTGGCGGCGTCTACCGCCTGCCGGACCCGCCCGCGTGGGCCACTGTTGCGGGCGGTGGGTAGGTCGGACCGCGGGCGGTGGGTGGGTCGGACGATCGCCGGTGGGTGGGTCGGACGATGGCCGGCCGGGGTTTCCCGTAACGTGCGAGTGTGAAATCTGCTGTCCACGTGTCGACTCCTCCGCCCGCTCTGCCGCCCGGTGCTCTTCGGATCACCGCGCTCGGCGGCCTGGGGGAGATCGGCCGGAACATGACCGTCCTGGAAATTGCGGGCAAGCTGCTCATCGTCGACTGCGGGGTCCTGTTCCCCGAGGAGCACCACCCCGGCGTGGACGTGATCCTGCCGGACTGGAGTTCGGTCCGGGACCGGCTGTCCGACGTGGTCGCGATCGTGCTGACCCACGGGCACGAGGACCACATCGGCGGGGTGCCGTACCTGCTGCGGGAACGGGCCGACATCCCGTTGATCGGCTCGAAGCTGACGCTGAGCTTCATCGCCGCGAAGCTCACCGAGCACCGCATCAAGCCGAAGCTGATCGAGGTCCGCGAGGGCGAGAGCCTGACCCGCGGCCCCTTCGACCTGGAGTTCCTCGCGGTCAACCACTCCATCCCGGACGGCCTGGCGGTTGCCGTCCGCACGGACGCCGGCCTGGTGCTGCACACCGGCGACTTCAAGATGGACCAGTTCCCGCTGGACAAGCGGATCACCGACCTGCGCGGGTTCGCCCGCCTCGGCGAGGAAGGGGTCGATCTGTTCCTGGTCGACTCCACCAACGCGGAGGTCCCGGGGTTCACCACCGCCGAGAAGGATCTCGCCCCGGCCATCGAGACGGTGTTCCGCACGGCGCCCCGGCGGGTCATCGTGTCGAGCTTCGCCAGCCACGTGCACCGGATCCAGCAGGTCCTCGACGCCGCCCACGCCCACGGCCGCAAGGTCGCGTTCGTCGGTCGTTCGATGGTCCGCAACATGGGTCTGGCCGCCGAACTGGGCTACCTGCGGGTCCCGGACGGCCTGATCGTCGACTACAAGACCCTCGACCGGCTGCCGCCGACCAAGGTGGCCATCGTCTGCACCGGCTCCCAGGGCGAGCCGATGGCCGCCCTGTCCCGGATGGCCGCCGGGGACCACAAGATCCGCGTCGGCCCGGGCGACACCGTCCTGCTGGCCAGCTCCCTGATCCCCGGCAACGAGAACGCCATCTACCGGGTCATCAACGGGCTCACCGAGCTGGGCGCGAACGTCGTGCACAAGGGCAACGCGAAGGTCCACGTGTCCGGGCACGCCACCGCCGGCGAGCTCGTGTACTGCTACAACATCGTGCAGCCCTCGAACGTCCTGCCCGTGCACGGCGAGGCCCGCCACCTGCACGCCAACGCCCAGCTGGCCACCAGCACGGGCGTCGACCCGGACCGGGTGATCATCGCGGCCAACGGGCACGTCATCGACCTGCACCACGGCCGGGCCGCGATCACCGGCCGCGTGGAGGTGCACAGCGTCTACGTGGACGGCGACACCGTCGGCACCGTCACCGAAGCCTCCCTGGCCGAGCGCCGCACGCTGGGCGAAGAGGGCGTACTGACGGTCGTCGCGATCATCGACGCCGACACCGGCCGGTTGGCCGAGGAGCCCGACTTCATCCTGCGGGGCGCGGCCTACGACGCCTCCATGGTCAACTCGGCCATCCCGGCGCTGGAGAAGGCCCTCGCGGCGGCGGCCGAACAGAACATCACCGGGGCCGACCGGCTCGAGGAGCTGATCGGGCGCGAGATCCAGAAGTGGGCCTTCCGGAGCTTCCGGCGCCGCCCCATGGTCATCGCGGTCGTCATCGACGCCTGAGGTCCGGCATCGGCTCCAGCAACGGAGATCCACTGTCCGGTCACGATGACGGTTACCGCCCAGGCTGGCTGCGGTTGGGATAGTCAGCGGACGCTCCAACGCCCGCTGACCACGAGGCTTGGCCCCCGGTCCGGGCCGCCGTCAACGCTGGCCGACATCCCATGGGCTTAGGCGTCGAACGGGCCGGCGCCGTGGGTCCAAACGGTCGCCGCTGGTCCGGTGGCGCTGACGGGCGCCCGACAACTGCGCCGCGCGTCCGCGTCCGTCCGATTGCCCGCTGACGCCGACGCCCAGCTGGTCTCCCCGAACCGGCCGGGTCAACGGACGCTGGAGCACCCGTCGACCATGACCTCTGCCCACGGAACATCCACCCCGCCCAGGTCGCCGCGGACCGGGCCCCGTCAATGCACCTCCTAGCGTCCGCCGACCATGACGCCCGCGCCAGACCGCGCTACCCACCTCCTGGATCCGGACTGGCAGTGTCCACGGGGGCTGGAACGGCCGTTTGCGCTGACGCACCATGGGTCCGCCGAGCTCTGGTCGGGTCAACGCACGCTTGCGAGGCCGCCGACGAGGACATCTGTCCACGGAGCATTCGCGCTGCCGAGCCAGCCACGGGTTGGCATGGCCGGCGCGCCGCCGGCGGTGCGCTGACAGCTCACACCCCGGCACCCGCTTCCAGGAAACCCGACAGTGGCATTGTCAACGGTCCCCGACGCCCGTTCCCCCTGACTACCACTCACGAACGGCGCGCAGTGCGCACGCCGGGCCGTGCGATAGCGCTGACGCCCGGCTGGCCACCGCCGGGACCGGTGGCACATGGCCGGCCGGCGCGGTCGTTAGTGCCGTCGCTCATCTTCCGGCCGCCCGGCGTGAACGGCCCAGCCCTTGAATTTGGGGCACTTTATGGCACTTTCAATCCGGATGACATACTTTCCTCGATTGAGCCCTACGGGGGTTGGGCTGTCGGTTCAGAGTCGGAAGGCGGTGCGCTCCCCCGGGCGGCGACGATGACCATGGCGATCTATACGGCCGGCGCGACAGTCACCGCCCGCTAGCGGGACCGCCACCCCACGGTCGGCGTCGGACGTGTGTTGTTCATAACATTCGGATGCGCCGGCCAGGCCGGCAGCCGATGAATGGGTACCGCCGACGCGGCCATCGCCATCCGCGAGCAGCTCGGTTTCCGCAGGCCCGGACGCTTAACTTTGTGAAAATTCTCATTTGCGGTCATGGAGTCGACAGATGTCGGGAAGAAGGCTGCTCGCGGCGGCCTGCGTGTTCGTGGTCGGCGCGACGGTGCTGCTGACGAGTTGCGACAGCACCTCGATCGCGACGGGATCAGGCAATGGTTGCCCGACCGCGCCGGGCGTCACCCCCACGAGCCTGAATTTCGGGGTTCTTTACCCGACGACCGGCGTCGACACCACCACCTTCACTCCGTATCGCGCCGGAATCGACGCCCGCCTCGGCCTGGCCAACAGCGAGGGCGGGGTGCAGGGGCGCCAGATCCAGTACACCTGGGCGGACGATGGTGCCGACCCCCGGAACAATCTGGTCCAGGCCCAGCACCTGGTGGACTACAGCAAGGTCTTCGCCGTCCAGGAATTCAGCTCCTCACCGCAGGGGTCGGCGGCGTGGCTCCACAGCCAGGCCATACCCGTCGTCGGGACATCCGACGACGCCGTCTGGGCGCAGTACGGCAACATGTTCAGCTATTTCAATCTGATCACCGCCAGCGGGGGCTCCATCAGCACCTGGGGTCAGTACGCCAAGGCTCAGCGCACGACCAAGGTCGCCGTCCTCGTCGCCCAACTGTCCCCGAGATCCGAGGCCTTCGGCGCGGAAATGGCCGCCAGTATGCGGGCCGAGGGAATACAGGTCGAGACGATCGACTTTGACAGCGTCAACCTGAATATGTCCGCCCTGGTTGATCGGATCCGGAGTTCGGGCGCCGACATGATTACCGGCGTCTTCGACGCCACGGAGTTCATCAAGGTCGGCCTGCAGGTGAGAGCGGCCGTGCCGACCATGAAAATTCTGTCGGCGAGCGGTTACGACCAGGGTGTCCTGACGGTCGGAAAACAACTGGCCGGCATGAGTGTGTTCACCGCGTTCCTGCCGTTCGAGACCCCGATCCCGGCTCAGAAGACGTTCCTCGCCGCCATGACGAGGTTCTCCCCGCAGCAGGAGCAACCAGCGAACGAGATCGCGCTGACCGGTTGGATAGACACCGACATCATGCTCCGTGGTCTGCAGGCCGCCGGCCGGTGCCCGACCCGTCAATCATTCATCACCAATATGCGCAACGTTACCGGCTACACGGCCGGTGGCCTGCTGCCCCAACCGGTTGACATGAAGAGCACGTTCGGAAAACTGACCGTGTGCTACTCGTTCCTGCAGATCAGTTCGAACGGAAAGCGATTCGTTCCGGTCGGTCCGAGATCTCTGTGCGGCACCCCCGTCCGGTAGTAACGAGCGGGCGGTCGGGGCACCGGCGGCAGCCCCGCCCCGCCGATCAGCGCCGGTCCCATTCCTCGGCCAGCAGTGCGTAGGAGCGCACCCGGTCGGCATGGTCGTGGGTGATCGTGGTGACGATCAGCTCGTCGGCGCCGGTCGCGTCGCGCAGCTGCTCGAGCTGGTCGGCGACCTGGGTCGGGGAACCCACGAACTGGGTGGCGATCCGGTCCGCGACGAGGGCCCGGTCGTCGTCGCTCCAGGCGTACGCGCGCGCCTCGGCCGGGGTGGGGAACGGGATCGCGCCCTGGGCGGTGCGGATGCTGAGGACCCACGGTCCGTAGCCGGCCGCGAGTTCCCGCGCCGTTGCTTCGTCGGGCGCCACGACCACGTCGGCCGACACACTGACGTAGGGCCGGTCGAGCTCGGTGGACGGTCGGAACGCGGCGCGGTAGCCGGCCACCGCTTCCAGCACGGTGGCCGGGCTGACGTGGTAGTTCGCGGCGAACCGCAGGCCGTTACGGCCGGCCACGGTCGCGCTCTCGCCGCCGCTGCTGCCCAGGATCCAGACCTCGATCCCGGCGCCCTCCCCGGGTATGACGTGGGCCGGCTCGCCCTCGGCCGATACGTAGGTGCCGGCCAGCAGGGCCAGGACGTCGCCGACCTGCTCGGTGTAGTTCTGCGGCGGGGCGGCAGACGGCTGCAGCAGGGTCTTCTGCAGCGCGAACCGGGGCGACGCGATCAGGTGCGCGAAGGAGAACGGCGGCGGGATCTTCAGCCCGTTCGGAGCCCGCCCGTCCACCACCGCCGTCGTCGCGACGGCCGCCGTCGTCCCGACCAGGGCCGGTTCCGGCGCCGGAGCCGGGGGTTTCCCGCCCGAGCGACCCAGACCGAGGTCCAGCCGCCCCGGGTGCAGCGCGTCGACCAGGCCGAACTCCTCGACGGTCGACAACGCGGTCCGGTGGCCCATCTGGACCGCGCCGGAACCGATCCGGATCGTGGAGGTCGCGGCCGCGGTCAACGCGAGCACGACGGCCGGCGACGTCCCGGCCACGCCCGGATTGAGATGGTGCTCGGCGAACCAGTAGCGGGCGTAGCCGAGCCGCTCGGCCTGCCGGGCCAGATCGATGCTGTTGCGAAGGGCCTGGGTCGCGGTCGAGCCGGAAGAGATCGGGACCAGGTCCAGGACGGCGAGCGGGGTGGATGCCACGGCAGGTCTCCTTCTCAGACGGTGGGCTGCGGGGCCGTGACGGCCGGGACGCCGACCGGACCCCAGTCCCAGGGCGGATCGGGAATCTCGCGCCGCAGTACCGGGGCGATGTCGGACTGGAACAGTTCCAGCGCCGCGCGGTGCTGCCGGTCGGTCAGCCCGCCCGCGTCGGCGTGCAGGTGCAGCACGCTGTGGCCGAACCGCTCGTGATAGCGGTGGACCTTCTCGATGATCTGCCGGGGGCTGCCGATCAGCGCGGAGCTGCGCTCGACGAAGTCGGCCAGCGTCGGAAAGACCGGTTCCAGCCCGAGCCGCCGCTGGAAAGCCAGCTGACCCTCGAACACCGGGCGGTAGGCGTTGATCGCGTCCTGGGAGTTGCGTTCGGCGTAGTAGCCGGCCGTCCCGGCCCCCACCACGGCGGCGGCCGGGTCGTGCCCATGATCGACCCACCGCTGGCGGTAGTAGCGGACCAGCTCGGCGTACGGCTCGATCGGATTGGTGACGTTCGCGGAAAACAACGGGTCGCCGTAGCGGGCGGCCAGGTCGACCGACTCCTGGCTGGTCGCGCTGCCGTGCCAGACCCGGATCGGTTGCTGGAGCGGGCGCGGCCACACCTCCGCGTCCCGCAGCGGCGGGCGGAACCGGGGCTGCGCGGTCACCACCGGGTTCCGCCAGATCTGCCGGAACAGGTCGTAGCTTTCGGCGTTGCGGTCCCACTGATCGTCCGGGGTGACCTGGAAGAGGTCCCGCTGCGCGGAACCGTTGCCCTTGCCGATGATCAGTTCCAGGCGGCCGCCGGACAGCTGATCCAGCGTCGCGTAGTCCTCGTAGGCCCGCACCGGGTCGAGCAGGCTCAGCGTCGTCACGGCCGTGAACAGCCGGATCCGGGAGGTCAGGGCGGCCAGATGGCTGAGCACGACCGGCGGCGACGAGGAGATGAACGGCCGCTCGTGACGCTCCCCGACACCGAAGCCGTCGAAGCCCAGTTCCTCGGCGAGCACCGCGTTGTCGACGACCTCCCGGAACCGTTCACTCGTCGAGATCAGGACGCCGGTGACCGGATGGGGAGCATGCACGATCAGCGTGATGGCCAGGAATTTCACGAGACGACCTCCCGCCGATCGGCGGTCCCCCCGGAGGACACCGCCCGCAGTTCAACCTGACCGCATTCTCGACTATTCCGCTAGACATGGGGCATCATCCGCTGGTGAGGGCCCTCGGCGGCCCTACCTCCCGACCCGTCGGGCCCCCCTTCGGCCCGGTTCGCCGCGGTCCGATCACGCAGGACGGAGGCGTCACGACCATCAAGCCCACCCCGCCGCCCGAATCGA
This sequence comes from Frankia alni, assembly GCA_026225295.1. Lineage (GTDB taxonomy): Bacteria > Actinomycetota > Actinomycetes > Frankiales > Frankiaceae > JAMFSN01. Next base: position 11,701 of record JAMFSN010000012.1, read on the forward strand.
CGACGCCGCCCACGGCGCTGCCCGCGAAGCCGCCCGCGAAACCGCCCACGACGCTGCCCGAGCACGGCACCGCGCCGGCCGACGTGCTGGCCCGGCTGCGCGCGAACCGCCACGACGATGCGCCGTGGCGCGCGGGTCGGATCTTCAGCCTCATCTACCACCCGGACGATCCCCTCCTGGAGGAGCTGCTCGAGGCGGTCAGCCGCGAGTACCTCGCCGAGAATGCGCTGAACCCGTTCCGCTTCCCGAGCCTCGCCCGGCTCGAGCAGGAGGCTGCCGATCTGGTCTCCGGCCTGCTCCACGGGCCGTCCGGGACGGGCGGACTCACCTCCGGCGGCACCGAGTCGATCTTCGTGGCGGTTTCCGTGGCCCGGGCGGTCGCCCTTGAGCGCGGGATCGCCGAGCCGGAGATCGTGACCGCCCGCACCGCCCATCCGGCCTTCGCCAAGGCCTGTCACCTGTTGGGGGTGCGGCAGATCCGGGTCGAGGTGACCTCTGACCTACGCGCCGACGCGGACGCGATCGCGGCGGCGATCGGGCCGGCCACGGCCATGGTCGTGGCCAGCGCGCCCTGCTATCCGTACGGCGTCGTCGACCCGGTGCCGGCCATCGCCGCGGCCGCCGCGGCGGCCGGGATCCTCTGCCACGTCGACGCCTGCCTCGGCGGTCTGCTGCTGCCCTTCTGGGAGAAGCTGGGCGAACCCGTGCCGCCCTGGGACTTCCGGGTCCCCGGCGTGACCAGCATCAGCGCCGACATCCACAAGTACGGGTACAGCTTCAAGGGCGCCTCCGCCCTGCTGTGGCGGGACGGCGACCTGGCCTTCAAACGGGTCTGGTTCGACGACGGCATCTGGGGTGGCGGTCTCTACGCGACCGCGACGCCCGCCGGAACCCGCCCCGCCCCGCCGATCGCGGGGGCCTGGGCGGCGCTGCACTACCACGGCGTGGACGGCTACCTGGACAAGGCGCGGGCCGTCCGCGACGCGACGCGACGGCTGATCGCCGGGATCGAGGCCATCGACGGACTGCGGCTCACCACCCGCCCGGACGCGGCGGTGTTCCAGTTCTCCAGCGACGACGTCGATCTGAGCGCGGTCGCCGACGTCCTGGAGGCGCGGCAGTGGTGGCTCAACCGCCAGCCCGGCGGTCTGCACCTGATGGTCTCGCCGTACCACGTCCACATCGTCGACGAGCTGCTCGACGAACTGCGGGCCGCGGTCGAGACGGTCCGGGCCGGCCGGCGCAGCCAGGGCGTCGCCGCGACCTACGCCGGGCCCTCGGTTCTGTAGCCGGAGCCGTCGTCGTGGGCCCGGCGGGGGTGCGGGGGCGTCAGCGTCAGCGGGCCAAAGCTGGCATGGTCAGCGCACGTTTCACGCACGTTGACCATGCCAGCTTCCGGAAAAGCGCAGCTCGTCAGCGTCGCCGTACGTCCCTAGACGCGCCCACGACGACAGTCTCGAGCGCCCTCGCAAGTGTCATCCTCCCCGCGCGCTGTAGCCGACGCCGAACCTGCCAAATCGACGTCGACCGGCACCGACCCGGGCCTCGAACCGCCGCAGCCAAACCAGCCCGGGCCGACCCGCGGACCGACCGCGCCAACGTACGTTCCAAGGGACGCTGACGACGACGCGACCCGGGAACGTCCCGCCCGCGGCGCCTGAGCTTGCGGTGGGCCCTCGTCCGGGACGCCCGATCGGCCGAGGCGGCCCGGACGGCGGGGTCAGCGGGCCAAAGTCGACCTAGTCAGCGCACGTCTCCTGCACGCTGACAAAGCCACTTGCCGGGAAAGCGCAGCTCGTCAGCGTCGCCGTACGTCCCTAGACGCGCCCCCGAGGCCCTCGCAGCTGTCATCGTCCGGCGTGACTAACCAGCAACCGGCCGTTCAGCGGGTGCTCGGGTCGGCGAACCGGTGCAGCAACCGCAGCAGGCTGTCAAAGACGATGCCCAGCACCGAGATGGCCAGGATGCCGCTCAGCACGAGGGGCGTCTGGAGGTTCACCCCCGCGTTGTTGATCACATAGCCGAGCCCGCTGGTCGCGGCGATCAGCTCGACGGCGACGATGCTGGTCCACGCGCCGCCCATGGCCAGCCGCATGCCGGTGATGATCGGCGGCAGGGCGCTGCGCAGCCGGACCGTGAGCAGCGCCCACAGCGGCGACGCGCCGAGGCTCCGGCTGGCCTGGATCAGTTCGGGCGGGACCGCGTCGAGCGCGGCGACCGTCGCGATGATCATTACCGGGACGACCCCGACGATGATGAGGATGAACTTGGGCGTCTCGCCGATCCCGAACCAGACGATGAACAGCGGGATGAAGGCGAGCGGCGGCAGCGGCCGGGTGATCTCGATCAGCGGGTCCAGCACGTACCGCACGATCCGGATCGACGCCATCACCCCGCCGACCACCACCCCGATCACCACTCCGGCCGCCCAGCCGGCCAGGATGCGGGCCCCGCTGACCAAAGCGTGCTGCCACAGGGTCTTGCCCTGGGCAGCGGGGTATTTCTGGAACAGGTAATGCCAGAACGTGCTCACCGTCTTCTGGACCGACGGCAGGATCACCGGGTCGTCCTTGAGGTAGGAGACCAGCTCCCAGATCGCCGCGGCCAGGACCAGGCCCAGGAGCCCGTAGGCCAGCCGCCGCCAGGAGAACGACTGGGTCCGCCCGGCGGCCAGCGCGAGTTGCGGTGGGGCGGCGGCCGGGCCCGCGGCGCCGGTGGGGGTCTCGGAGGTGGTTGCCATCAGTGCGCACCTTCCCCGGCGGAGCGGTCGGCGTGGCCGACGGCGGGCCCGACGCCGGCCACGCGGCCCGCGCCATCGCCGCCGTCGCCGCCGTCGCCGTCGTCGCCGTCGCCGTCGTGATGTTCAGCTTCGAGGGCTTCCCGGATCCGTCGTTTGAGCCGGACGAACTCCAGGGTCTCGGTGTCCGCGATGCTGCGCGGGCGGGGCAGGTCGACGTCGATGATCGCCCGGGTCCGCCCCGGGCTGCCGGACATGACGCACACCCGGTCGCCCAGCAGGGCCGCCTCCTCGACGTCGTGGGTCACGAAGACGATCGTGGTCCGTTCCCGTTGCCACAGGTCGAGCAGGAAGCGCTGCATGGCGACGCGGGTGATCGCGTCGAGCGCCCCGAACGGCTCGTCCATCAGCAGGAGCCGCGGCCGGTTGACCAGGACCCTCGCGAACGCGGCCCGGTGGCGCATGCCGCCGGACAGTTCGTGCGGGTAGGCCTCCCGGGCGTCGGCCAGCCCGACGGTCCCGAGCAGTTCGACGGCTCGGGCCCGGGCCTCGGCGTCGAGCTGGTGGCGGGCCCGCGGCCCGTAGAGCACGTTGTCGAGCGTGGTCAGCCACGGGAACAACATCGGCGTCTGGAACAGCACGCCCCGGTCGGGCCCGGGACCGGTGACGGGTTGGCCGTCGGCCAGCACCTGGCCGGCGTCCGGTCGCGAGAAGCCGGCCAGCATGTTCAGCAACGTCGACTTGCCGCACCCGGACGGTCCCAGCAGGCAGAGGAACTCGCCGGGGGCCACCGTGAGGTCGAAGCCGTCGAGCGCGAGCCGGCCCGGCGCGCGCCGGGAGCGACCGGCGAACTGCTTGCGAACGCCGACGATCTCGACCGCCGGGCGGGTCGTCGGGCCCGCCTCGGCCTGCTGGGGAACGGTCATCCTGCGCAGTTGTCCTTGACGGCCTGCTCGACGTAGCTCGAGTCGAGGTGGGAGGTGATCTGGTCGATGGTCGGCACGGAGGTGACCCGGCCCTGGTCCTTGAGGAACTGGCCGGTCAGCGCGTACGCCTTGGCGATCTGCCCGTCGGCCAGGGTCCCGCCGGAGGACTTGAACCAGGACAGCTCGTCCGTGGCCGTGACGAACGGAATGATCTTCGTGGCGGCGACGGCCTGGTCAGCCGGGGAACCCACCAGCTTGGAGGCGTTACCGATGTAGGTGTCGGCCTGGGGGCCGGCGCTGATCGCCTGCGCGTGCATGGTCTGGCAGACGAACTGCTGGACGACGTCCTTGTGCGCGGCCGCGAAGGCGTCGGTCACGGCCAGGACGTTGAGCGACGGGAAGCCGAGCCTGGCGATCTGCTGGGCGGTCACGACCTGCCGACCACTGTTGTTCTTCTCCAGGTCGAGGGCCTGGGCGATCTCGACGTAGGCCCCGTCGATGCGGTGGGCCTTGAACGCGGCCTCGACGGCCGCCTCGCTCGGGAAGCCGACCACCTTCGTCTTGCCGGTCAGGCCCTGCTTGGACAGCCAGCCGCGGATCTCGAAGTCCTCCGACGAGCCCTGCAGGTCGCCCACCGTCTTGCCGGCCAGGTCGCTGTTGGCCTTGATCTTCGGGCCGACGATCAGCTGGGCGGCGTCGAAGTACTCGGCGTAGATGACCTTGAGCTTGGTGTTGTTGGCGATCGCGCCCACGACCGGCGGGTTGCCGACGCCCGAGACGAACGGGAACGCGCCGCCCCGCAGCTCGGCCAGGCCCTCCACGCCGGAGTCGATCGGCTTGAGCTTGATCTTCCCGTTGATCTTGGAGGCGAGGTCGCTGTTGCCGGCGATCAGCACCTCGGGGCCGATCGTCGCACTCTGGAAGTAGCCCACCCCGACCGAGGTGCTGGCTCCGGAGGCCGACGAGCTGGTCGGGCCGGCCGCTGCCGACGACCCGGACGAACCGGATGATGACGACCCGCAGGCCGCCACGGTGAGAGCGGCGGCGACGCCGAGGGACATACCGAGCAAGGTCTTGCGCATAGCGGACGGTTCTCCTGATGGGACCAGGTCGGCCGCGGCCGGAGCCGGAGCGGACTGTGCGAGAGGCGAGCCAGGGACCCTGGGTCACCGTCGGGCGGCCCGCGCGGGTTGCGACGGCGGGCAGCCGGAGTGCGGCGTATCAGCGCCGGGCGGCGCAACACATCATGTTCGTGACGCGCCCGAGATCCACATGACGCCGACGCGTCCCTCTGAACCCGGTCATCACAACCACACCATCTAGATAGGAATAGTGTGTGTCAAATCCGTGCTGACCTGGACATGTCCGCCGAGGGGTCGCGGGCCCCGTCTCCGGGGTCGGCTGGGGACCCGGCGGATCGCTGACCGCCCCGAGCGGGGCCGAGCCGGGCCGGGGCGAGGTGGACCGGCCTCCGGCCCGGCGGCCCGATCAGGGCGTGGCGGCACCGTCCGGCCGCGTGTCCCAGCCGTGAAACAGCGAGCGGTCCCCCGCGACCCAGGCTTCGCGGAGACCCGGGGTGCCCAGGTCCCAGTCCGGGCGGATCTCACTCGTGGCCGCCCGCAGATCACGCCACAGGTCGTCGATCGACGGGCGACCCCAGAACCAGTAGCCGTTGTAGAGGCTGTGAATGACCCGTCCCGGTTTGAGCACCAGCGTGTGCGGGATCATCGGGTCGTTGTCGGGGTCGGTGTACTCCTGGATATCGAGGTCTTTCTGGATCGTGCGCCCGGGATCGGACAGGAAGGGCCACTGCGCGCCGACCGACGCCCGGAATTCCTGCAGCGTGTGGTGCTCATCGGTGGCAATCGTGACCAGCTGGGTGTACGCCACCGCTATTTTCGGCTGGAACGCCGCCAGTTCGAGGTGCTGCTGGTGCTCTTTCGGGCAGTAGTGGCCGCGCGAGAGCAGGAGGATCAGCGGATCGCGGCCCTGCAGTTCGCTGAGCGTACGGACGGTGCCGGTGTGGTCGGGCAGCGCGTAGTCCGGGAAGACGCCGCCGGGGGTGATATCGGAACGCATGGGATGACCGCCTCTCGCGTGGCATCGTGGGCGCGACCCGCGCGGTGCTCGGTCGGCGGGGCCGCATCAGAGTAAGCGCGGCCCGGGGGAACGCGGCGGTCGGCCGGAAGACGGTCGGGTCGGGAGATGGGGGTTGGGATGCCGTGGTTTCCGGACTTCGTCAATGCCGTGGAGCTGGCCCGCAGCCAGACCCGGACCGCGGGTCGGGCCGACCCGGTGGGGCGGTACTTCAGCGCGCTGATCAAGGGTGACGTCCACGCTCTGGAGGCCGTGTGGCCGGGCGAGGTGGTGGTCTACGACCCCCGCGCCGGCGAGGTCCGCGGCCACCGGCCGCTGCGGCGGTTCATCCTGGCCAATCAGGCCTGGCTGGCCGAGCGCCACACCCGGATCGAGACGGTGGCCTCCACGTGTGCCGGCGGCCGGGCCGTGGTCGAGCTGCTGGCCCATCTCGACGACGACGGGCGGGAACTGGCGTGGCCGGTGGCGGTGGTCGCCGAATCCCCCGACGATCGGTCGGTGGTGTTCCGCACGTACTGCAGCCAGTGGCCGGTCGACGGCCGGCGCCACCTTCGACCGCCGATCCTCAGGTCCGGCCCGGTCGGCGCCGGCGAGGTCATCGGCCGCTATCAGGCCGCGCTGGAGGCCGGTGACGTCGACGCGCTAGTGGCCACCTTCGCCACGGACGGGTACTTCCGGGAGCCGTTCGGCCCCCACGACACCCACCGCGGACCCGATGAGCTGCGCGCATTTTTCACCAGGCGTTTCGGGGCCGGCGGCGGCATCGGGCTGGAGCACTGCGCCGTGACCGACGACGGCGTGCGTTATGCACTGGAATACAACTGCGTCCGCTGGGGCGACCGGGACCTCGCGCCCCAGGCGGGCATCGCCATTTATGAACGCGACCCGGACGGACTGCTGGCCGCGGCCCGCGTCTACGACGACGTCGAACCACCCGCCGGATAGGTACAGCCCCGGCCGGGCCGGGCCGCAAGCCTCTCCCGCGGGCTCGGTATCCCCACCAGAACTGACAGTGCGAAAAAGCCGCACGAGGACAGGAGCCCCAGGTCGTGGACATGAAACTCGAGGTTGTGGTGGTGCCGGTCGCCGACGTGGACCGGGCCAAGAACTTCTACCTCGCGCTCGGCTGGCGGGAGGATGCCGACTTCGCCACCGGCGCGGACTTCCGGGTCGTGCAGCTGACCCCGCCGGGCTCGCCGTGCTCGGTCATCTTCGGCACCGCGGTCACCACGGCCGTCCCCGGCTCGGCGGAGGGCCTGCAGCTGGTGGTGGATGACGTCGAGGCGGCCCGCGCCGAACTGGCCAGCCACGGCGCACCGGTCAGCGAGGTCTTCCACGACGCGGGCGGGGTCTTCCACCACGGCGGCACCGCCGGGCGGGTGGCGGGGCCGGCCGCGGACCGCCAGAGCTACGGCTCGTTCGCCTCGTTCAGCGACCCGGACGGCAACACCTGGTTCGTCCAGGAGGTCACCACCCGCCTGCCGGGCCGCGTCACGCCCGCGCCGGCGGCCTACGACTCCGCCGCCGACCTGGCCGGGGCGCTGCGCCGCGCGGCCGCCGCGCACGGCAAGCACGAAGAGGAAACCGGCCAGGCCGACGCGAACTGGCCGGACTGGTACGCGCAGTACCTGGTCGACGATCGGACGGGGGGCGCATGAGCGGGCGGCGGGAGCGAGCGGGGTGCCGGCCGAGGAACGAGGTCGGCGCCGAAGTCGAGCGGGTCGCCGAGCCGCGAACGGAGGGCATATGAGCGGGCGGCGGGAGCGAGCGGGGTGCCGGCCGAGGAACGAGGCCGGCGCCGAAGTCGAGCGGGTCGCCGAGCCGCGAACGGAGGGCATATGAGCGGGCGGCGGGAGCGAGCGGGGTGGCGACCGAGGAACGAGGCCGGCGCCCGAGTCGAGCGGGTCGCCGAGCCGCGAACGGGGGGCATGTGACCGGCGGCAACTACGACGTGATCGTCGTCGGGGCCGGCTCGCCGGGCGAACACTGCGCCGGGGAGCTGGCCGGCGGCGGCCTGCGGGTCGCCGTGGTCGAGAAGGAACTGGTGGGCGGCGAGTGCTCGTACTGGGCGTGCATTCCGTCCAAGACGCTGCTGCGCCCCGGCGAGGTGGTTCAGCAGGCCCGGGAGGTGGGGGCGACCGCCCAGGTGGACGTCGCGGCCGCACTGGCCTACCGCGACTTCATGGTCTCCGACCACTCCGACGCCGGCCAGGAGACGTGGCTGGCCGAGCACGGTATCGACCTGATCCGCGGCACCGGCCGGCTGGCCGGACCGGGCGTCGTCGAGGTGGGCGGCGTTCGGCACACCGCCGCGCACGTCGTGCTGGCCACCGGTTCCGATCCGGTCGTGCCACCGGTCCCGGGCCTGCGCGAACTGACCGGCCTCTGGACCAACCGCGAGGTCACCGGGATGAAGGAGGTGCCCCGGCGCCTGCTGATTCTGGGCGGCGGACCGGTCGGCGTCGAGATGGCCCAGGCCGTCCGGCGGCTGGGCGGCGAGGTGGCGCTCGTGGAGGGCGCCGACCACGTGCTGGCCCACGAGCCGGCGCCGCTCGGCGAGGCGCTGGGCGAGATCCTGCGCCGCGACGGCGTCGAACTGGTCCTCGGGACCCACGCGACCGCCGCGCGCCGCGCCGACGGCGCGAGCGGGGACGGCGGGGACTACGTGCTGACCCTCGAGGACGGCCGTGAGCTGCGCGGCGACCGGCTGCTGGTCGCCACCGGCCGGCGTCCCCGGGTCGCCGACCTCGGTCTGGAGACGGTCGGGGTCGAGGCCGACCCGCACGGCGTGGCGGTCGACGCGCACCTGCGGGTCGGTGAGCGGTTGTGGGCGATCGGCGACGTGACCGGGGTGCGGCTGCTGACCCACGTCGGCAAGTACCAGGGCGAGATCGTCGCCGCGAACATCCTCGGCGAGCCGCGCGAGGCCCACTACGAGGCGGTGCCGGACGTGGTCTACACCGACCCCCAGGCGGCCGCGGTGGGCGCCGGCGAGGCCCGGTTCAGCGCGACCGCGCGGCTGGCGGACGTGGCCAAGACGGCGACCTACACCCACGCCTACGCCGAGTCGAACGGCTTCCTGACCCTGCTGTCCGACGGCGACCGGCTGACCGGCGCCTACGCGGTCGGCCCGGAGGCGGGTGAGTGGCTGCAGCAGGCCACGTTGGCCATCCGGGCCCGCGTGCCGCTCGAGGTGCTGCGCGACGTCATCCAGCCGTTCCCCACCTTCTCGGAGATCTACGTCGGCGCGCTGAAGGCACTGCACGCCGAGATCCGGGCGGAGGCGCCGTGAGCGCCGGGCCGAGGTGGCCCCGATCCGGGTCAATTGCATCGCCGACGTCGCCGCGCTCGCCGTGCACCTCATGACCAATACCGCGATCACCGGCGCGACCCACGACATCGACGGCGGCCAGCAACTGGTGCCCGGCCGGTGATCGCGGCGAACGACCTGCTCACCCCGGATGGAGCCGGCGGTCCGACGCTGCTGTCGGTGAACGTCGGGATGCCGCGCGACGTGGCGTGGCAGGGCCGGACCGTCCACACCGGCGTCTGGAAACACCCGGTCGAGGGATCGACGATGGCCCGGCGGCTCAACCTCGACGGGGACGGTCAGGGCGACACCGCCGGGCACGGCGGCGAGCAGCGGGCGGTGCTCGTCTACCAGATCGAGTCCTACCGGCACTGGCAGCGACATTTCGGCTGGGAAGACCTCAGCTACGGCCAGTTCGGGGAGAACCTGACGGTCGACGGCCTGCCGGACGACGAGGTCTGCATCGGGGACCGGTACCGGATCGGCGAGGCCGAGTTCGAGGTCACCCAGCCGCGGGTCACCTGCTACCGGGTCGGCCTGCGGGTCGGCGAGCCGGCACTGCCGGCCCTGCTGGTCAGCCACCACCGTCCGGGCTTCTACATGCGGGTCGTCGCCGAAGGCGGCATTCAGGCCGGCGACCGGATCGTCAAAACCCGGGGCGGTCCCGGCGCGCTGACCGTGGCCGACACCGACGCGCTGCTCTACCTGCCCGACCGGGACCCGGCCAGGTTGCGCCGCGCGCTGGGGATCCCGGCTCTGAGCCCGGGCTGGCAGGGCTCGTTCCGCGACCTGGTCGGCGCCGCCGACCGGGCCACCGCGGGCCCCGGGCCGACCGAGCCGGCCTGGGCCGGGTTCCGGCCGCTGCGCGTGACGAAGGTGGTTCCCGAGACCCCGACCGTGTCCTCCGTCTACCTCACCGCCGGGGCCGGGGGCCCGCTCCCGGCCGCCCGGGCCGGCCAGTACCTGACCCTGCGGGTCCCCGGCGCCGGCCAGCCCGCGCCGGTCCGCAGCTACTCGCTGTCCTCAGCACCCGGCGCCCCTACCTACCGGATCAGCGTCAAGCACGAGCCCCACGGCGCCGTCAGCACCTACCTGAACCGCACCCTGCAACCCGGAGCGGTCCTCGACGGCGCGGCGCCGCGCGGCGATTTCGTCCTCGAGGCCGGGACCGGGCCGGTGCTCCTGATCTCCGCCGGCATCGGTGTCACCCCGGTGCTGTCCATGCTGCACGAACTGGCCGCCGGCCCCAGCGAGCGCGACGTCTGGTGGATCCACGGCGCCCGCCGGCCGGCCGAACATCCGCTGGCCGCCGAGGCCCACACCCTGCTCGCCGCCCTGCCGCACGCCCACGAGCACGTGTTCTACAGCGCGGCGACCCCCGCCGAACGCGACCGGGCCCACGCCCGGCCCGGACGCCTCACCACCGACACGCTCGCCGCGTTGGCCGTTCCCGCCGACGCGACCGCCTACGTGTGCGGACCGGCCGCCTTCATGGCCGGGACAGGGGACGCCCTCGCCGCGATCGGTGTCCACCCCGACCGGATCCGCGCCGAGCTGTTCGGGGCGCTACCGTCGATCACCCCGGGGCTGATCGCGGCGCATCGCCGGCCGCCCCACGAGCCGCCCGGTCCGCCCGGCACCGGGCCGCTGGTGACCTTCGCGCGCAGCGGCATCTCCGCGCCCTTCCGCACGGACACCCGCAGCGTGCTGGAGCTGGCCGACGCCTGCGACGTCTCCACCCGGTGGAGCTGCCGGTCCGGCGTCTGCCACACCTGCACCACCCCGCTGCTGGCCGGCGAGGTCGCCTACTCCCCCGCCCCGCTGGAGCCGCCGGCCGCCGGCGAGGTCCTCATCTGCTGCGCCCGGCCCGGCACCGACATCGTGCTGGACATGTGAGAAGCGCGTCGAAGAAACCTGCGGGGCGCGCCGGCCCGGCTTTCCCGGCTAAGAAGGCACCTGGCCCGGGCGGGGCCGCGGCGGCGCAGTAGCGTACGGCGGCGTGGTGGACCTCGTCCGTGGGCAGCGGGTCGCGCTGGCCGCGCTGGCCGGGGGCGAACCCGCGCAGCTGTACCTCGGCGTGCGGCTCGATGCGGGCGGGGCGACCGGGCTCGACGTCATCGGTTTCGGCCTGGACGCGGACGGGCGGCTGTCCGACGACCGGTGGTTCGTCTTCTACAACCAGCCCGCGTCCCCCGACGGCGCCGTCCGACTGGTGGACGGGACGGACGGCGACTCGGCCGCGCTCCTGCTCCAGCTCGACCGGATACCGGAGGCCATCGGCCGGATCATGGTCACCATCTCGGTCGACCCGCCGGCCACCATGGGCGAGGTCGCGGCCGGCCGGTTGCGACTGGTCGGCGACGGCCGGGAGCTGGCCACCTACGCCTTTGCCCGCTCCGATTTCTCCAGCGAGCGGGCGGTCATCCTCGGCGAGGTGTACCGACGCGGAGGCTGGCGGATGACGTCGACCGGCCAGGGCTTCGACGGCGGGCTCGCCGCCCTGATCGAAGCCTTCGGCGGCGCGGTCGACGACGAGCCGCCTCCGGCCGCCGCGCCGCCCCCCGCCCCGGCACCGCCTCCGCCTCCGGCGCCCTCGCTCGGGCCGAAAACCCCGCCCGCGGGCCCGGCCCGGCCGGGCCCGACGCCGCGGCCGGTCGCGGCCGGCGCGCCCAGCCCGTGGGGAACGCCGCGGCCGGTCGCCCACCCGTCGTTCACCGACCGCCCCGTCTGGGGCGTCCCGGTACGGTGAGCCCGCGCTGAATCAGGAGGTCACTGTGCAAATCGACGTGTCCCACCCAGGATCGTTCGCGGTCGCCACGCTGCGGTTGGCCCCACACGAGTCAGCGCGCGCCGAAGGCGGCGCGATGGTGGCCATGAGCACTGACATGCGGATCGAGACCAAGGCCCAGGGCGGACTGCTGCGGTCACTCGGGCGCTCGGCGCTGGGCGGTGAATCGTTCTTCCTCAACACCTTCACGGCCGGCACCGGTGGCGGTCTGCTGCAGCTCGCGCCGAACCTGCCGGGCGATGTCACCGTGCTGAACCCGAGCACCGTCGGCGCCTACCTCGTGCATTCGGGCAGCTACCTCGGTAGCGACACCGACGTCGAGGTGAAGACGAAATGGGGAGGCGCCCGGGGCTTCTTCGCCTCCCACGACCTGGTCCTGCTGCACTGCTCGGGCGGCAACCAGCTGGTCGTGTCGTCCTACGGCGCGATCGACCACTTCGCGCTCGGGCCCGGCGAATCCGTCACCATCGACACCGGTCACGTCGTCGCGTTCAGCGAAAGCATCGGCTACTCGACCCGCAGGGTCGGCGGCCTCAAGTCCACCATCTTGTCCGGCGAGGGCCTGGTCTGCGATTTCCGGGGGCCGGGCGAGGTTCTCATGCAGACCCGCAATCTCGGCGCGCTCGCCGAATGGGTCCGCGAGCAGGTCCCCACCCAGCGTCACTAGTGGCCCGGTGACCAGTCCGGGGACCACCGGTCAGCGGGGGGCCGATCCGGGTCGGGTGCCGCGAGGCGCCCGCGCCGCCTTGGCGGTGGCGTGGGCCATGACGCTCTGAGCAGGCAGCTCGCGGGCGACGATCGCCTGGGCAACGTGGGTGAGCCGCTCGTTGTGGTCGCGGGAGTAGAGACGCAGCTGCGCGAACGCCTCGTCCATGTTCAGTCCGCCGTGCTGGGCGAGGAAGCCTTTGGCCTGTTCGAGCACCACCCGGCTGGTCAGCGCGTGCTGCAACTGCTCGTTGATGGCCGTCTGGTCGGCGGCGGCCTTGTCCTGGACGAGCGCGACACTCGCGACGTGGGCCAGCGCCTGGGCGAGGTTCAGGTCGTCTTCGGTGAGCTTCCCGGTCCGGGTTCCGAACAGACCCAGGGTGCCGAGCACCCGGTCGCGCAGCCGCATGGGAACCGCGTGGACCGAGGCGAACCCGGCCTCCGTCGCGGCGGCCGCGAACAACGGCCAGCGGACCGCCGCGGCCGACAGGTCCACCACGCTGACGGGACCGCCCTGCCGATAGCAGTCCAGGCACGGGCCCTGATCCCGCTGCAGCTGGAACAGTTCCAGGTTGCGCATCAGCTCTGATGACGCGGCCACCACGTGCAGCACGCCCCGCCCGTCCGCCAGGAGCAGCCCGGCCGACTCGACGTCGAGCAGATGCGCGCAGTCCGCCGCCAGCCCGTCGAGCAGATCAACCACGTCGAATCCGTCGACCAGGCTGTTGGCCAGCGAAACGAAAGCCTGGGTGATCTCCCGTTCCCGGTCCGAACTCATGAGATCGCCACCCCGTCGGGCCCCGGCCCGGGCCAGCGACTGTGCCCGTCGAAAGCTACGTCGCGCCGGATCACGGCCCACGCCACCTCACTCGCGGTCCGATCACACGCGAACGCGAACGCCCGGAGCCGGACCAACGCTTCGCTCGGGCCCATGTCGCACTGCGCCATGATCATTCCGGTGGCCTGGTAGACCTCGACCCGCTCCAACGAGGCCAGGTCCGGTAGCCCGGCGCCCCCTTCGCCGGCGGCCTCCCAATCCACATCCGCCGTCATCAGGTCGAGCAGGGGTAACGCCGCGAGCCGCGCGGCGAACAATCCGCCCACCAGATCGTCGTGGCCCAACGCGCCCGGGGCGCTCCGGAAAAGGTCGAGCGCGCCGACCCACGTCCCGCTGTACACCACCGGCAGCGCGAACACGGCCCGCACCCCGGTGGCCAGCACCGCCCGCGCGAACACCGGCCAACGGACCTCGCCCGGCAGCATCAGATCGGCCGCCAGCACCGGCTGGCCATGCCGCACGGCGTCCAGGCACGGCCCCTCCCCGAACGTGAACTGGAACTCGTCCAGCCGGCGGCTGAGCTCCCCGCTGGAGCCGAATGTGCCCACCGACGCGCCGTCCCGGAGCACCGACACCGCGGCGCCGTCCACGTTCAGAAGCTCGACGCAGGCCCGGCACAACCCGTCGGCGGACGCCAGGCCGCCGGGGGCCGCGGCCACCGCCGCACCCAGCCCGGCCCGTACGCGTTCCCCAGACGTGACGACCTCCCACCACACTCCCTGATCAAGACCATCCTGGCGGTACCGCGGGCCCGGGCGACAAAGCGCCACTCCCGCTACCAGTGGTATCCGTGGGTTCCCGACCAGAATCACACCGACTGAGGTGGGTGACGCCCCTCATCCTACGGACCGGCGACCCGGCGGCCGGCACGGTGCCGCTGCTCCAGGTGGCCCGGGCGGCCCCCGCCAACGGCCGCTGAACGCTGGCCGGCGGCTGAAGCTGGCCGTCGGCGGGGCGGTGTCGATTTCCGTCGGGCTCGGTGCCGGGCGGCTCAGGCGACCGGCGATCCGTCCTCGGGAAGCGCGGCGAAATCACGCCTTACTTTCTTTCTTTGCTCGAAGGTCGGACCCGTCGACCGCGTCCCCGCCGGTCAGGCCTGCGCGATGCGCACGAGGTTCCCCGAGGGGTCGCGGAACGCGCAGTCGCGGGCGCCCCAGGGCTGCGACACCGGCTCCTGGAGGACCTCGGCGCCCGACGCCCGGACCTTCTCGAACGTGGTGTCGAGGTCGTCGGACCGGAAGATCGCCGCCTGCAGCGACCCCTGGGTCACAAGGGACAGCAGGGCGTCGCCCTCGGTCCGCGAACGACCGCCGTGCGGCTGGGACAGGACGATGTCCAGGTCCTGCCCCGGGGCGCCGACGGTGACCCAGCGGAAGCCGTCGGACGCGACGTCGTTACGGACCTCGAGGCCGAGCGCGTCGCGGTAGAAGCCGAGCGCGGCGTCGGGGTCGTGAACGGGGATGAACATTGCGGAGACGTTGACAGCCATGCGAAGACCGTAAGCCGACCGATCCGGGCCGCGCTTCTTCGATCCTGCTCGATGCGGGGCTGGTCAGCAGCGTTCAGACCGTGACCCGGGCGCGCCGCGGGCGCGTCGCGACCTTGCTCACGCACGAAGGCACGACCTCAAGGTCCCGGTGGTCGCGCGCCCGGTACCGCGACGGCGTCTGGCCGACGATCTCGGTGAACCGCGAGCTGAAGGATCCGAGCGACGTACAACCGACGGCGACACAGGTGTCGGTGACCGACATTCCCTGCCGCAGCAGTGCCTTCGCGCGCTCGATCCGTCGCGTCATGAGGTACGAATACGGCGTCTCGCCGTACGCCGCACGGAATCGGCGCGAAAAGTGCGCGGGCGATGTGAGCGCCGCGCGCGCCATCGCCGGCACGTCGAGCGGCTGCGCGTAGTCGCGATCAATGAGGTCACGGGCCCGGCGCAGGTGCACGAGGTCGGCAATCTGCTCCGGCGTCATGCCGGCGACGGTACGCGGGTCACCGGTCGCCGATCAACGGGGGGACGCGCCCCTGGCGACCGGATCCGGATCACGACCGGCCAACCGGCCCGGCTCTGGTCGGTGGCCGGCCCTGGCCCTGGCCGGTGCCGCGCTCAGCGGCGCAAGCTCCCGTTTCGGCGCGCGAACGCATTCCCCGCACCGCTGCTCGCGATCGCGACGAGCACCGCGGCCACGCCGATCTCGCACAGCACGGTGAGCAGCGAACCGACGTGGAGCACGTGGCGGCCGATCAGGCTGCCGAACAACGACCCGATCCACCCGATCACCACCGTGCTGAAGATCCCGATCTCCTGGCGGCCGGGTATCACGAGACGAGCCAGGCCGCCGATGATCGCACCGACCAGCGCCGCACTCACCACCAGCCACAGCGCCCACCCGACAATCGGCAGGATCACCAGGAGTACGAGCAGAGCCACGACCAGCACGACCATGAACTCAATGTAACCCACGGGCCCCGCCGGTCAGGCGGTCGAGACAGGTGGGCTGGTGAACGCGCCGCTTGGAGGACGCCGACCCAGCCAACCGTTAGCTCCGAGAGGCGTAGGGGACCGCGGCTGATCCGCGGGGCTCAGCTCGGCAGGCGGCGGTGGGTTCCGGCCGTGGCGACGATGAGCCGGCCGGCGCGGTCGCGGGTGCAGACGAAGACGGCGACGTCCAGCGGGCGCTGGTCAGGCGGCTGCACCCCGTGATCGATTTCGTACCGGGTGTTGGTCACCTTGCGCGATCCGACGCCGGAGGCGTCCGGGGCGGTCGGCGGCCCGGCGGAGCTCCAGGCGACGATCGTCTCGGTACAGCCGGGCGGCCAGGTCCAGCGCAGCTGGCCCGCCTCCAGGCAGAGGTCGTGGGCCCGGCCCAGCGCGTCGGCGACGTTCCCGACCGGCGTCGGCATCGGTTCCGGCGCCGGCGCCGGCCCGGGCCCGGTCTGCGACTCGGGAGCCGCTGACCGGGACCGCTCGACCTCGTCCGCCAGCGCCCGGATCGGGGGCAGCATCTCGCCCGCCGCCGCCCGCGCCGCCTCGACGTGGGCGGCGGCCTCCTCGAGCCGTCCGGCCCGCAGTGCGGCGCGGGCCCTCGACAGGTCGGCGGGCCACTGCCGGGCGCGCCGCTCGACGGCGGCGCCGTCCGTGGTGGACGGGCCGGACGGCCCCGTCGCCGAGCCGTCGGTCGTCGGCTGAAGCTCTCCGGCGAGCGCGGCGACAACCGACCGCGCCCGCGCCGGGTCCAGGCCGGCCGCCTGGGCGGCCGCGGCCAACGTCCGCTCCTCGGCCGGAAGCAGCTGGTCCTCCATGAGGATGGCCGCGGCGACCCGGGGCCGCAGAAGCGCGGCGACCTCCGTGACCAGCCCGTCCAGGTAGGCCTCGGGATCGGCGTCGATGAGCAGCCGCGTCACCGAGGCGAGCAGGTCGTCGACGAGCGCGCGCCGCCGGTCGGGGCGGCGCTGCCGGTTGCGCTGGGCCAGCTCGTCGCGGACCGCCCGGACCCGCTCCCGGGGGGCGCCGGGGGTCAGGCCCAGCAGGTCGAACAAGCTCCGCGGCGCGGGCGAGCCGGAGACCCGGCCCAGCTCGGCGAGGTCGGCGCGCACCTGGCGCAGCACCTCCGGGGACACCGCGGCCCGGCCGGCCCGCTCCGGCGCGCCCGCCGGCCGGACCCGCCACCGCCGGAGCCGTCCCGCGAGGTCAGCCTCGTCGATGCCCTGGGCGGCGGCGAGCGATCGCAGGCCGGCGAGCTTGTCCTCGGGAAGGCCGCCGAACCGCTCGACCAGGCGCTTGACCGCCACGTCGAGGTCCGCGAAACGGCCGTCGTCGCGGGCCGCGCGCGCGATCCGGGTGCGTTCGGCCCATTCCTCGCGCGACGACCGGTCGGTCACCACCGCGGACAGCTCGGCGTGCCAGGCCAGCAACCCGAGGATCGTTCCCCGGTAACGCGGATGGTCGCGGTTGCGCTGCCAGAACGCCCACACCGCCTCGACCTGGGCCGCGACCGCCGCGTCGGTGAGCCGGTCGCTGGTCTCCACCGGCAGGTCGTAGATCTCGAACGGATCGCTCTCCTCGGCGCCGCCGCGCGCGTGCACGGCGGCCAGGACCCGCCGCCGGTAGTCGTCGGAGTCGAAGCGCCGGGCGTCGGCCGGCCGGTTCATGTCGAAAGGCATCTGCGCCGGGCCGCCCGTCAGCCCGCCGCGGGCGGGTCGCCGAAGCCCGGCCGGTCGGACGCCCGCCGGGCGCGCCGCGCGCGCGCCACCTGGTCCCGTTCGCGCGCCACGTCGGCCTGGCTGAGCGCGGCGGACGTCTCGACCCGAACGGTGAGCGGCCGGTCGGCCGCACCCTCGTGGGTCGCGGTGACCTCCAGGATGCCGTCGAAGCCCATCCGGAAGGTGATCGCGATCTCCGTGCCCGCTGGGTGACCGGCCGGGATGTCCGTGAACTCCGCCTGGGCGATGATCTTGTTGTCGTCGACGCGCGGGGATTCGGTACCGCCGGACTGCTCCACCACGGACACGGTCACCGTCTCCTGGTCGTCGACGACGGTGCCGAAGCCCCGGCGGACAGCGACCGGCAGCCGGTCGTCCCGGTGGACCAGGAACACCGCGTTGCGCTCACCGAGCCCGTTGAGCGCCAAGACGCCGAATCCGCGGGACAGGACGTTGACGACCTGCACCTCCACGGTCCGCCGGACCCGCCCCGGGGAAAGGTCGAGGGCGGTCGCGAGCCGCCCGCAGGCCGCGTCGAGATCGGCCGGCTGGGCCGCGTCCAACGACGCCCCGTCGGTCAACTGGCCGCGGGTCACCAGGTCGGCGACGATCAGCCGCTCGAACGACTTCTTCTCCCCGTAGATCGCCGCGCCCCGGGCGACGGCCAGGTCCGGATCGGTCAGCTCGACCGGCACGCCGAACTCGGCCGACAGCCGCCGTTCGACCGCCGGCATCCGCGAGGCCCCGCCGACCAGCAGGATCCGGTCGATGCCCCGCGCCCCGCGCGCCGTCGCCGCGTCCCGGGCCGCGCGGGTCAATGAGATCGTCCGGTCCAGCAGCCCGCCGGTGAGCCGCTCCAGCTCCGCGCGGGTCAGCTCGATGTCGACCGACTGCCCGCCGTGGGCGACGGTGACGGTCGTCGAGGTGACGTCGGTCAGCTCCCGGCGGGCCTGCTCGGCGGCCAGCAGCAGGGCCTGCGACGACGCGCCGCTGTCGAGGGGGTCGCCGCGGTCGGGGTGGGCCGCCAGGAAGCGGTCGGCGAGGAACAGCACGACCTTTTCATCCCAGTCGGCCCCGCCGAGCTGGTGGTCACCGTCGATCGCGACGACCGAAACCCGCCGGTCGGCCAGCTCGACGACGGTCACGTCGAACGTTCCGCCGCCCAGGTCGTAGACGAGAGCGACCTCCTCGACGGCGGCCCCGGGCCCGGCGAGGGTGCGCCGGGCGCCGACCTCGAAACGCGCGAACCCGTAGGACAGCGCGGCCGCGGTCGGCTCGTTGATGACGTCGACGACGTTGAGCCCGGCGTATTCGCCGGCCAGCACGGTGGCCCGCCGCTCCTCGTCGCCGAAGTAGGCCGGAACCGTGAGGACCACGTCGTCGACGGAATCGCCGGTCGTCAGCTCCACGTCGGAGACCAGCGCCTTGAGGATGAGGCCGCTGACCGCCGGCGCCGACCAGGCCGCCCCCCGGGTGATGAAACGCCACTCGCCGTCGCCCATCCGCCGCTTGACCAGGGCGCAGACGTCGTCGGGCCGGGCCCGGGCCAGTTCCCGGGCCGGCCGCCCGGTGAGGTAGTCGTCGGCGCCGACGAACAGCACGACGCTGGGCAGGGTCTGCGAGCCGTCGAACAACGCCACGACCTCGGCGTCCCCGGACGCCCCCATCCGGGCCAGGCAGCTGAAGGTCGTGCCCAGATCGATCCCGTAGACCGTGCCGCGGCCCGCTCCCATCCTCACGAAAGTGAACCTAGCGGGGGCCGAACCGATCAGGGCAGTGCGGGACGGACAGTCCGGGACGGACACCGGGGACAACCGGGCCGATCAGTCTCCAGGACCGATCAGTTCACGGGCAGTCAGTTCACGGGCAGGTCGACGGAGCCGTCGATGACCTCGTGCGTGCCCGCGTCGACCGCGTGCACGCTCATGATCTGGTCGATGCCCTGGTCGGGGGCTTTGCTCATCGCCTTCAACCCGGTGGCGTCGGCCGTCACGTCCTGGCTGAAGAACGGGACGCCGTTGTCGGCCAGGGTGACCGCCCAGACGTGACCCGCCGGAGTCGTGATCTCAAACTCCTCACCGGCGACGAGGCCGGGGCCGTCGTCGTCGTGCTGCGACTTCAACGTCCACGGGCTGCCGAGCGAGCCGACCCCACTGGTCGAGACGGGCGGCCCGAGCCGGCGACCGCCGCCGCTTCCGTCGCCGCCTCCCCCGCCCCCGCCGGACGCCAGCGCGGCGGGCGCCGACAACAGACTGAGCGTCATCGCCGCGGCCGCCGCCGCCGTGAGCGTGCTGATCGAGGACCTTTTCAGTCGCACCGGTGTTCTCCATTTCCGAAACGGATCCCGACCCCTTTTCCGCGGGCCAGGCTGACACCAGGAGATAGGGTCGCCGGTTACAGTTGCGGCGTCCGGTCGGCGATGGTCAGCGCTTTTCCGCGGTCCGCCGGCCCGGCCGGTACCGTCACGGGGCCACCACGACGGTACCGAGCATGAACGGGTGAATCGAGCAGCGGCCGACCCGAATATCGAGTCAGACGGCTTTCGGTGGGGCGTAGACCTGCACGAGCCCGTCGGCCTCCCGGACCTCAAGTTCCGGCAGCTTCGGTGGTGACGGCCGCAGTTGGGACCGGAAAACGTCACCGGTCATCGCAAAGACGGTCCGGTGGCACGGGCAGTTGAGCCGCCGCACGGCCGGGTCCAACGCCAGGTGGCAGCCCTGGTGGGTGCAGACTCCGGACACGGCGCGGACCCGGCCTCCCGAACGCTCGACGAATCCGGTGACGCTGCCGAGGTCAAACCCCCGTATCCCACCTTCCGGGAGATCCACGCTCTGCGTCACCGTCCACCACACGCCGGCATTCGGCCGCAGCGGGCCGGTCGCCGTGGGCCCGACGCGGGTCGACGGCCGGCCGAATGCCCAGAGGCGGTCGAGGCCGGCGCCCACCGCCGCCGCTCCGGCGGCCACCGACGTCACCAGGACGAAGCGGCGCCGGGTGCCGGCCGCGGCCGGCGCCGGCCGTGGGTCGGTCGTCCCGTCGTGCCGCGACGCCAGGCGATCGTGCAGCCGGGCGACGAATTCGTCGTCGGGCGTGCCCTCCCCCGGCCGCGCCGCACTCAGCCTGATCGCCGTCCGCAGGGTCTCGACGTCGGTCGGCCGGGCCCGGAACCCGCGCGGCCGTCGGCCGGCCAGCAGGTCATCGACAAACCGCCGCACGCCGCGCATCTCAGGTCTCCTTCCGCGACGGCCCCGAACGCTGGCCCGCCCCCGCCGGTTGGGCCGTACCGGCCGCCTGGCGCAACGCCCGATGCTGGAGGACTTTCGCGTTCCCCACGCTCACGCCCAGTTCGTCGGCTGTCTCGCGGACCGACCGACCCTCCAGGAACCGCAACCGCAGAACCCGCTCGTACCGGGCCGGCAACGCCGCCAGAATTGTCTCCGCCCGAGCCACCGCCCCCGCGCCGCCCCCCGGTTCGACCTCGCCGACCGGGCCGATTTCGCCGACCGGGTCGGCGAACACCGTCGCCACCCGTTCCTCGTCGAGATCGGTGACCTGCAGCCCGAGGCGGCGCCGCCAGTAGCCGGCCAGGACCGTCCGCGCCGTGGCCAGCAGATAGGCCCGCACCTCACCGACACTCGCGGACACCCGCAGCGGCCCGAGCGCCGCCATGAACACCTCGGCGGTCAGATCCTCGGCGTCGGCCCGGTTGCCGACCTTCGCGAACATCAGCCCGTACAGCCGACCGACGTTGTCCCGGTACACCTCTTCCCACCCCGGATACCGGTCGTCGGACACGACCCGCAGGTGGGGACCGCCGGGCGAGCCGTCTTCACCGGCCGGCTCCGACGAGCCCGGGCGAACCGACCGCGAGGCACCCACCGACCGGCGCGAAAACAACGACCGGCCCTCGGCCACGAACAACCACCGCCCAGCATTCCGCCACCGCACACGTTGCGGCACCCACCTACCAATAGCCGGCCGGGTTACAGCCCCGCGCGCCCGTCGATGGCCAGGCGCCCGATGCTCAGTCTGATCGTCGGTCAGACTGCCGCGGCCCGCGGCACCTACGGGAAGGCGGGGGTTCACGGTCGGCTCGCCGCCCCCGCTCCGGACGATCACCGCCCCGGGCAGAGACACCGCGCGCCGGCCATCGAGCCGGGCGGCACCGCCGGGACCGGAGGTGAACGCGGCGAAGAAGATCCGCACGACCCCGGCAGTCGCCTCCCGAGCGGCAGCCGCGGCCCGGCTCCGCGCGTGGGCGCTCCGCGGGTCGTCGGCGAAGGCCTTTCCCGCGCCGTCCGCGTGGCCTTTGGGTGGGCCCGATTCCTGACCAGGCCCGATTTTTCTAAAATGACCGATCTCCGAGCGCACCGGTGGCTCCCCACGCCTGGCGCCGGCTTCTTGTGAAGCAATTCAGCCCGGCATACCGGCGACGAAGCATATTGATGACTAGCTTTCATCAGGGGCCCGTCGACGGTTAGATATACCGCCCCCGCTACGCTGAGCAGGAACTTTGCGGCGGCAATCGACGAGGACCTTTCCAAGCCGTCAAGTTCACGTGTTGGAAACTTGACGGAGTCCGTACGATGACATAGCGTGACGGACGTCGAGATGTGGCAAGGGGGGATTGCGCAGGCCCGACCAGAGTCTTTCTGCTGAACCAGCCCCGCAGCGCGGGCCGGCCCGCCTTGACGACTGTCTCCGTGACGCGCGTCGGCGGCGGCATCGAGAAATAATCTCAACCGGTGGGCGAACCACAATGTGGTGGATCGCGCGCGTCATCGTTCGATAAAGATAGCTGGGTACAAGGTTTACGGACTAACGGCGCCGGGGTGAGCCTCCGGCCCGACCTGCCACGGAGTTTGCAGCGTCGAGCGGTCCATTCCGCGCGTCGTCGATTCGAGGCGTCTTAGTTTCGCCACGGGATGAGCCGGCTGTTCGCCCGCTCATTCGATACTCATTGCCGGTCCGACCGGCTTTTGTCGTGGCCAGCTATGTGGGGGGTGGGCTTTGTGTATTATTTTGCGAGCGCTGGTGCGTTGACCTCGGTGGCCGGCGCCAGCCGACTGCCAGCCGGCGGTGTGTTCTGGCTGTCCGCGCGTGCCTTGTTGGACAGCGCCGGCGGCCTGTTCTTTCTGTATCTGCTGACGGCGTGCACGGTGTCATTGGTGGGCCGGGTGATGCGCCGGCGTCGGCGCCGGGCCGCACCGACCACCGCCCCGGCCGCGGGCGCCGGTGGGGTCCGGACGTGAGACGCCCGCACCGCGCCCGGCCCCGGCCCCGGCCCCGGCCGGTGCCGGCCGACCGACCGGTGCCGCCTGACCGACGGGCGCGGGCCGGACTGTCTACAGCCCCGCTCATCACGGTCGCGCTCACGACGTCGTTCGTCGCGGCGGCGGCCGTCGGGCCGGCCGCCGGCGCGACGAACGCCGGGCCCGACCCGGCGGCCGCAGCCTCAGCCCGGACCGGGCTGACGGCGTTCCGGGTCGATGTGTCGCGCTACCCCCGGATCGGCCTGGTGGTGACGATTCCGGCCGGGCCGCACCGGTCCGCCCGCGACTTCACCGTCCGGGCCGGTAACCGGTCGGTGCACCCGAGCGCCATCTCCCTGACGGGCCGCGACCTGCAGGTCGTCCTCGCGCCGGACACCGGGACGGGCCCCGCGGTCCGGACCGCCGAACAGGCCGCCACCGCGCGCTTCCTGATCGATCTCCCGCCCGGTGGGGCGACCGGGATCGTCGATCCGAGCGGTCCCCCGCTGCTGACGCCACACCTGGACCGGGATCCGGTCGCGGCGGAGTACGACCTGACCAGGCTGGGGAGCGCGGCCCGGCCGGCGGCGCAACGACTCACGGAAGCCCTGGCCGGATTTTCGGGGGGACCCACGGCGCGACGCACGGTGGTGCTGGTCGCCGGCCGGGACGAGTCCCTGAGCCCGTCCGTCGCCGACCTTCTGCGCCGCCGACTGGTCGCCAGCGGCACGGCTGTCTACCTGCTCGACCTGTCGCCCCACGGCCTGGCCGGGCTGGCCGCGTTGGCCACCGGGAGCGGCGGCTTCGTTGCCCGGCTCGGTAGCCGGCCGACCGCGAGCACCTTCGACGCCGCGTTCAGCCAGGTCCTCGGCGACCTCGGGAACCAGTACTACCTGCGGTTCAGCAGCCCGGTAGCGCTACCCGGAGCGGTCGACGTCGCGGTCCGCACCCCGGCCGGAACCCGGGTCGGCCCGGTTTACCTGCCGGCCACCAACCCGGTCGCGCCCGCGCTGCCGCCCGCGGTCTGGCCCCGCCCCCGCCCGGTCCGGTGGGATTTACCGCTGGTCGGGCTGTCCATGCTGCTGGTCGTTTTCGGGCTGCTGTACGGGATGGTCATGCTCGTGGCCTCCCGGCGGGAGCCGGGGTCCCGGCGGATCGCTGGGCCGGGGGGCGCGCATCGCGCGTCAGTTTCCCGCCGTTCGACGGCGACCGCCGTCCCGGCCGGGGCGACACCGCCGGTCAACAGTGACGACCCGTTCTTCGTTTTCCTGCTCCCGTGCCTGAACGAAGAGACGGTCATTCTGGCCAGCCTGGAACGGCTCCTGTCGATTCCGGGGGACAACTTCGTCGTCGTGGCCATCGACGACGGTTCCGACGACGGCACCGCGGCGGTGGTTTCCAGCGTGGTCGGTGACCGGGTCTGGCTGGTGCGGCGCATCGCGCCCGAGGCCCGGCAGGGAAAGGGCGAGGCGTTGAACGCCGCCGTTCGCACGTTGCTGTCGCAGCCGCGGGTCGCCGACCGGGATCCGGACCGGGTGGTGGTCGTCGTCGTGGACGCGGACGGGCGGTTGGATCCGCAGGCCGTCGCGGCCGTGACCCCGTACTTCGACGATCCGCGGGTCGGCGCGGTCCAGATCGGCGTCCGCATCAACAACCGCCAGCACAGCTGGCTGGCCCGGATGCAGGACATGGAATTCGTCATTTACACCGAGGTCTTCCAACGCGGCCGCCGCCACCTGGGCAGCGTCGGCCTCGGCGGAAACGGCCAGTTCATGCGGCTCTCGGCGCTGCAGTCGCTGGGACCGGCACCGTGGACCCGCAGCCTGACCGACGATCTCGACCTGGGCGTGCGCTTTCTCACCGCCGGGTGGAGCAACGACTACTGCTCGAGTGTGGCGGTGCACCAGCAGGGCGTGGTTGAGCTCCGCCGGCTGATCCGGCAACGCTCGCGCTGGTTCCAGGGCCATCTGCAGTCCTGGAAGCTGATCCCGATCGTGCTGCGCAGCGCGCCCCGCCGGGCCCGCGCCGACCTGCTGTACCACCTGACGAGCCCGGCTCTCCTGCTGATCGCGTCGCTGCTCTCGATGTCCTTCCTGCTCTCCCTGATCGACAGCGCCTTCGTCGTGGCGACCGGCGGCGACCCGTTCGGCTGGTGGGTCGTGTCCTCCTACCTGCTGACCTTCGGACCGGCGCTGGCCTTCGGCTACGTGTACTGGACGCGGGAGCGCGCCACCGGAATGCCGCTGGCCCGGGCCGGGCTGCTGGCCCACTGCTACGTCGGTTACGGCCTGATCTGGTACGCGTCGGGCTGGTGGGCGGTCGGCCGGACCCTGCGCGGCCGCACCGGCTGGGCCAAGACCGACCGCGTTGCCGAGGCCACCCCGTCGGCCGCGGTGGACCCGAACGGCCAGGTGGAACCGAACGGGCAGGTGGACCCGGACGGGCAGGGGGCGGAGCCGGTGGTCAGGCGATGACCGCGCCGGGTGAGTCGCCCCGCCGCGACCGCCGCGCGCGGCGCCACGGGCGCCGAGGGATCGTCGCCGGCCTGATCGTCGTCGCGGCCCTGGTCGGCACCGGGACAACGGTGGCCGTGGACCGGTACCGGGCCCACGAGCCGTGGCGCGACGGGTCGCGGCACGGCGCGTGGCGTTCGGCCTTCGCCGGCTACGGCACCATCACCGCGACCGGGTCGGGCGCCGGCCGGGCCATCACGCTGGCCCCGGCCCGGACCGCCAACCGGAACGAGACCCATGCCGCTCTGGTCACGACGGCCCGGAACTACGGCGACTTCGTCGCCACGGTGCGCGTGCGCACGGTCGCGCAACTGCGACAAGGCGCGGCGGGCCGCCCCAATCCGTGGGAGGTCGGCTGGGTCACCTGGCACTACACCTCCAACGACCATTTCTACGCGCTGACTCTGGCCCCCATCGGCTGGACGCTGTCCAAACAGGACCCGAGCCATCGGGGCAGCGAACGGTTTCTCGCCACCGGCACCTCACCCCGGTTTCCGGTCGGTGTCGACCACACCGTCGGAATCGTGCAGATCGGTAATCGCATCACGGTCTCGGGCGACGGCCACCCGCTCACCCAGATCACCGACTCCCAAAATCCGTACCTCGTGGGCGCGGTCGGCCTCTACACCGAGGACGCGAAAGCCCGGTTCGGACCCATCCACCTGAATCCGCTACCCGACCCCCGTCGATAACCCGTCGGGTCGGGCCTGAGCGCAGAAACGGAGATGAACTGCAATGCCCCCTGCAGCAAACCTGATAACGACGGGAAGAGCTCCGAACCGACACATCATGGTCATCTACGGAACTCGCCCCGAGGCGGTCAAGCTCGCCCCGCTCATACTGGCTCTGCGCGAATCACCGCATTTCGAACCACGGGTGCTGGTCACCGGCCAGCACCGGTCGATGCTCGACCAGGTGAACAAGGTCTTCGGGATCACCCCCGACTTCGACCTGGACATTCACGAGCCCGGGCAGTCCCTCGCCGACATCACCAGCCGCGCCCTGCACGGGGTGCAGCGGCTCCTCGCCCAGGAACGGCCCGACGCGGTCCTCGTCCAGGGCGACACGACGTCGGTGTTCACCGCCGCGCTGGCTGCTTTCTACGAACAGATCCCGGTGGTGCACCTGGAAGCCGGGTTGCGGACCGGAGACCCCTATTCGCCGTTTCCGGAGGAACTCAACCGGCGACTCACGACCCAACTCACCACCCTGCATCTGAGTCCGACCACCACGAGCCGGGACAACCTGGTGGCCGAGAACGTGGACCGGCGCGACATCGTCGTCACCGGCAACACGGTCATCGACGCGCTCCTGTGGACGGTCGGCCGCGGCCTCGACTATGAGGATCCCGCGCTCAGCCGGCTCGACCGGACTGACGCGCCCGTGCTGCTGGTCACCGCCCACCGGCGCGAATCGTGGGGTGAGCCCCTGCGGGCCGTCGGGCGGGCGCTGGCCTATCTGGCCCGGGCCCATCCCGAGCTGGTGATCGTCTTTCCCGCGCACCGCAACCCGGTCGTGCGCGACGCGATCCTGCCTGGCCTGCGCCACCAGCCGAACGTCATCGTGACCGAACCGGTCGCCTACGGCGGATTCGCCCGGCTGCTCGAGCGGGCCACCGTCATCCTCACCGACAGCGGCGGCATCCAGGAGGAAGGCCCCAGCCTGGGCAAACCGGTGCTGGTCATGCGGGACACCACCGAACGGCCGGAGGCGGTCGAGGCGGGCACGGTCGCGCTGGTCGGCACGGACGAGACGACCATCGTCACGGCGGTCGAGCGACTGCTGAACGATCCGGTGGCGTACGCCGCGATGGCGAACACGGTCAACCCGTACGGCGACGGGGCCGCGGCCCGCCGCTCGGTGGCGGCCCTGGCCCACCATTTCCGGGTCGGCCCGCCCGCCGACGAATTCGACCCTCGGCCGACCGGGCTTCCCGACCTCCCGCGGCAGACCCGGTCCCGCCCGGCCCCGCGGGTCCCGGTTCCGACCGACCGCCCGCGGCGGTGACCCGGCGGTCCCACCCCGATGTCCGATCACGATCACGATCAAAGGAGAAGGAAATAGTGAGTCGATCCAGTCGGCGGTTCCTCGTGGCGACCGCCGCGGCGACCGCGCTCGTGGTGCCGCTCGTCGCGGGGGGCGCCCCGGCCTCGGCGGCGTCGAAAAGACACGGTCATCTCGGTCACGGGATCACCGCCGGTCGCGGAACGACCGCGAGACTGCCCGCCCCGCCCCGACCGCCGAAGGGCCGTCCCACCCAACGGGCCGGCTACGTCCCGCCGACCGCCCTGGTGAAGCCGCCCGGCCCGCGCGCCGGCGCCCACGCAGCCGCGGCCGCGACCCCGGCGGTGGCCGCTCCGCCGCAGGCCCGGGCCTGGGGGCCGACCAGCACCACGACGACGCTCGTGGTCTACGACAGCACGGGCTCCTGGGGCTGGCTCGGCGAGCTCTACGCGGTGGCCGGCGGCAACCTGGCCAGCCACTTCGGGCGGATCACGGCCGAGCCGGTCGCCAACTACGTTTCCGGCCAGGTTGGCGGCTTCACCTCGACGATCTATCTGGGCTCGACATACAACGAGCCCATCCCGACCGCGTTCCTCAACGATGTCCTGACCACCACCCACCCGGTGGTGTGGGCCGCCGACAACGTGTGGCAGTTGTCGGGGGCCGCCGGCGGCGCGGCCGACACGGCGTTCCAGGCGAAGTACGGCTGGGACCCGTCCACCTCGTACTTCGACACGACGGACACCGTGGCGACGGTGAGCTACAAGGGCCAGACCTTCAGCCGGGCCGCCGCCAACGGGGACAACATCCTCGCCCCGCACATCGTCACGCCGAGCACGGTGACCTCGCTGGCCCAGGCGAACTGCACCACGACCGCCGGGGCGGCGGTGGCGTGCGCGTCGATCGCCCAGTCCTCGGGGACGAGCTTTCCCTGGGCGATCCGGTCGTCCAACCTGACGTTCATCGGTGAGGTTCCCTTCTCCTACATCACCGAGTCGGACCGCTACATCATCTTCGCGGACCTGCTCTACGCGGCCCTGGCCCCGACGGCGACACCCAGCCACCAGGCGCTGGTCCGGCTGGAGGATGTGAATCCCACCTCTGACCCGACGGTGCTGCGGCAATTCGCCGACTACCTGTCCGGTCAGGGGGTTCCGTTCAGCGTCGGCGTCGTACCTGAGTACACCGACCCGAACGGTACCTACAACAATGGGGTCGCCCAGACGATCACGCTGGCCCAGGCACCAGCCGTGGTGGCGGCCCTGACCTACCTGAAGTCCAAGGGCGGCACGCTCATCCAGCACGGGTTCACCCACCAGTTCTCCACCGTGGCGAACCCCTACAACGGGGTGAGCGTCGACGACGCCGAGTTCTACCGGGCGCAGTGCGCGACCACCCAGAATCCGCCGTACACCTTCGATGCGCCCTGCCAGAACACCGACTGGGTCACCTGGACCGGGCCGGTGCCCGGCGATTCCACCGCCTGGGCGACCAACCGGGTCACCACCGGTCGGAATCTGTTCACGGCGGCGGGGCTGACGGCGCCGACCATCTGGGAGACCCCGCACTACTTCGCCTCCCCCGCCGACTACGCCGGCATCGACAGCGTCTACAGCACCCGGTACGAGCGGGAACTGTTCGTCGGCGGCCAGCTCAGCGGAGCGGCGTTGAACTACAGCCACACCTTCGGGCAGTTCTTCCCGTACGTCGTGCACGACGTCTACGGGGAAAAGATCATTCCCGAGAATCTGGGGAACTACGAACCGGCGGTGGCCAACAACAACCCGCCGCGCCTGCCGGCCGACATCATCCACAATGCCCAGGTCAATCTCGCGGTTACCCAGGGCGTCGCGAGCTTCTTCTTCCACCCCGACTACCCGCTCGCGCAGCTTCAGCAGATCGTCGCCGGGATCAAGGGGCTCGGCTACACCTTCGTCGCGCCAACGTCGGTTAACTGAGCCGATCGGTGAACTGAAGCCGACGGCGGGCTGCGCCGACCGGTGGCATCCGCGCCGCGGAAGCGGCGACGCGGATGCCACCGCCGGCTCCGGCCGCGTCGGCCTGCGCCACACGCCGGACGCGTGAACCGGCGCCGGAAGGTGCGCGGGCACTGACGCCCGACCGCCCACCACCGCCAGGCCGGGAAACTGGCCGCATCAACGGAGATCAAGAGCGCATTGACGATGACTACCGCCGCCCAGACCGCGACCGGCATCGTCAACAGCCTCTCCGACGCCCGCTGACC
>JAMFSN010000396.1 GCA_026225295.1 Frankia alni
CGTCGAGCACGCACCCGTAACGGCCGCGGTCGACGCTGACGACGAACGCCTCGGGGGCGGACTCGTGGGCCGGGCGCCGCCGGGTGCGCGGCTTCGACCCGCGCCCGGCCCGAACCCGAATGTCGTCTTCGTCGAGGTAGCTCGACCGCTGCCTCAGGGCTGTTCTCCCCGGACGAGCCCCTCCCAGAGCGTGGTGAAGTCGGGGAAGGTCTTGCCGACGGTGGCCACGTTGAGCACCTCGATGCCCGGCACCGCCAGCCCGAGCACGGCGGCCGCCATCACTACCCGGTGGTCGTCGTAGCTTTCAAAGGCGTGCCCGGTCGGCACCCGCAGCGGCCGTGGCCGGATGGAGAGCCCGTCCGGCGATTCGGTCACGTCGCCGCCGAGCGCGTTGATCTCCTTGGCGATGGCGGCCAGCCGGTCGGTTTCCTGCTGCCGGGTGTGGCCGACCCCGGTGAGGGTGGACGGGCCCGAGGCGAGCGCCGCCACCGAGGCGAGCGGCAGGCAGAGCTCGGGGATGTCGCGCAGGTCGGCGTCAATGCCGTTGATCACGCCTGACCCGGTGACGGTGACGCCCGCGGCGTCGCGCGACACCGAGCCCCCCAGCTGGGTGATCACGTCGAGGATGGCGTCGGCCGCCTGTAGCGACACCGCGGGCCAGTCGCGGATGGTCACCGAGCCGCCGGTGACCAGCGCGGCCGCCAGGAAGGGGCCGGCGTTGGACAGGTCGGGCTCCACGGTGAAGTCGCCGAGGCTCAGCCGCCCGGGCGCGACCCGCCAGGAGTCGGGCCGGCCGCCGGTTGACGAGTCGACCTCGACGACGGCGCCCGCGTCGCGCAGCATCGCCACCGTCATCTCGATGTGCGGTACGGACGGCACCGGCGGCCCCGAGTGGTGCACCCGCACCCCGGCGGTGAACCGCGGCGCCGCCAGCAGCAGCCCGGAGACCAGTTGCGATGACCCGGAGGCGTCCAGCGTCACCGGGCCGCCGGCCACCGACCCGGTGCCGTGCACGGTGAAGGGCAGCGAGCCGCGCCCCTCGTCGTCGATCGACACGCCGAGGAGGCGCAGCGCGGTCAGCAGGGCGCCGACCGGGCGCTCGCGGGCCCGCGGGTCGCCGTCGAACGCGATGTCGGCCGGGGTGAGCGCGGCCACCGCGGGCAGGAACCGCATGACCGTCCCGGCGTTGCCCACGTCGACGCTGACCGCGGCGCCGGGGGCCGGGGTACAGGAAGCCGGGGTGCCCGGGCGGACGGCTACTTCGGTGCCCCGGTCGTCGATGCCGACGCCGATCGCGCGCAGCGCCCCGGTGGCGAGCGCGGTGTCGCGGGCCTTCAGCAGGCCGCGGATCACCGATGGCCCGTCGCTGAGCGCGGCCAGCATGAGAGCGCGGTTGGATATCGATTTTGAGCCTGGCAGCCGCAGTGTCGCGCGCACCGGCCCCTGTGCCGCTGGGGCGCGCCAGCGTCCGGAGTCCATAACCTTGAGCGTATCGGCTGACACGCGGTAACAGACGGGCCCGGCCGGGCGTTTGCCGATGGGGTTTTGTGGTTAAGAAGCTCGAATCCGGCTTGTACCGGGACGGGAAGGTCACATGTGCGGTCGGTTCGTCTCTGCTCGTAAGCGGCTCGAGCTCCTTGAGGAGTTCGCCGCCACGCGTGATGCCGTGGGCGCCGACCGCGACCCGGACTACAACGTCGCGCCGACGAAGCGGATTTACACGGTGCTCAAGCACAAGGAAGCCGACGAGCGGGAACTCCGGCTTGCCCGCTGGGGGCTGGTGCCGAGCTGGGCCAAGGACACCACCGCCGGCGCCCGGATGATCAACGCGCGGGCCGAGACCGTCGCGGTCAAGCCGTCGTTCCGTGCTGCCTTCGCCAAGCGCCGCTGCCTGATACCGGCCGACGGTTATTACGAGTGGGTGACCGAGGGGAAAGCCAAGAAGCCCTTCTACATCTACCGGACCGACGGCGGCA
>JAMFSN010000397.1 GCA_026225295.1 Frankia alni
GGCAGAGTGCTAGCGGTAAGGAGTTTCAATCCGACTCGGAAATCTCCTGCGCTGCGACGGTGGGAGCTCTTACCAATGAGGAGCTTCACAGCCTGTTTCAATCCGACTCGGAAATCTCCTGCGCTGCGACGGTACCACCGATTTCGAGGCTCTGACCTGCGGCTTTGCAAGATCATGCCCGGACCTCTGGCGGAGCCCTGTGGATAACCCCTCATGTTTTCTTGATCAAAACCGAAGGTGCAGGTCAGGGACTTGTCGATCTTTGCCCGGACCTCTGCTGTTTCTCGGCGTGTCGGAGGTCCGTGTAGACGATCACCGGCCTGGGCGGTTTGGTGCCAGCCGGCTACGTCGTCGCGCACAGAGTCGAGTGTCGCGCATCTTGAGTCTCGTCCGTCTGTAAGGAGAGGGGAGAAGCGTTAGGCCGCCGTGGACGCGGGGAGCAGCCCCGGCGGCTGAGTGCGGAACGTGACGCTCTACGGTCGGTGCGTTCTCTGGAGAGGGGTGGCATCCGTGCCCGCTCGTGTCGTGGTGTCCCTGGTCCCAACCTCCGCCGGTGCGTTGCCGCCCCCGGAGACCGGCCCCGGGGTCAACGCCGCCGTCCTTGCTGCTGTGCGGGACGGGATGTCGCCGGAGCTCTCCGCCCAGTTGCACGACGGCCCACCACCGCGGCCGTTCTCCGTCACGCCTTTGCTGGACGAGCGTCAGCAGGTGCCGGCGCGCGGGTCGCGCCAGGTTCGGTTCGAGGTCGGGGTCCTTATCGATGATCTCGTCGGGCCGTTCCTCGCCTGTCTCGCCGGCCGGGATCAGTGGCGGTTTGGTTCCACCGATTACACGCTTGGCGGAGTCGAGCTGGCCGGCGCCGAGGCCTACCCCGACCTGCTGGACGCGGCGCCGCCGATGGCGGCGTGGGCGCTGCGGTTCGTCACGCCGGCCAGCTTTGCGACGGGAAAGGGCGATGGTGCGCGCCGGCAGCACGTGCTGCCGGATCCGGTCCGGGTATTCGGCACGCTCGCGGCGCGGTGGCGTACCTGGGCGCCACACGCGCCCTTACCGGCCGGTCTTGATGCCGCGATCACCGACCACCTCGAACTCGCTGAGATGCGTCTGGCCACCGAGGAGTACCTCGTCAAGACGGGTACGCCGAAGCGGCGGGGATGTGTCGGCTCCGTCCGGTATCACCTCGCTGAACCCGCCGGACTGACGGCCGAGGTGCGGTCCGGCGTCGAGGCGCTGGCCCGGTTCGCGTGTTTCGCCGGGGTCGGTGACCGTACGGCCAGCGGAATGGGCTACACGGTGCTGGAAGCGGGCCGCTCGTCTCCGGCGCGCCGGCCACAGCGGACCGACCGTGGCGAACGGCCCCGAGAGCGGACCCCAGCCGCCCGCCCGGGAACGAACACAACCTCAGCCCGAACCACTGCCCGAGGCTGATCCCACGGGCCGCCGCCCCCGTCGGCCGCCGGGGCTGGTCGGGTCGAGTGTTCAACCGTTGTCTTTAGGAGCTGGGATTCCTCCGGCGGCGCCAGCTCCGGCGTGACCGGCAACCGGCCGTCGTAGCCGCGACGGGCGGCCGGCTGGCGGGTAGCGGCCTGCTCCGACGCGGCCGTTGCGACGACGGGATTGGGTGAATCGCGCCGTATCCTGTACTCATCGTTAAATTGTCATCACATCGGGTCAATGCGCTTGACTCTGTCGCGCGGGCGTTGCAGCGTGGGGAGCGACCGTCCGACTACGGAGAATCATCACCGGTTGTTGGCCGACCTCGTCAACTGATGCACACCGATGCGCGTTGTCACGGGGGACAGCCGCAGCGAACCTGCTTTGCCGCAAGCTCTGCTCCGCCCTGACCCCGTGCTTGCAGGAGCCGCCAGATGGCCGACGCGAACGTCATCACCGCGCCACGCGCGTCGATCTCAAGGAATGTCGTCCTTGGCGTGTTGGCTGTTGGCTTGGCTATTTCCGTATCGTCCTGCTCTGGGCACTCCTCGGCAGGGCAGCCTCTCGGGCCGGCTGTGGGGTCAGCGAAGCCGGGCGCTCCGGCACCAATCACGTCGGCCACTCAGCCATCGGTTTTTACGGAGGTGTCGGACGCGCAGGCGCGGTACTACGCGAATTACGCACACGCATTTGCCAATCCAGCCTCGGTCGCAGTCACTCAGGACCTCCTCGCGCTCTACGTTCCGACCTCGCCTGCGCGGAAGCAGATCGTTCAGCGTCTGGCCTCATTCGGGCTCTTCGAAGTTAGCCGGGGTTGAGGCATCCGCGGGTTCGGCGGGTGGTTGCGCAGCGTGTTCGTAGGCGTTGGTTGGCGGGGTTGCGGTAGCCGTAGGCGTTGTGGGCGTCGAGTTTGACGACCCGGTTGTAGCCCTCGCTGGCCGCGTTCGTGATCCTGGTCTGGAGGAACGTTTCGATGGAGGGCCACCAGGTGCTGATCGTGGTGGCGAGGCGTTCAAGTTCGGGGATCCCAGCGTCGGCGCACCAGGTGTAGAAGCGGGTGAGCCGGTGGGCGATCGTGGTGCGGTCGGGGTGGGTACCGGCCAGGGCGAGCAGGGACCGGAGTTCCTCTTTCCCGATCCAGGCGCTCAGGATGATCACGCCGGGTTCACCGAGTTCGACGAGGGTGTTCCATAGTTTCGTGAACGCTGTCGGGGTGAGGTCCTCCCGGTTACGGCGCAGCAGGTTACGGACCTTCCATTCGGGGTCGCTGTGGCGTCCGCGCCGGCCCCGGGTCGTGGTGGTGATCCGGCGGCGGACCTCGGCGACCGCGTCACCGGCGAGTTTCACGACGTGGAAGTGATCGACGACGAGTGTGGCGTGGGGCAGGTACCGGCGGACCGCGGCCACGAACACGGTGCACATGTCGATCGCGACGTAGCGGACCCGGTCGCGCCAGGCCGCCGGTTGGCTGGCCAGCCAGTACGCGACGTCGTCGCCGGTGCGGCCCTCGACCTGCCCGAGCATCCCGTGGCCGCCGCCGATGTCGGTGAACCCGACGTGCCACCGGTCGGCCAGCACCCGGGCCTTCGCGGTCTCCCGTGGCACCGGTCCCGCCGGCCGCGGCACGCCAGGTCCCCCACCAGCGGGTCCGGCGAGGTCAGGCTCGGACGGCGGCGATGGTGGTGGTGGTGGTGGTGGTGCGGCCGGGTCACGGGAGACAGGTCCAGGCGCCGGGCTCGGTGCGGGCGGTGCGGCGTCGGAGGGTTCACCCGCGGGTCGCCACCGTGGCCGGCCGCGGCGGACCTCATCGATCCCCAGCACCTCGACCGGCGCCACCGGGCCGCCGCTCAGCCCTCCGGCCTGGACCCGCACCGCGTCCATCACCGTGGGCCAGGACAGCCCCACCTGCCGGGCGGAGGCCACCACGGTGGCGCACGTCCCGTCCACCACCCGATCCCCGGCCTCCGCCCGCAACCGGGTCGTGACCCGCGCCCGGGCCGGCACCGCCGGGCACGACTCGGTGAACGAACCCCGCTCACACACAGGCTCCCGGCAGTACCAGCGGCGCTTGACCCACACCAGCCGCAACCCGCCCGACCCGCACGGCAGATCCCGCGGCCCGGTATTCACCACGCCCTTCGACCGTCTGGAGAACACCCCGCAGGCCGGGCACGCCGCCGCCGCCGCGTCCGCGGTCACCACCCACGCCACCCGCGACCCGTCCGCCAACCGCTCGACCCGCTCCACCGCGATCCCGTCGAGATCCAACAACAACGTCGCGTCACTCGTATCATCATCCAAGCCCGTAACCCCAGGTGTCCTGATTGCGTCAGAACAACCAAGATCACCAGGGGTTGCGGGCCTTTCACGTCACAACACGCCGGCCGTCCCACACCAAGCCAACATTACACACGGTTACCAGCCCGGACTGAGGCCCACAGTCCCACCCCGGTTAACTTCGAAGACCCCCCAATGCGGCGTTCGCGGTCTGCTTCGACGTCGACAACGCCTGCGGCAAGCTGCCTGCCGGGCGACAGGCCGCCGACCGCCTCACTGACCGCATCGCTTGCCACGGCGTCCCCGTCGCCCGGCTACGACCGCGCGCCCCTCACGACGATCTCAACGATTGGTGGCGCCGGAATTCCCACGCCGCTGGGGCCGAGATCACCGGAACAGCGCACCTCATGGCCCCGTGGCGCGACCTGCCGGCGCCGGAGTCCCCGCCGTCACGGCCCCCCCGCGCTCGAGATCCCCCGTAACTAGCCCGACGATCGCAATCTGCGATTATCCAATCACAGCAGGCGATCGCGGTTGCTTGTTGTCCCTCTTGTGCTATCCCGTAGCGATGGCGGGGATTGTATGTTTATATCGAGGGTTCGTGATATGAACACATCATGCGCGCTGCGACGGTTGCGGCCATGCGCAAGGGGGGAAATGTTGTCCTCAGCGCTTTGGCTGACGAATTGGGTTCTGTTTCGGTTATTCTCGAGTGGGCGTCTGGTAAGGAGCGTCCGCTTGATGCGGATGTAAGTGTGCTTCTGCTCGGGGATGACGGGAAGGTACGGTCGAACGACGACCTGGTTTTCTACAATCAGCCCTCTGGGGCGGGTGGGGCGGTCCGGCTCCGGGGGAAGACGTCGACGGTCGAGGGTCAGCACGTAGTCTTCACCGATGTCGTGGACATCGACATGGACGACGTCCCGGACAGTGTTGAGCGGGTCGTGCTTGCTGCCAGTCTCGACGGTGAGAACGGCGACCGCTTCGGCCGGCTGGATTACTTGCGGCTACGGTTGCTCCGTGGTTCGGATGCGGTCGAGCTGTTGCACTTTGACGTCACGGACGCGTCGACGGAGACAGCGTTCGTTCTGGGAGAGGTGTACCGGCGGGACGGCCAGTGGAAGTTTCGCGCTATCGGCCAGGGATACGACTCTGGCCTGGCTACTCTTGCCGCCGACTACGGCGTGGATGTCGATGTCGACGAGGAGGACCGTGCGGCACCCGAGTCGGCTGTAGCCGTCGAGGAGGTCGAAGGCGGGGTCGCCACCTCGGGCGAGGTGCCGTCCGTGACAACCGACACGCCGACCGCGCCGCCGGCCGTGGCCGTGCGCGCCAAGGCGCGGCGCAGCCAGACGGTCACGACGAAGAAGCGGA
This sequence comes from Frankia alni, assembly GCA_026225295.1. Taxonomy (GTDB): domain Bacteria; phylum Actinomycetota; class Actinomycetes; order Frankiales; family Frankiaceae; genus JAMFSN01. Next base: position 5,086 of record JAMFSN010000397.1, read on the forward strand.
TGCCCGCTCGCCGGCTGTCAGCGACGACAGGCCGGCGGTCGACCGGTGACGAGATCGATCCGGGTTGGCAACCGGCCAGGCTCTTCCCGGTGGCGGGTATCGGCGGAGCGTCGGAGCAGGAACGACGCGCGACGTCGGCGTTGCTGGCGGTCGTGGGCTCGGTCCGCGAGCTCGGCCGGGTGCTGACGACCCGATTCGGTGCGCCGGCGGGTCACGTCGAGACCTTCGTTGAGGTGCCGTTCACCTGCGGCGACAAGCCGTACCGGCCGGACGGGCTGATCCGGGTCACCCGCGGGCAGCGAACCTGGACCGCGTTGGTCGAGGTCAAGACAGGCGGAGGCGAGTTGGGCTCGGATCAGGTCGGGGCGTACCTCGATATCGCCCGGGAGCAGCGGTTCGACGCTGTGATCACCATCTCCAACTTGATCACCGCGGCCGACGAACGTCACCCGACCGCGATCGACGGCCGGAAAACCAAGAAAGTCGCGGTCCACCATCTGCCCTGGGCGGAAATACGCTTCCGCTGCCAGCTTCTGCTGGAGAACAGCGCGGTGGCGGACGCCACCCAGGAGTACATCCTTCGCGAGTTCCTGCGCTACCTCGATCACGGACGTTCCGGTGCACAGACATTCGAGGATATGGGACCGCGTTGGGTTGCCGTGAGAGACAGTGTGTCCGCCGGCACCCTGCTACCGACCGATAAGGGGCTGCCGTTTGTCATCGAGCGCTTCGACCAACTCTCCCACTACCTGTGCCTGCACCTGGGTGGTCTGCTGGGTATCGAGGTGGTTCCCCACACCAACCGCCGGGTGGATGTCTCACAGCGGCGCCGAGATCTGGCCGAGGAATTGAGCCGGCAGGGAACCTTGTCCGGGCTGATGCGCATCCCTGGAACCGCCGCCCCGGTGACGGTCAGCGCCGACCTGCGCTCCGGCCGGGTCGTCTGTTCCGTGAGCATCGACGCTCCTCGCCAAGGACGTCCCCTGACTCGCGTGAAGTGGATTTTGCGGCAACTCGCCGAGGCGAACGGAAATCTGCGGATCGAGTCGTTCGAGCAGGGCTCGCGGGAGGCTGCGCGCGCCGAGCTGCTCGCCTTGGTCCGACAGAAGCCTGATGTCATGGTCGCCGACGCGGCGCGGGAGATTCGAGCTTTCCGTATTTCCTTGGGTGCCCCGCTGGGGTCGAAACGGGGTACTGGGAAGGGCACCTTCGTCACCTCGGTGGTGGAAACGCTCGAGAAGTTCTACGAGGAGGTCGTCGAAAACCTCCGGGAATGGCGCGAGCCCGCTCAGGACGCCGGGGCCGGCAACGGCAGCCCGCCGGAAGTCGCCTGACCGTTTGAATCTCAGGCACGTCTGTCGGCGGATGCGCCGACTACGGTCGGCGCATTCGCGACGGCGTCGTCTGGGCGGCAATCTCGGGACAACGACTTGCCGAGCACATGCTCGTCGGTCAGGCCGCCTTCGGAGCGCCCTGCGGACCCACCCCCATCCGTGTTGCGGCCCGCCGCACGGCCGGTCTCCGCCACTCGACCAGTCCGGCTCCAGCCGGGCTGGTCGAGCTCGCTAACGCGTCGCCCTGTTCCAGTCGATCGACGAACCACCAGACGCTCGGGTACCCCCGTCTCGCTTGTGCGCACGGTCACGGTGGGTCGACGGGTTGCGGGAACTGGGCCGACTCGGTGACCGGATTGCGGCCTACGGAGGATCCTGCCCTCGCTGTACCGCCGACATGCGCTGGCTCCCCTCCGGCGCGTGGCGTCCCTCGGACGCCCCAGCCGGCATCTTCATCGACCGCTCATAGGCCCAGAGCCCGACGGCCCCTTCCGCCGCAGGTTCGGAAGGGGCCGGTTGGCGTGCTCTTAGACCGCTCCGGGCCTGAATCAATAGGATGCCGCCCGGGGCTTTCCTGGCCACGGCGGGGCTGTCCTTGTTCGTGCGGCGGGATGCCTCTCAGGCGACGTCGAGCCAGGCTCGTAGCGCCTGCCGGATGACCTCGCTGGCGTTGGTGTGGTCACCCTCCGCCCTGGCCTGGAGAGCGGCTCGAAGCTCAGGCTCGAGTCGTACGGGGACGACCTCGGCCGCGGTGGAGCCGCGGGGCGGTCGGCCGCCCCGGCGCCGAAGCGTCGCTACGTCGTAGCCTTGTTCGGCCTCATCGGCGAGGCGGTCGATCAGGTCGTCGCTTACTGGCACGCCGCCCGAGGTCGGCGAGGTGGGGTCGCTCTTGTTCTCAGTCATGGTGTGTGCCCCCTGTTCACGGCAGGAGCTCCCGATACTTGGGTCGCATCCGCATGGCGTGAATGACGAGTTGGCGTTGGTCGTCGAGGAGCAGTACGACGATCTCGAGGAGGTTGCCCGCGCGGTCAGGTCCCAGCCGCAGCTCCCGGACGGGTCCTTCGTCGCCCTCGAGTGAGTAGGCGACGAGCGCCCGCTGCGCGGGCGTGGAGGCTGTCCCGGTCAGGCACGCCGTGCTTGCGGGCTGACTGATGGACCTCCACCGACCAATCGTAATACGAAACCGAGGGCGGCGGGTCTCGCGAGCCGCCGCTGGGAGCATCGTGCCGGCGTCGAGGCTCGCCCGCTTTAGCAAGATCCGCGGCTGGCTGATGCTGGTGGAGCACCTTACAAGCGGATAATTCAGGACAGACCTTGATCGGCTGATGTGTCAGGGCTGAGTACGGAGGTGTTGCACGTGGCCATCGGTCGGGCCTCCGGGCCCGATCGATGGGGGGCGTAGGCGTGGGCCAGCCGTCGTCACGGAAGGCAGTGAGCGCCCGACCGCAACGGTCAGGGCGGCGTCGGCCTGTGACGCGCTGTTGGCCACGGAGGGGTCCGCGGCCGCGTCTTCGTTGCGGTCGTGGACGCGACCGTCTCGGCGAGTCGTTCGGAGCACAGGGTCCGGTGGTTCACCGAGGCGGAGATCGCGTCGGTGGTGTGCCGTCACCTGGTTCCGCGGCGAACGCCGTCGCGACGGGCCGGCCGTAGGGGCGCTGGGTATCGCGGCCGGGACGACGGTCGGCCGGAACCCGGCCACCACGCGGTCGTCCGCGGGCGTCGGGTCCGTGGCGGCCGCAGGTGTCGCCCGGGGAACCGCGCCGACCGCCGATCGTTCCCTGCGACTCGAGGATGTCACCGTGCGCCATGGAACCGTAACGGCGACCCGTGACGTCTCGTTCCACGTGGACAACGGAGAGATCGTCGGCTTGATCGGGTCCAACGGGGCCGGCAAGACGTCGTTGATCGACGCAATCAGCGGTTTCTGCCGCGCGGAGGGCTCGGTGACCTTTCGCGGGCGACCCCTGGACCGTCTGCCGCCCCACCGTCGGGTCCAGGCGGGGCTCGGTCGGACATTCCAAGGCATCGACCTCTACCCGGATCTCACCGTCGCGGAGAACGTCCTGGTCGGCACCGAGGGGGCCCGACGGCGAGCCCGCGGCGACCATCAACCGCAACGCCGGCCCGCCGGCTCGGAACTCGACTCCCTGCTCGAGCTGCTCGACCTGCTCGATCTGGGAGAGGTCCGCGGCCGGCCGGTCGCGGACCTCTCCCAGGGCCGTCGGCAACTGGTCTCGGTAGCCCGGGCGCTGGCCGGACGACCGGACATGCTCCTGCTCGACGAGCCGGCGGCCGGCCTGGACACTGCGGAGAGCGGCTGGCTCGCCGACCGGCTGCGCCTCGTGCGCGACGCCGGGGTGGCGCTCCTGCTCGTTGATCATGACATGAGTTTTGTGATGAACCTGTGCGACCGGATCCACGTACTCGACCTCGGGGTGTTGGTGGCCTCCGGCTCGCCCGCGGAGATCCAGAGCAACCCGACCGTGACCGCCTCCGCTCGGCGGCGACCGGTCGCTGCCCGCGGTCGCTGCCTACGACCAGCTGCCAGGCGTGTCCGTCCGGAGCCGGCCCGGGACCGTCTGGGTGGGCACCGCGTGGCGGCCGCCGTCGGGAGGTGGGGTACTCGCGGTCAGGACGGCGCCGGTGTCGACCGGCGCCGGGTCGGCGGGCAGGCTGTCGGCGGAGAGGTAGTCGGCGGCCAGGCGGCGGACGATGTAGTCGATGACCGAGCTGGCGTGGGGGATCTCCGGGTCGTCGGTCGGCCCGCCGGGTGGGAACCGCAGTCCACTGAACCGCCGTACAAAGGTGGCCAGCGGCACGCCGTGGGCGAGTCCGGTCGAGATGGCCGTGGCCAGGCTGTCGCACAGGCCGTTCATGGTCGAGCCGTGCTTGGCCATGATCAGGTTGATGTCCGACAGCGCACCGTCACGATGATGGGACGCGATCAGGAATCCACGCGCCTCGCCCACTGTGAACGCCCTGGTCACCGATTCGCGCGTGCGGGGTGCCGGCCGGAGCGCGGGACCGGGCCGGGCCTCGGGTCCCGGGGCGGAACGCCGGGGTCGGACCGTTCTCATTGCCCCCGATGGTTGGGCCGGTCGCATCACAACGCCTCCGCATTCTTCGGATCGGGCCACTTGCGCGGCTTCCCCCCGGGCCGGGGAGGGACCGGCGGACGAACCGAACCGGCGACCGACCGCTGATCGGCGCCCGGCTGGGGCGACGATAGGGGCAAGGAGCACCTGGTCCCGGAGTCCGGGCCGGTGTGTCGCGGGTTCGCTGCATCAGTGTCGGCGGGACCAGCCTGCGCTGATGACGCAGCCGGCCACAGCGTCGACTATATCGAACACACGTTCGTCCACCATGGGCACCGGCGTCGCGCGGACCGGGTGTTGAACCAGGCTTCACCGGTGGGGCGCGACCGGGGTCGTACGGGGGAACGAACCCCGGCCGCGCACAGTCCATCGTGCTCCGGGGCGGCCGGTCAATCTAGCGATCTCGCGGCTGCGTCACAGCGGGCGAGCTGCTGACCGTCGGAGCCCGTGGACCTCGCGTCCCTGTCTCCGCGTCGCCACCGTCGCGCTCGTGCCCTGATCGCGTCCGCCGCTGGATCCGTTCCGCCGCCGGGTCCGGGCCGGCTCGCGGCTGGCGGGCGTGACCTGGGGGCCGCGGACTCGGGGGTGTGACGGGGGACGCCCCGCCGGCGGCTCCGCTTCGATGTGAGCTGGGGCGGCCGGCGCACCAGCGGTGGGAAACGGTTCACAGCCCGCGGGGGAGAGCACTTTGGCTGGTCATGGGTCCGTCTGCGCCGGTTCCAGGCGACCGCTCGGCGTACGTTGCGGCCAGCTGGACGACGCCGGACCGTCCACCATTCGTGATGATCGAACTACCCGGCGCGACGCGAGGATCCCACATCGACCCCCGGTTTGACTCATGGTTGGCGGTACCCGTAATGTTCTCCCTGTCGGCAGGAAGCGCCGGGAGACACCGGAAACGGTGGCCCCGCCCCAGCCGCAAGAGCGCGAAACCGGCTAGCGTAAGCGGTTCGCCTGGCAGACTACCGGATACGGCAGTTTTGACAGGTTGGTTTCGCGCCTGTAACATGGGAAATGTTGCCCTGGCCTGGGGCTTGGTTGTTCTGGGTTGGTGTGCGTTTGCTCCTTGAGAACTCAACAGCGTGCCGAAAGTTAGTGCCATAAGCCTCGTTGGTGGGGTTGGTGTCTGTGCTGTTGTGGTGTGGATGCTGATTCTTCGGCGAGTTTGTTTGTTTGTTTTATTTTGCCCTTTAGTCTCGCCAGACGGGGGCACGTTGTGTCATCTTTCCACTGTTTGTTGGTGGTTGAGATATATAGGCAGCAACGGAGAGTTTGATCCTGGCTCAGGACGAAC
>JAMFSN010000398.1 GCA_026225295.1 Frankia alni
GGGGCAACATGTTGCTTGAGGGGCATGTGATGCCCCTGGGACTCGGCTGGGGCCAACCGGGCGGGCGGCTGGTCTAGCCGAGGGCGGCTGGCGTGGCCGAGGGCAGTCGGCCTAGCCGAGGGCGGCTGGCCCGGAGGCGGAGGCGGAGGCGGAGGCGGAGGCGGCGCGGCGCAGGGAGGCGGCGATCGCCGCGGCGGCCGCGCCTGGATCGGGCGCCCGGGTGATGGGGCGGCCGATTACCAACAGGTCCGCGCCGGCCTTCAGTGCTTCTTCCGGGGTGGCGATGCGGGCCTGGTCGTCGCTTGTGGCCCCGGCCGGGCGGATGCCCGGGGTGATCAGCAGGATGTCCGGGCCGACCTCGGCCCGGACCGCGGCGACCTCCTGGGGGGAGCAGACGAGACCGCGGGCGCCGGCCGAGACGGACAGCGCCGCCATCCGGCGGACCGCGTCGCTGACCGAGCCGTCGACGCCGAGCTCGGCGAGGTCCTTGTCGCCGATCGAGGTCAGCAGGGTCACCCCGGCGACGATCGTGTCGGGGGCGGACTCCACGGCCGCCTTGATCATGTCCGAGCCGCCCGCCGCGTGCACGGTCAGGATCTCCGGGTGCAGCTTGGCCACCGCGCGGGCCGCGCCCGCCACGGTGTTGGGGATGTCGTGCAGCTTAAGGTCGAGGAAGACCTGGACCCCGCTCCCGCCCCGCACCGTCGCCACCACGGTCGGCCCGTAGCGCAAGTACAGCTCAAGGCCGATCTTGACGGTAGACGCGTACGGGGTGACGAGCGTCGCCCAGTTCGCCGCGACGTCAATGTCCGGCGCGTCGAGCGCGACGGCGACCGGAGCCAGCCGCCGGTCCGACACGCTCCCGTCCCGCCACTGGGCTGCCCCGCCGACGGTGCGGGGGGTTGTCCCTCCGGGAGATACCTGCACGCCAGTTTCCTCTCTCGGCGACGGTGGACCAGGCTCCCCGGGCGGGGTCGCCTGCCCTGAAGGTGTACCCGCCGCGCAATCGTCGTCCTGGTTGTCCGCGGTGCCATTAAGTTGCAGTTGCCCCTCTTGCCCTCCGGCGGGTGCACCGGGGAAGCTGACGGCCACGGCCGCCGCGACGGCGCGGCCGGCCCGCTCGGTCAGTCCGGCCAGGCTGGCCCGCAGCGCGGCCCGGTCCCGGCCGTCCTCGCTCCGGCTGGCCTCCGATGCCTCGAACCGGGCGTTCAGCGCCCGCTGCTCCGACCGCAGGTCCTGGTGCGCGGCGGCCAGCTCAGCCAGCTCGGGTGGCAGCGTGAACGTCCGTACCTGCTCGTCGCCGGCCCAGGTCGCCGCCGTCATGAGGCCCAGGATCAGCCCGCCGAGGTCCTGCACCAGGCCCGCGAGCTCGGTCAGCAGGTCCCCGAGCTCGGCGAGGTCGCGCAGCTCGGCCCCCGAGAACACCGGCGAGCGGGCGGGCTCCCCCGTTGCCGGGCCCAGGTTGCCGCCGACGGCTGCGCCGGGGCTGGCGCTCAGGCCGGCGCCGGCCTGGCCGGCGGGCCGCCAGAAGCGGGCCAGCGCGCCGCTGGCCCGCAGGGTCTCGGTCGGCCAGAGGCGGGGCGTACGCTGGCGCGGAATCGGTTGCTGGTGTTGCTGATGAGGTACGTGACGGCTGGTCTGCTGTTCCGCGAGCCAGGATTCCCGTCCCCGCGGTCCCTCCTGTTCCCCGTACCCCGCCATGCACCGCTCCCCGCTTAGTACTTCATTACGCCCAAGTATGACGCTCCGCGGCATAAACGGCGGGCTGGTGGGCGCGTCCCACGATGTCCGCTACCCGGTCGACGCCCCGCGCGGTCAGCTCCTCCTCCAGCTCACGGGCGATCCGCGAGCAGGCCGACGGGTCGTGGAAGAGCACGGTCCCGACGGCGACCATGGACGCCCCGGCCAGCAGGAGCTCCAGGGCGTCACGGCCGGTCCGGACACCGCCGCAGCCGATGATGGGGACGTCGGGCAGGGCCTCGCGCACCGACCACACGCAGCGCACCGCGATCGGCCTGATCGCCGGCCCGGACAGGCCGCCGGACAGCCCGGCCAGGACGGGCCGGAAGGTCACCGGGTCGATCGTCATGCCGGGCATCGTGTTGATCATCGAAAGCCCGTCCGCCCCGGCGGACACGCAGGCCCGGGCCACGCTCACGATGTCGGTGACCTCAGGTGACAGCTTGGCGAAGACCGGGATGTCGTAGCGGGCGCTGCCCCGGACAGCGGCGACCACCGCCGCCGCGGCCCCTGGGTCGAGCGCGAACGGCCGTCCCGCGGCGGCCGCGTCCGGGCAGCCAAGGTTCACCTCGAGCGCCGTCACCCCGGCGGAGTCGGACAGCCGGGAGGCCACCTCGCCGTAGTCACGGGTCGTATGGCCGGCGATCGAGACGAACGCGCGCGCGCCGCGGGACAGCAGCCAGGGCAGGTCACGCTGCAGGAAGCCGTCGAGCCCCGGCCCCTGCAGCCCCACCGAGGACAGCAGTCCGCTTGGCGTCTCGGCCATCCGCGGCGCCGGGTTGCCCGCCCGCGGCTCAAGCGTCACGGACTTCGTGATGACCGCGCCGATCCGGGCCACGTCGGTGAACACGGCCAGTTCCTTACCGCTCCCGGCGCACCCGGACGCGGTAAGGATGGGAGTTGGGAGGTCGAGGTGCCCGACGCGAATCTTGAGATCAGCCGTCACTGCGCTGCCCTCTCCACGGTTGCCGGCGGGCGCGGTTTCCAGCCGGGGGCGCCGAGGGCGTCGAACGGGATCGTGCCCACGTCGTCCCAGCGGACCTGGTCGCCCCGGAACACCGGGCCGTCGGTGCAGGCGCGGACCATGCGTGTGATTCCGTCGTTTCCGACGGCGGGCAGCACGCAGCCCATGCACA
>JAMFSN010000399.1 GCA_026225295.1 Frankia alni
TATAAAGTTCTTAGAATAATAAAGATAGTAAAGACAAATTAAAGGCTTAGAGGTATTCGCGAAGCACGCGGCTATATTATAGCGAGGAGAAGGAGCGTTTATAATAAAAAGGAAAAACGTACTTAGTATTAAAGAATATTTATAATACTATTTAAAGAAGTTTATATTTAAACTAAACTAGTAAGAATAGCTAAACCTATGCCTTAGATCGTACTAAAGACGCGATTACTACGAACAGTTACTTTTATATAAGAAGTATAAGTAGCTTAGTAAGAAATAATAATAGTAATAGTAACTTAGCGTTAAAGAGACTAAGTAAGTAGTATTAAAGCAGTGTTAACCTTGCGAAGTAACCGATTTAAGCGAGGGACGTAAGCTTAAAAGACTTATACTAATTAGTATAAGAATATTAAATATAAAGGAAAGTAACTTACAAAATAGCAAGGCTTGTTTATACTTTAATAGCGTTTGTAAATCAAGCGATTACTTTGCTTAACGTAACGTAAAGAGAAGTCTCTTATAAAGTTCTTAGAATAATAAAGATAGTAAAGACAAATTAAAGGCTTAGAGGTATTCGCGAAGCACGCGGCTATATTATAGCGAGGAGAAGGAGCGTTTATAATAAAAAGGAAAAAGGTTGTCGGAAAGTAAAGAAGGCTTAAAGAAGGCTTAAAGAAAGCTTAAAGAAGGCAAAGAGATAAAGGAAAGAAGAAGAGATTAAAAGAGTTAATTAAAGTAATATAGTAATTAAGAAAAAGAAAGGTTAAGAAAAGAGAGAAAAATAAGAGCTTATATAAGCCCTTCGACACGACTAGTAATCGCGATTTCGAGACCTTAGTTACTTATAAAGCTCTTTAAGAACTAAAGATAAGATTTATAAAGTAATTAAAAGTTTAGATTAATAGTTTAAGAACTTAAAGTAGCGTTAAGAGGTCGAATATAAGATTTATATACTATTAAAACAATTAAATAAACTTTACTATATATCTTTATAATTAAATAATAAAAGAGACTTCGAAATAAGATTTACATATTAGTAAGTAAATTAAATAAACTTAGTATAGCTTTTACTACTCGTCTTTAAGCTTAGAAAAGAAAAGGAGGTTACGAAAGTATAAAGAGCTTATATAAGAGCTAGAATTATAACAAGAAGTAAAAAAGAAACACTTAAGTAAAGGCTAGGCGTTACGAAGGCATAGCTTTAAAAAGGATTATAAAAGTATTAATAATTAAAGATACCTCTTAAAGACAAGAGTTTAAAGGAAAAAGTAATATAACGAGTATATTCCAAGTCACGTGAAGACGTGGCCAAAGCGTATTACTAGCTAAGAATAGCGCTTACAAGGCTATTACATAGCGTTAAAAAGTATAAAATATATTTTAAAGTAAAAGAAAAAGGATTATTAATTAAATTATTATTTAAAGAATAAGAATTAATATAAACGTCGCTTATTACGCTTTACTTATATTACTACTACTTATAAAACACCTTGCTATTATAGCCTTTATATTTTAATTATTTTAATCTTTAAGAGGTAGTTCGTTACGAAGTAGTAAAGCAATTGTATTAAGATATTAAATAAAGGATTAAGAAGTATTATAGTCTTTGCTAAGGAGTCGTAGACTAGACCTACGACCGTAGCGCTAGCGGACAAGCTAGAGGCGGCCTGTTATTATATAATAGAATTAAAAGAAGAAGTATATATAAGAGTAGAATTACAGGTAACTAAAGCCTAGATTTACTAATTATAAGGCAAGAACGTACTTATAAACACTCCTTACAAAGTTATTATACTATTAGTAGTATATTTAACACGACGTGTATTAAAGACAAGAGAGCTACTAATATATAAAGAAAAGACTATTAAAAAAGCCTAGGACTTCTTTTCTAAGTGTCGTATTTTAATATATAAGTTATTATTAAGCGTAAAGTTATTTTATTTAATTCCCTTAGTTCTTATTAATAATAAAATATTATAAATATAAAACCTACTTTTATTAATAAGAGCTTATTTTATTAGCTACTTATTATAAAAATACCTACTTTAAATATTAAGAGTTAAGATTTTTAAACTCTTTTATTTAATTATTATTATTCCTAATAAGCTAAGATATTAATATATAATACTTAACTATATAAAATAGTATATAAGAATTAGCCTAGTCTTATCGGGTAATAATTACCCTTATCTAAGAGATTTAAAAATTAA
>JAMFSN010000400.1 GCA_026225295.1 Frankia alni
GTCACTTGCCAGGGCAGCCGGGCCAGGCCGGCCCGCGCCGAGGATCGGCCGCGTCAACCGGTGCTGGAAGGTGCGTGGGCGCTGACGCTCGACCGCCCACCACCGCCAGGCCGGGAAACTGGCCGCGCCAGCGAAGATCCACAACCCGCCGACGATGACGGTCGCAGGTTGGCCCGGACCGGACCGGCCATCTCACCGGGTCCGCCGGATCACGGAACCGGTCGTCGTGATGGAGCTGGGGCTGGTGTCGGGAAAGTCGGGGCGGTTCTCCTCGCCCACGTAGAGGTCGATATGCCGGTGGCCGCCGAGGCCGGGCGTGAACGCATCAAGAATCTTCCAGGACGATGCCCGAAGTTTCGCGCATACCCGGGCGTTTATCGCCGAATTGTCTTCCACTTCCCGACCGCAGGCGACAATACGGAACGTGGCGTACTTCGGCAGCGCGCTGGCGTCGGCCGCCGCGGTGACGTAGGGCCGCAACGGGCGCCCGTCGGTGTCGCGCGCCGCCGTGTCCAGCCAGTAACCGACGTCGTAGGACCAGTTCAGATACCGGCCCCGATGACGTCCGGTGGTGATCCGCCCGGCGCCTTCGTCGTGCACCGCCTGGACGAAGCCGCGCGGATATGAGCCGAGCACGGTGTGGCCATGCGCGCAGTCGAGGATCGGGCAGCCCCGCACCAGCTCCGCCGGGCCTTTGTGGAAACTTTCGACCGCGGTGTAGTAAGTGGTGAACTCCCAGCCGTGGGTGGTCTGTCCCCGGGTCCCGGCGGTCGGCTGGCAACCGCCGAGGACCGCGATAGCTGCCAATAGCGACTCGGCGGTTATCCCACGAATCGACGGTCGCTTCCACATATGGCCTCCAGAATCCGCTGGGGCATTTTCCGCCCGGGCTTCGGCGTCAGGATCCAATCCGACCGGTGGCCGTGGCAAGCGTAATCGGAGCCGAACGTGCCCCGGCCCGCGCGGGCCCGCCGCCCGCCTTAACCACGAGAAATCGACGTGACTCACCAATCGTCCGAAAGACGGTGGTAGGCCGGTCGGGGCCCCGGTTTGGCGGGGTCTCGCGACTTGTGGGCTTTACCGAACCAAGCGCAGGATCTTGTTCACAGCGTCGACGTCAAACGTGGCCGGATCGAACTCGCCGACGGACTGCAGGCCGAGCCAGTCCATGCGGTCGTCATGTTCCGGATGGTCGGGTTCGCTGAGAATCTCGACGAGTTCGGCGTAGCCCCAGATACCGCCGCTGTCTTCCGGTGGCGCGGCCCGCCGCCCGCCGGTGCAGCGCGGATATCGGGTGGCCGGGTCGCGGTCGAGGATCTTTTCCAGGACGATGTCGTGTTCCCAGTCGTCGCCGAAGTCGTAGGTGTAGCCGATCCGGCTCTTGATTTCCGGTAGCACCTGCTCCAGCGATACCGGATTTTCCGACCGCTGATCCAGGTTCTCGCTGGACGTTCCGAACCGGCCGTAGGGCGTCTCGAAGACGTGCAGGTGACGGTCTTGCCAGCCGAAAGCGACCTGGACGGCGGTGTGCAGACGAGCCAGGCTGACGTCGGCGGGCACCTCCAGTCGCCGCCAGATCGGCGGCTTCGCTCCACGAAGGCTCAATTTTATTTGATAAACAGGTGCCGGCCCGGCCGATTTCTTCCGCTTCCCTGGCATCGGGACCTTCGAGGCTTGGCCGGCCGCCAATGCCGGCGGCCAACCGCGACCGCCGGACCCGAGCCGGCCGGCCAAGGGGCCGGGCGAGTGAGCCGGTCCGCTCAGCAGCTGAGACATGATCATCGCGAGCCCGCGGTCGTCATTGTCGGGCGAATGCGGCGCGGGCGGCTTCGTAGGTACCGGCAGGGTCGCGAGCCGGTTGCGCACCAGGAACGCCATTGCCGCGTAGCCGAGGCCGTCGCCGTCCTCATCAGGCCCGGACAGCCGTTTAGTGAACGCGCCGGGAAGACCCAGCGCAAGGTCGCCCCCGTCGTGTACCGCCCGCGCGTCGAGTGCGTTCTCGGCCCGCCAGCGAAACTCCGCTGGATCTAGCCGCTCGGTGCGCAGCTCTATTCCGTCTTCGCGGGCGCTATCGCGGATCTGGGTCAACGCCTCGGCCGAGTCGTCTCCCGAGGCGACGAAGATGTTCTCGGCCGCACCGCAATCCTCGGGCTCCACATTGATCACAAACAGGTGCTCGCGCCCGGCCCGCACGAACGATCCCGTCAGGATCGAGATGGCGCCCTCGGCGTCGCCGAGCACGTGGAAGTCGCCGCCGGCAACCGGCGCCCCCAGCTCGTCGGCCCACCGCGGCCGGGGAACACCGGTCGCGACCAGCCGTCCGGCCGCGGCCTGGGCGGCCGTACCGGCCCGGCCCGGCGCAACCGATCCGATCGCCAACAGGATCGCCAGTGCCGGCCCGCCGGCCGCGGCCTCCAGACCAGACAGCGTCTGGCCGACGAAGGTCTGCTCGAACGCCTCATCCTCTAGTCCGTCGAGGGTCGTCAGCCCCGCACCCGCCACCTCCACTTCGGTCGGGTCCTCGACGTCGAGCAGCAGCTGACCCATCGTGATCAGGCCACCGACCACCTGCCCCAGCTCGTCCCCGTCACCGGTGCACGCCGGGCAGTCACACGACTGCTCCTCGCCGACCAGGCGATACCGCGAGCCGGACCGGTTGGATGCCTTCCGCCGGCCCTTACGGCCGCGACTGACTGGACTCATGCGCTGATTCTGCTCCCCCGATCACAGCCCTGTTCGCCACACCCCACGGAGGATCACGCTGTTGTCCTGGTCGAACCCGCGACCCCATCTTCGCCACACCGA
>JAMFSN010000401.1 GCA_026225295.1 Frankia alni
CCGAGCTGGGGGCGGGGGTTGGCTGGGTCGGCGTTGGCTTTGTGGCGCTGGGACGATGACGGTTGCCGAGGGCGTCGGGATTGTCGTCGTTGGCGGGTCGGTGGGCGTGCGGGGGCGCTGACTATCGGGGCGTTTTCGGCGTTTGTCATGGTCAGCGGGCGCTGACTGCGCGTTGACGCTGTCGTCTTTGGCCCGCTGACGCTGCCGCTCCGGTAGTCCCTGGGCGTCGTTGTCAGCGCGTCCTGTGCGGCACGCTGACGCAGCCAACGACGGGACGGGACACGATGTCGGGCAGGTCGGGCAGGTCGGGCAGGTCGGCCGGGCCGGGTACAGCCGCAGGTTCGGGTCCCGAACCGTCCGCGTCGGTGGACCGCCCCTGGTCCGCTCACGGAGTCAACGTCGCTCGAGCGCTGGGCCCCGGACCGGGGGCAACGCGGACCGGGGGGCAACGCGGACCAGGTGGTGAGGGTGGGTCAGGTGGCGGGGGCGCCGGCCAAGGTGGTGACGCGGTCAACCCCCGCGTCCCGGTCGCGCGCGAACCACACGATGAGGACCAGCGGCGTGTACATGACCGTGGGGCTCAGCAGGCTGCCCGACAGGATCGTCACGAACACGATGGTGGCCCCGGACAGCTCCGTCGACGGGGTTCCACGGGTGAAGGCCGAGTACAGGAAGATCAGGAAGAAGGCCGAGCCGATCACCCCGTACTCAAGGATGATCTTCGGAAGCATGGCGTAGTTCAGCGGCAGACCGGTGTTGTCGAAGAACGTCGTGGCGTCCCGGTCCGCGTACCCGGCACCCTGGCCGAAGGCCACCGAGGCCGGATCCTTGCCCAGCCCGTCCCACATCCGGGAGTAGGGCTGGACGAACCGGAGGCTGCCGCTGGACTGGCTCGACGACGTCTCGGTGAGCCGTTTCTCGAACGGGGCCGCCGCCGGGGTGAAGCTGATCGCCAGCGCGACCAGGCCGACCAGCAGCAGGACGGTTGCCGCGAACCGCGGCCCGCGGCGCACCGAGACCACCACCATGGCCCCGGCCAGCAGCAGGAGGCCGGTCCCGGACACGGTCGCGAGGGTCGCCACGATGTAGAGCAGCACCTTGCGCCAGTGGGCCCCGCGCACGATGTAGGCGACCAGCCCGAGCGCCAGGTACTGCGAACAGTACGAGGGCTCCAGGCAGATGAAGCCGTTCGCCTTGTAGAGGGACGCGCCGTACTGCACCGGGTAGGACGTGTTGAAGTTGTGCAGCAGGAACGAGCGCGGGACGACCGAGGCGAGCAGGTCGCTGTACTTCCACCCGGCCAGCTGGAGGGCGATCTGTGCGACCGCCAGCCAGGCCAGCACCGTGGTCAACGTGACGAAGCGGCCCAGCAGCCGGTCGAACAGGGCCTTGCGGTCGGGCCGCAGCCCGAAGCAGAACGGCGCGTAGGTCGCCACCAGCAGCAGCAGCGAGGTGAGCGAGGTATCGGACCGGCCCCGGGCGAACGACAGGTAGGCCGCGAACGTGCAGGCCGCCATGGCGGCCAGGTAGCCCATCGTCCGGTGCGCGGACAGCACCATTTCGCCGCGCAGCCGCAGGTAGATCACGATGCCGTAGACGACCGGGAGCAGTACCGGGACCCCGGACGTCGACAACGGCAGGCCGAGCCGCATGCCGAAGATGTTGAACGCGAGGCTCAGGGTGAGCAGGCGCAGGACGGTCCGCTCCCCGCCCCGGACGGCCTGGACCGCTTCTTCGGTGACGACCGGGGCCCCGGTGGGGCCGGGGATGCGCTCGGCGAGCGTGGTCACGGTCGGAAGGGGTCCGCCACCCAGCCGGATCGGCTAGACATGCGCGACGAAGTTGAACCGGGAGCCGGTCTCGTACGCGGTCTGGAACGCCGACCGGCTGTACGGGCCGGCGCCGTCGAAGTCGTAGATCCGTAGCCCGATGCCCTCGGTCAGCAGCGAGTACATGTCGTCCGGGGTGGTGCCGTAGTGGGCCGCGGACTTGGCCCCGAACTCGAACACGACGTACGGCCGGGCGGCGGCCAACATCTCCAGGCCGCCCAGCAGCGCGTGGTACTCGGCGCCCTCGACGTCGATCTTGACCAGGTCGGGCCGGTAGCCGGCCGGGATCACGTCGTCGAGGCGCTCGACGGTGACCTCGATCGTCTGGACCTCTTCCTTGGCGTCCGGCAGGCGCATCTTGAGCCCGCTGTACGCCGGACGGCTCACCACGTGGGTGAACTCGCTGGTCCCAGCCTTCTCGGACAGCGCGGCGCACCGCACGTCCACGGTCGGGAACTCGGCCACGAGCGGCGCGTGCAGGTGCGGCAGCGGCTCGAACGCGATGTGCTCGCCCAGCGGCGCGTGCCGGACGATCTGGCGCAGCACGTCCCCGGTGTGGGCGCCGATGTCGATGCACGCCGAATCCGGCCGCAGCACGAAGGCGAGCAGCAACTCGAGGTTGTGGTTGTCGGTCCGGTTGCGCCGGGCCGTCGGGGCGACCCGGTGATGGACCGCCTTCAACGCTGGTGCGATCCCGAGGTCTTCGGCGATCATGCGCGGGTTGCGCTGCATACAGGTCTCAGCTCCTACGTCGCCGGATGCCCGTGCGCGACGCCCCCGCGCCGGCGCCGTCATGCTCTCACACGGGTCGCGGGCGCCCGGGGCCGCGGCTACTTCGTAGATTGGGTCAGACACGGAACGGTTCTGGGGGGATTCGAACGTGCCAATTCGGTGTAAAGCGGTCGTGGCCGGTTGGGTCGCTCTGATCGCGGTGGTCCTGGTCGCCTGTTCGGATTCACCCCCGAAGGTGGAGAAGAAGCCGGGCCAGATCGTCAGCACGTGGGTTTCCGGCTCCTTCGGCAGCCTGCCCTCCGAGTCGGCGGCCTGGGGCGGGTGGCGCGGCCGTCCGGACGGCATCGTCACGACCTTCACCGCCCGGGACGACTGGAACGCCATGACGACGTCCGCTTTTCCGCTGGCCGGCCTGACCCCGGACAAGTACGCCGGGCAGGTGTCGATCGGCGAGGCTCTCTTCCCCCAGAGCGGCAACCTCGCGGCCTGCGCCCGGGGCGACTACGACGGTCACTGGGCGGCCTTCGGCCGGACGCTCGTCAAGTACCGGCGGCCGGCCGCGTACGTCCGGCTGGGCTGGGAGTTCAACGGGAACTGGTTCTGGTGGGGGGCGACCGACGTGGACCAGTGGAAATCGTGTTTCCAGCGGTCGGTGACGGCGATCCGGTCCACCGACCCGAAGGTGATCATCGAGTGGAATCTCTCGGCCCACCGCGACCGGTTGCCGGTCAACGGCCAGCCGCTCTACGACGCCTACCCCGGGGACCGCTACGTCGACGTCATTGCCGTCGACGCGTACGACTCCTTCCCGGGCTCCACCACCGAGACGACGTGGAACCGGCAGTGTCGCGCGCCGTCCGGCCTGTGCACGGCCATCGCCTTCGCCCGCGCCCACGGCAAGAAATTCTCCGTACCGGAGTGGGGGGTGGTGCGTTCGACGGGCGGGGCCGGGGACAACCCGTTCTACATCGCGAAGATGTACCAGACGTTCAAGGCCAACGCCGGGATCCTCGCCTACGAGGCGTATTTCAGCATCGCCGAGAAGGGCAACGTCGACTCGTCCCTGCACAACCCGAACCTGAACCCCAGCTCGGCCCGGGAGTACCAGCGGCTGTTCGGCTCCGGCTGACCCGGCTCCGGCTGATTCAGGCCCGGTCTACCCGGACCCGGTCGGCTCAGGCCGGGGCGAGCAGGCCGGCGGCGGCCAGGGCGTCCGCCGCGTCGGCGAGCGCGTCGAACGACAGGCCCGAGCGCCGGGCGATGTCCCCCACGCTGTTGGTCCCGTCGGAGTAGCTCAGCATCCACAACAGGCCCATCTCGTAGGCCTTGCTGCCCATCACCGACCCGATGCCGCGGTAGAGCCCGCGCCGGCCGAGCTGCGGCTCGCCGTAGGGGGCCAGGTTGCGCCAGGTCCGGTCGCGTTCGAGCACGTTGAGGACCTGCAGCAAAGTCCGGTAGGAGCCGGCCAGCCGGTCCGCGTCGACGAACGTGAAGTCGTCCGCGGAGGTGTGGTACTCGGGATACTCGCCGTGCTGACCGCGCCCGAACCGGCCGACCGGCAGGTCGAATCCGGGTGAGCAGTACTGCCGCTCGTCGTAGCCGTACGGCGAGAAGTCGACGAGCCGGGCCGGTTCCCCGGTCGCCCCGGGCCCGGTCTCAGCGCTCTGCGCGAGCACCAGTTCAACGGCCCGGTCGATGGTCGTTCCGCCCCGCCGGCTGCGTTTCCAGGTGAACGCGGACCGGTCGCCGAGCCCGGTCAGCACCAGGCCGGCGTGGACGCGACCGGTCACGTCCCGGTTGCGGGCCAGCCAGGTGATCGAACCGATGGTGCCCGGCACGAACACGAACCGGTAGGTGAAACGGGGCGCCTGGGGCCGGGCCGCGAGGGTGGCCGCCAGCCGGGTCGCGACCGCGATCCCGGACAGGTTGTCGTTGGCCATCACCGGATGGCAGACGTGCGTACTGACCAGCACCGTCTCCTCGCCGCGGCCGGGTACGACGAACTCGCCGTAGGTGAGCGAGCCCTCGGTCAGCGAGGTGTCGATATGGACGGTGTAAGTGCCGTCCGGCAGGGTCCGGGCCAGCTCGTCGGCCAGGCAGAAACCCCAGTTGTCGTTGTAGTAGGAGGTGCGGTACGGGATCCGGTCCGGCGCGTCGGGCAGGCTGAACAGGTGCGGGCGCAGGTCGTCCAGCGACATCCGCGCTTCGACCGGCACGCTGTAACCGAGCAGGTGGAGCGGGTTGTCCGCGACATCGACGACCCGGCGGCCGGTCGGGTCGGTGAGCCACGCCGACCGC
Source organism: Frankia alni (assembly GCA_026225295.1). Lineage (GTDB taxonomy): Bacteria > Actinomycetota > Actinomycetes > Frankiales > Frankiaceae > JAMFSN01. Next base: position 4,860 of record JAMFSN010000401.1, read on the forward strand.
ACGTTCCATTCCCGGGGCACGGTCCAGTCCAGGACGGGTGTCCCGCTCGGCACCTCGTGCACCACCAGCGGGATGTGCTTCGCGACGTCCGCGAGGGTCGCGCGCACCCCGTCCCCGGTGATGCTGCGCGGGTGGGGGGCCATCACCCGCATCAGGTCGAGCAGCCAGCCGCCGGGATCGTCGCCGGCCGGATCGGGCCCGGTCGTCAGGGAAGTCATCGTGGTCACCGTAGCGTCGTCACCGGCGGGATCGGTGCGCGGTGGCGTCGTCACCGGCGG
>JAMFSN010000402.1 GCA_026225295.1 Frankia alni
GGCGCCCATCGCCGCGGGCACGCCGTAGCCCATCGTCCCGGCGCCGCCGGAGTTCAGGAACGTGTACGGCTTCTCGTAGGAGATGAACTGCGCGGCCCACATCTGGTGCTGGCCCACGCCGGTGGTGTAGATCGCGTCGGGTCCGGCGATCTTGCCGATCCGCTCGATCACGTACTGCGGGGCCAGTTCGCCGGGGACGGTGTCGTAGCCGAGCGGGTAGCGGGTGCGCCAGTCCTCCAGCGACTCCCACCACACGGTGTAGTCGCCCACGCGTCCGGCGGCCTGCTCGGCGCGCACGGAGACGGCCAGCTCGGTCAGCACCTCGCGGCAGTCCCCCACGATCGGCACGTCGGCCGTGCGGTTCTTGGAGATCTCCGCCGGGTCGATGTCGGCGTGCACGATCTTGGCCTCGGGGGCGAAGGAGGACAGCTTCCCGGTGACCCGGTCGTCGAAGCGGGCGCCGAGGGCGACGATCAGGTCCGACTTCTGCAGCGCGGTCACCGCGGCCACCGAACCGTGCATGCCGGGCATGCCCAGGTGCAGCGGGTGGCTGTCCGGGAAGGCGCCGCGGGCCATCAGGGTGGTGACGACGGGGGCCCCGGTCAGCTCGGCCAGCGCCAGCAGCTCCTCGGTCGCGTGCGCCTTGAGCACGCCGCCGCCGACGTAGAGCACCGGGCGCTTGGACTGGGTGATCAGCCGGGCGGCCTCGCGGATCTGCTTGCCGTGCGGCTTGGAGACCGGCCGGTAGCCCGGCAGGTTCAGCTCGACCGGCCAGTGGAAGGGCGCGCTGGCCTGCATCGCGTCCTTGGCGATGTCCACCAGCACCGGGCCGGGGCGTCCGGTGGCGGCGATGTGGAAGGCCTCGGCCACCGCACGCGGGATGTCCTCGGCCTTGGTGACCAGGATGTTGTGCTTGGTGATCGGCATCGTGATGCCGCAGATGTCGGCTTCCTGGAACGCGTCGGTCCCGATCGCCGGGCGCGGCACCTGGCCGGTGATCGCGACCATCGGCACCGAGTCCATGTAGGCGTCGGCGATCGGCGTGACCAGGTTCGTCGCCCCCGGGCCGGACGTCGCGATGCAGACGCCGACCTTGCCGGTGGCCTGGGCGTACCCGGTCGCGGCGTGGCCCGCCCCCTGCTCGTGGCGCACCAGGATGTGCCGGACGGCCGTGGAGTCGAAGAGCGGATCATAGAGCGGCAGGATGGCGCCGCCCGGGATACCGAAGACGACGTCCGCGCCGACCGCCTCGAGGGACTGGACGAGGGATTGTGCTCCGGTGATCTGTCTGCTCATCAGGACTTCCTTGGCGCGGCCGAGGGCGTGTGGGGATCGGGGGGCGGGCAACAAAAAACCCCTCGGCCCTTGACGGGCACGGAGGGGTGGCGCGCGGTAGCGGGGTTCGGCTACGCGCGCGCTCCAAGTACGAGAATGTTCACAGGCACCTCACTACTGTTACGGACAGATACCGGTCCCGTCAAGCTCTTCGGACCGGTGTCGCGTACGCCACGGACGATTGTCAGCTGTCTGAGGGCGGCGGCCGGCCGCGTCGTCGTCGTGAGCGTGCGTCAGCGCTGCCGACCTGGTGGCCGACCCGAGTTCGGTCAAGCGAAGCGCAGCCCGGGACAAATGGGCCAGTGCGGCAGAGTCGGCGTCCGCTCCAACGCGCCGGGACGCTGACGGTCGGCGCGGGCCCCCGA
>JAMFSN010000080.1 GCA_026225295.1 Frankia alni
GGCGATCGGGACCGCTCCCGAGAGCTGGGGCTGTCCGCTTTGAAGTGCCACACCTGGCGCGTGCTGTTGCAGTCCGGAACCGATCATGCCCTGATCGCCGCCCGCGAGGCCATCGAGGACGCGCTGACCGTCGCCGACTGGTGCGTCGAGGACGGCCAGGCCGACGACCTGGTCCTCGCCCTCGCCCTCGACGCCGGCCGCGGGCTCGCGCTGCACGCGGCGGTCACCACCCGCTCGGCGATCGACCGGTTGGCCGACCTGGGTGAGAACAGGCTCGCCGCCGACTGGGTCAAGGCCCCGCGGGTCCGGCCAGCTGGGTCGGGTACCTCCTGCAGCTGCCTTCCGATTGAAGCAGAACCGCAGGTCAGACGGGTGGGCAGGTGGCGGCGGCGGTCTGCCTCTTGGCACCGGGTGGTGTTCGGTGACCGCCATGGTTCAGTCGGCCAGGCGGAATTCCAGACCGTGCCGGGGGTGGTCGGCCGTCGGCCTGTCAAGGGCCATTGAGATCTGCCCGGTGGTGGCCACCAGATCTGCCCGGTGGTGGCCACCACATTGGCCTAGGGTCAGCCGGTATGAACGAGTCACCGGGAAAACCAGGTTACAAGCCGTCGTCGTGTCCCGGCGCTCCGCGGGCGACGAACCGGTCGAGCCAGCGCTGCATCACGGTGCCGGCGTAATTGAGCATAAGGTCCTCGGACAGCTGGAGCGAGCGGATCAGGGTCTCGGTGCCGTTCGGGCCGAGCACGTCGTGTAGCGAGTTTCGGTAGGCAGCCAGTTCCAGCCATTTCAGGGCGAGGCCCGCCGGGGTCTCGAGGTGGAATTGGAGGCCGTAGGCACTGCCGTGGCGGAATGCCTGGTTCGCATAGTGGGTGGAGCCCGCCAACAAGGTCGCGCTGGTGGGAAGGTCGAAGGTGTCGGAATGCCACTGCAGTACATCGAAGGTTTCCGGGAGGCTGGCGAGTACAGGATCATTCATTCCCTCGTCGGTCAGCGACACGGGCGCCACCCCGACTTCGGGTCGCGGGCCTTCGTAGACTTTCGAGCCGAGAGCGGCGGCGAGAAGTTGCGCGCCGAGACAGACGCCCCAGTACGGCACGGCCGCCGCGACGGCCGCCGCGATGTAGTCCACCTCGGCGCTCAGCCAGGGGTAGGTGTCCACGTCGTTGACGCTCATCGGCCCACCCATCGCCACGATCGCGGAGAACTCCTCCAATGGTGGCAGGGGATCGCGTCCGAGCAGCACGGTGGTCGGTTCGCCGCAGTTTTCAAGGTATGGCAGATACGCGGCGGGGGGCTCGCAGAGCACATGTTGCAGGATGAGCAACCGCACAGTGAGTCACAGTTCCTTCCGACGGCCCGCAGCCAATGCCGATCGATCCCGGACCTGGGGCCACGATGTGAACGGCCCGCGGCGCGACGCCATTGTCGACCGCGGCCCGCCTACCAGATCATTTCCCAATAGTACCTCGGTGGAACTGGTCGAGGTCGCCTCCGACGCCACCCCTTTCTCCTCGACGGCGTCCGGGACGGACCGTTACTCCCGCGTCAGGCCAGTGCGCCCTGTGGTTCGGCGCTGCCAGCTTGTGTGGGAAGTTCTGAGTCATCGACGGGCTGAAGGCCTTCGTCCAGGGTTAGTTGCCGCCCGAGTCGGGCGGACGCGCCGGGCACGAGCAGGACCACCGCCAGCGGCAGCAGAATCCAGATCCCCGCCGCCAGGGATTCTCCGACGGGAGCGCCGGTCGGGTGGAGATTTTTGTAGAGAGTGTAGAGAACGACCAGTCCACCGAGTGCCGGGACAATCGCCTCCCACGCCGGAACTTTGAGGCGGCCGCTGAAGAACAGTAGCTTCACCGCCCCGATGGTCACCAGGAGATAGACGACGAGCAGCAGCAGTGTGCCGATCGACGCCGTCCAGTCGAACACATCGATCGGCGTGGACTTCGTCGCCCATCCGAAGATGACCACCGCGATGAGCGCCAGGCCGGTCACCAGTACCGCCGCCGTGAGCGGTGTGTCGTACTTCTTCGACAGCTTGGCGACGGGAGAGGTTCCGTTGCTGGCGTCCCGGGCCAGGGTGTAGACCATCCGCGAGGCACCGACGATGCACGCCAGGGTGCAGCTGAAGGCGCTGATGACCGTCCCGACCGTGATCAGGTCACCGAACCAGTGCGCGATGTACGACGAGCCCAGATCGCCGACGAGTGATGGGGAGGCGCCGAACGCGGCCACGTCTTTGGGTGAGGTCCCGAAGCCCATCGCCTCGGCCGTCGCTACGAAGACGTAGAAGACGCCGATCACGGCGGTGGTGCCGATGATGGCCCGCGGGATGTTACGCCGCGGATTCTTGGCCTCGCCGCCGAACACCGACGCGGCCTCGAATCCCGCGAAGGACAGGAATCCGAAGATGACGCCCGTGAACAGCTTTCCGGTGCCCGTGCCCGCGGAGGGCGAGAAGACGCTCATGGTGAAGGTATGATGATCCGGCGCGCTGCCCCCGATCAGCTTGACGAAGACCACGACGGCGGTCAGCGTGATAAGGGCGACGGTGAGCGCCTCGCAGGCCAGGACCACGCCGGTGCCTTTCGTCGTCGGCACGATGGCCAGCCACAGGCACACCAGAAGAGTGGCCGCGGCCAGCAGGTAAGCGGCCCAGTTCGGTGGGTTGTGCCAGATGCCCCAGGTCGTGAGCAACGACGATCCGAAGATCCCGACCCCCATCGACGTCAGGACCGAATAAAAGGCGTAGGTGCCGGTCAGGGCCCAGGCCGAGATCACCCCGGGCCGGGGACCGACCGTCGCGCCCACCAGTCCGTACACGGCGCCGGGGTGGTGGAGCTGCTGAGCGAGCCGACCGAAGCTGTAACTGACGAAAAGGACGGCGACCAGCGCCAACAGGTACGTCAGGGGCACCGCCCGGCCGACCTGGCCGACCATGCCCTGTGGTTCAAGATTGATGGCGAACGACGGAGCCATCACGCCGATCGAGACCGCGACGACCTGCCACAGCTTGAGATTTCTCCGCAGTGTGGGTTTACCTGGCCTGGTTGCCGATTCCACGCTCGGGCCGGAACTTCGTTCTGCACTTTCCGTTGGCATGCCTGATCTCCTGATTCCGCGAAGGAGTGGGGACGGCGGATCGGGTCAGTCTTGACCGTCGACGGCCGGCGGGAAGGAGGAATTCGGCTCGGCCCCGCCGCCGCTGACAATCACGCTAATAAGTGCACCGGCGGCTTACAATGAGGTGAGTGGTAAAATGAAGATTTCTTGCGCTATGTCATAGCGGCGTTGTGTCGAATAAATATAGCCGGCAGGTTTCCTGCTCTAGTAGATGAGGAAGTACTCCCGCTGCTCCCATTCGGAAACGCCGTTCACGAGCTCGTCGTCATGCTGCGCGGACCACCGCTCGAAGCGCGCAATCTCGTTGCGCTTGAGCCGGCACAGTAGCTCGATCAGGTGATCGCCGAGTTGTTTGCGCATGAGGCCGCTCCCCGCCGCGGCGGCCACCGCCGCGCCGAGCGATTGCGGGAGTGGCGGGCCACTTTGCCCGTGCGGGTCGACGCTCAGCGGTCCCGGGTCGAGCCCGGTGTCGACGCCGTCCATTCCAGCGGCCAGTTGCGCGGCGATGTACAGGTAGGGATTGGCCGCCGGTTCGCCGATGCGGTTCTCGAGGTGGGACGCCCCGTCGAAAGGTTCGCCCAGGATCCTGATCATCGCTCCCCGGTTGTCCTCGGCCCAGCCGGCTACGGTGGGCGCGAGGCTGTGACCTTTGGCGTACCGGCGGTATCCGTTGATCGTCGGGGTGGTGAGCAGGGCGGTCTCGGCGGCGTGGTGGACGAGTCCCCCCGCGAACGCCCGCGCGAGCGGCGAGACCACGTCGCCGGGTCGTGAGGACATGAACAGGTTCGTCGGGCTGGAGCCCGAGAACAGCGACTGGTGCAGGTGCCAGCCGCTCGCGTCGCACCCGTGGAGAGCGGGTTTGCACATGAAGCTCGCGTGGTAGCCGTGGCGGCCGCAGATCTGTTTGACCGCGGTCCGGAAGAGCACCATCGCGTCGGCGGCGGCCATCGCGTCGAGGGGGTCGAACGTGAACTCCAGCTGGCCGGGCCCGGATTCGTGTTCTGTGGTGCGCAGCGGCAGGTCGAGCGCGACGAGGTGATTGCGCAACGGTCGCAGGATGTGATCGAGCTGGTCGTTGTACCACTCGATGTTGAACTGGTAGCCGAGGTCGACGGGCAGGACGTCCGGAGCGGCGCCGGGCTGACCGAACCCGCCGACCTCTCGGAACTGCGCGGCCGGTCCGGTCAGGCGGCTGAGATACCACTCGACCTCAAGGCCGATCACGAAACGCATATCCCGTTCCGCGAGCTGCGCCAGCAGGCGGCGAAGCGCGTGGCGTCCGGAGAACGGCAGGGGGGTGCCGTCCTTGAAGTACTCGTCGGCCAGGATCCAGCCGGTCCGTTCCGCCCAGGGCAGGATGCGGAAAGTCAGCGGATCGGGCACCGCCACGAAATCCGACGCGCCTTCCAGCTCGGTCAGGCCGAGGCCGGCGCCGGCCGCGAAGGGGTCGAGGACGAGGTCGAGCCCGGTGTCGAACATGAACGGGCCGAGGCTGTAGTCCATCCCGTTGCGCAGCGCGGAAAGGAAGACCTTGGTGGTGAGCGTCTTGCTCCGCACGATGCCGTGCGGGTCGGCGAAACCCACCCTGACCACCTCGAGCTGGTGTTCCTCCACGAGCGCGAGGATCCGCTGCGCCGCCGTGTGCTGCTCAGGGCTCCACAGCCCGAACTGTGCGACGAAGTCCGGTCGGCCGGAACTCAACCGCTGAAGATATCCGTCGAGCAACGACTGAGCGCTCACCGTCCGGCGTCCTTGTCTGCGAGGTTCTGGTAACTGTCCAGCCAGCCGTGCGCGGACTCGACCTGCCGCGCCAGGCGAAGTATCAGCGCGTCAGCCCGCCCGGGCCCGACGATCTGTACGCCGATCGGCAGCCCGCCGCCGCTGAACCCGCCGGGAATCGAGATCGCGGGAAAACCGGCCAGGTTCCAGGGATAGACGAACGAGGCCCAGGCCAGCCGCGCCCGGGCGGTGTGATCTTCCCCGGGCGGCCGGTCGGCTCCCAGGCGGAGAGGAAGGGTCGCGACGGTGGGCATCACCGCGACGTCGAATCCCGCGAGCGCCTGTCGGGCGTGCTCGCGGAAGGCGGTCCGTTCGATCTGCGCGGCGGCGAGGCTGGTCGCGGTGAGCGTCGCGCCACGCTCGACGACCGCGCGCAGGCCCGGGTCGAGCAGGTCGAGCACCTCGGCCGGGTCGGAACGATGGTCGGCCGCCGCGTGCGCCGCCAGGATCACTTCCAGCACGTCATAGGGATCATCGAGTTTCGGCCCTTCGCGGACGGCGTGACCGAGGTCCGCCAACCTCCCCGCGAAGGTTTCCAGCGCCTCGGCGATCTCCGGATGCACCGGTCGTTCACCGATCCGGCGGATCAGCGCGATGCGCAGGTTCGCGGGCGCCACTTCCGTTCGCGCGGCAAACCCGAACGGGGGCCGGCCCCACGAATGAGCGTCCCGGTCGTCGCGGCCGGCCAGTACGTCGAGCGCGGTCGCGGCGTCGGCTACGGTCCGGGTCAGCGGGCCGAAATGCGAGAGCAGCTCAGCACTCGACGGGTGGTAGGGAACGAGCCCGAAGGAGGGCTTCAGCCCGACGACCCCGCAGAAGGACGCCGGAATCCGGATGGAGCCGGCGCCGTCTGTGCCCGTCCCGATCGGACCGCACCCCAGGGCCACCGCGGCGGCCGCACCACCACTTGAGCCGCCCGCGGTGCGATCACTTCGCCACGGATTCGCGGTCGGCCCGAATACCCGGTTCCCTGAATCGGCCTGCCAGCCTTCCTCGCTGGTATTCGTCTTGCCGACGATGATCGCCCCGGCGGCGCGGAGGCGTTCCACGGCGACGGCGTCGAAGTCGGGAACCCACTGGCGGTGCACCAGCGAGCCCCGGGTCGTACGGATGCCTTTCGTGGCCGTCAGATCCTTGACCGTGACGGGGATTCCGAACAGTGCCGGGAGAGAGTCGGCCCCCCGACCCCAATCTGCTTCCAGCCGCACCGCGTCCGCCCGGGCCTGCTCGGCGGCGACCGTGACCACCGCGTTGCACGACGGGTTCGTCCGCTTGATCCGGTCGAGCACGGCGTCCACGACGTCCACCGGCGAACAAGCCCGGTCGCGGTACAGGGCGGCCAGCTGCGCGGCGGACCGCGTCGCCAGCGTCGTCTCCATAGCCACTTGAGCCCCTCCCGCTACCCACGGCCGGTCTTGCGCGAGATTATGCTCCAGTGCATAATGAATTTTGTGCGAGAAGCATATGAACCCGCGGGGCGGACCGCAAGGGCGCTCGCCGCCGATATCGAGGACGCGATCGTGTCCGGGGTTCTGGAACCGGGCGACCTGTTGCCGCCGATGCGTGAGGTGGTGAAGCGCAACGGGATCGCGTCGGCCACCGTCGCGTCGGCCTACCGCATCCTGCGCGACCGGGGGCTGGTCGCCGGGGACCGCCGCCGCGGGACCCGGGTGATCGCCGAGCCTCCGCTCGCGGCGCACCGGGCCGTCCTGCTGCCGCCCGGCGTCCGCGACCTCAGCGACGGCAACCCCGATCCGACCCTGCTCCCCGACCTGCTGCCCCGCCTGCGGCGCCTGCCGCAGCCCCTCGGCGTCTATCAGGAAATGGTGAACATCCCCGATCTCGTCGAGGCCGCCGCGCGGCGCATCCGCGCCGACGGCGTGCCCACCGCCGCTCTCGCCGTCGTGCACGGGGCCATGGACGGGATCGAGCGGATCCTGCGCCTCCATGTGCGGGCCGGGGACCGTATCGCGATCGAGGACCCCGGCTACTCGAGCATCGTCGACATCGCCCGCAGCCTGAACCTGAACATCGTGCCCATTCCCATGGACGACCGAGGTCCGCGGCCTGAAGCGTTGGGCGAGAAACTGGCCAGACACCGGCCGAAGGCGCTCATCGTCACCCCCCGCGCGCAAAACCCGTCCGGCGCGGCGTGGGACGTGGCGCGACGGGACGACGTGCGCGGCGTCATCCAGAAGTGCGAGGACCTGTTGGTCATCGAGGACGACCATGCCGGACCGATCGCCGGGCGCGCCTACCTGCCGTTGGGCGGCTACGCCACCCGGCCGTGGGCGGTCGTTCGATCGGTGTCGAAGTCGTTCGGCCCGGATCTCCGGCTGGCGGTCGTCGCCGGGTCCGACCGGCTCATCGACCGGTTGGAGGGCAGTTTCAGCGTCGGTCCGGGATGGGTGAGCCACATCATCCAACGCCTGGTAGCTGACCTGTTCAACGATCCCGCGGTGGACGGGCAGCTCGAGACCGCGGCGGGGGTCTACCACGAGCGCCGCGAGACCCTCATCGCGTCCCTCGCGGTCCACGGGGTCGAAAGCACCAGCCGGTCGGGCCTCAATGTGTGGGTTCCGGTGCCGCGCGAGGAACAGGTCGTCACCGGCATGCTGTCGCGAGGCTGGGCGGTCGCGGCGGGGGAACGCTTCCGCCTGCAGTCTCCTCCCGCGGTGCGGGTCACGACCGCGCGGCTGAAGACCTCCGACGCGCCCGCGGTCGCGAGCGCCCTGGCCGCGGCGATCTTCCCGGCCAGCCGGGCCCGCCTTGCCTAGGGTCCGCCCCGGGTCGTCCACGGCTCACTCCCGCCCTTCACCGAGGTGGCCGGCCAGGTGAACCTGCGCGGCGGACACCGATTCCGGCACCTCGGCCGTCACTCCCGCCTGTCTGATGGGAACGCCGACGGACGTGTGCAGCGGCAATTCCCCGGTCCAGACCCCCGGCTCGGGCTCATCGCTCGGCGGGCCGCTACGGACCTTGACGCTCGCCGACTCCAACGACAGGCGCAGGACCCGGGTCGCGGCGAGCTCCTTCTTCGTGGGTGGTCGCACCTCCGCCCACCGACCGGGCATGAGTCGTTCGGAGATCAGCCGCACGGCGGTTTCCTTCTGCGCGTCGGGCACGGGCTCCGCCCGTCCGAAGACCGTGGCGCAGCGGTAGTTCAAGGTCGAGTCGTACAGCGACGCGGCGTAGACGAGACCATCGAGGATGGTGATGGTCACGGCGAGATCCAGCCCCGCTCCAGCCCCCCGGTTGACGCCGGCGGCGGTCGACCCGTGCATCAGCAACGAATCGCCGTCGCGTGCGTACGCCATGGGGATGACCATGGGACCGGCATCGGTGACGAACCCGACGTGGGCGACCAGCCCGGCGTCGAGCACGTCGTAAAGATCGCTACGCTCGGTGAGCTGCAGCCAGTGATAGCGATGGACCTTCGTGCGATCGTCGATCGGGAGTGTCCCAGTCACCGCGGAGCGCGGTTCGCCGTTGCTCATTCCGGCAGTGTCGGGTCGGGCGCCGGAAGGCCACGAGGTCCACTAGCCGCGATATCCGGCAGACCAGTACGCAATGTGGACGAAACAGATGCGTAGCGAGCTGAACCTGCCGCTCACGGTGAACCGGAACGACCCCACTCCGCTGCGGTCGCAACTCGCCGAACAGCTGCGCTCCGCCATCTGCGCCGGCACGCTGCGCCCGGGCGCCCCGTTGCCGTCCTCGAGGGTTCTCGCGGCGCGACTCGGCGTGGCCCGCAGCACCGTGATCGCCTGTTTCCTCGAGCTGGACGGCGAAGGCTGGACCCGTTCCGAGCACGGTTCAGGCACCTACGTCGCGCAGCTGGACGCGCCCGTCCCGCGGCCCACCGCCGCCGGCCCACCCGGTCCGCCGGTGGTAGCTGGTCTGATCGACCTGCGTCCCGGGGACGTCGATCCCGACCTGATCCAACCCGTCGGCTGGCGACAGGCCTGGCGCCAGGCAGTGCCGTCGGCGTCCCCCGCCCCGCCGGCGGGGCTGGCCGATCTGAGGACCCACCTGGCCGCCTACCTCGGCTCGTCCCGCGGTCTTCCCTGCACGGCCGGCGAGATCGTCGTCGCCGCGAGCACCACCGAGGCGATCGCCCTGCTGGCCCTGGCGATGGGCTGGTCGGGTCAGCCGGTCGCTGTCGAGGAGCCGGGCTACCCGGCGGTGCGCCGCCTGCTCGGCCGGCTGGGAGTGGTCTGCCAGCCGCTGCCGGTGGACGGGCGGCAACCGCTCGTCGACGTCCTGCGGGCGATGGACCGACCGCCGGCGGCCGTCTACCTCACCCCGAGCCATCAGTACCCGCTCGGCCACCGGATCCCGACCCACGAGCGTGCCCTCCTGCTGGACTGGGCCCGCGAAACCGGATCGGTCCTCGTGGAGGACGACTACGACGGCGAGTTCCGCTACGACGTGCCACCGCTGGCGAGCCTGGCCGGACTGGACCCGACCGGCCCGACGATGTACCTCGGCACCATGTCCAAGGTCCTCGATCCAGGCCTGCGGCTGGCCTACCTGCGGGTGCCGCCGATGCACCTGCCCGCGGTGCTCGCGGTCCGCGACGACCTCGGCTCCACGGCGGCCACCCCGGTGCAGCAGGCCGTAGGCCACCTCATGGCCAGCGGCGAACTCAGCCGGCACATCGCCCGCGTCCGCCGGGTCTACGCCGACCGGCGCCGCGTGCTGCTGGCCTCGCTGCGGACGATCCCGGCAGTCCGGACCGTCCAGGGACTGGACGCCGGGCTGCACGTCGTCGCGTTGCTGCGCGACGGGGTGCGAACCCGCGACGTCGTCGAACAGGCCCGGCTGCGGGGTGTCGCGGTGGCGGACCTGGACGAGTACCGGACCCGTCCGGATCCGCGCACCCCCGCGCTCGTGCTCGGGTACGGCAGCAGCGCCCCGGCCCAGGTGCGGCGCGGCATCGAGATCCTGGCCGCTCTGCCGGCGCTGACCATCTGACGCCCGTCGCCCCGACCAGCGGCGCCCCGACCAGCGGCGGCCCGACCAGCGGCGGCCCGGCCAGCGACACCGCCACATCGGGGCGGACAGCCGGGTACACGGCGGCGCTGTTCACCGCGAAGGTGCTCCTCGGTTGGGGATGGATAGGGTTTCGAAAACCACAATCCTCCCAGCTCAGGAGCACCTTTCCGATTTCCGGCACACCCTCAAACGATCACTGGTGAAAGCCCGAGGCCTAACGTCCGGAGCGGGAGACGCGCTGGGTGAACTCCTCATGGGTTACGTGCTCGGGGCAGTCGACCCGAATGTCGGACGGTCCGAGGCGGTAGTCGAAGAAGCCGCAGCGGTGAACGGCAGGTCTGGAGCGGCGGGGTCCAGGCTCGAAGTGGCGGCACGTGGTGCACGCGCGGGTGACGTTGATCAGCTGCTCGGAATGCATCCGTTCCAGGACGTCCAACAGGGTCGCGAGGAGCTGCTCGCCGTCCGCGCGCCCAACTCGGGAGGTAGCGACTTCTGCTGGCGCGGTCCACCGTGACACGGCGGCCGCGACGCGCTGCCCGTCGGCGGTCAGGTACAGGTGGTAGTGGCGCCGGTCGTCGGGGTCCTGTTCCCGCTCGACGAGCCCCTTCCGGCGCAGGGCGGCTACGGCGTCGCTGACGGTCGGATCGGCGACGTCGAGTTCACGTGCCAACGTGCTGGTCCGCGCCGCGGGTGGGGGACCCCCGTACAGGCGTACGAGGACCCGCAACTGGGTCGGGGACAGGTCGTGCGTCTCGGCTGCGCGCCGGGCCATCACTTGGAGGGCCTCGCCGATCCTGTCGAGGGCAGCCACGATCTTCGCGTCCAGCCCCGGGTGGCGCTCCTCGGGGGTGCCGGGAGGCCTCACCCCCGAGGCTCGACCGATGTGCTCCGAGGGGGGGTCAAGGCCGCCGGCCGCGGGCCCGCGACCCGGGGTATCTCACGTATGGCTGACACCGCTCGCTCCCGTCGCCGTGGTCAGGCCTTCAGCGGGGCGGCGCCGGCTGGGCGGGAAGGTCATAACCGGGACCGCCGTCGGTGTCTAGAGGGCCAAGGCCGGCGCGATCATGGTCCGATCGCGCCGACGCGGGCCGTGGTCCCACGGCCGTCACTCGAGGATCCTAGCAAGCCGCTCCGAAGGTCAATAGTTAGGAGTCCTTGACATCTTGACCCTGGATTGGCGATAGTCGACCATGTCGATGGGATTCATCGAGTTAGCGCGGGATCGTCGCCACAGGTTGTGTCCTTGCCGGGGCCGGCCGAAGTCGGCCCGCGCTCCACCAGGGGACCGCCAAGGGGACGACCATGCCGAAACTTGCGCGCAGTGACTGGTACGACCTGGCCCGGGACACCAACTGGTCGTTCCGCTACGTGTCGGAGCAGGACGTCTTTCCCGAGGAGCTCTCGGGCACCGGGCGGGTCCCATCGGAAGGCTGGCTCGCCTGGGACGAGCCCTACAAGATCACCTACCGGGAGTACGTCCACAACCAGGTGACCAAGGACACGACGACCTACTCGGTGAAGAACGCGTTCGCCCGCTCGACGCTGTTCGAGAAGCTGGACCCCGGCTGGAAATCAGTGATCCTGGCCCACTACGGCGCGATCACGATGCCGGAGTACCTCGCCTCCATCGGCGAGGCGCGTATGGGCCGGTTCGGGCGGGCGGCGGCCTGGCGCAACACGGCGACTTTCGGCACGCTCGACGAGGTCCGCCACGGCCAGATCCAGGCGTTCTTTCCCTACGGACTGATCGGGAAGGAGCCGCGCGCCGACTGGGCGCTCAAGGCGTTCCACACCAACGACTGGATCGTGCTCGCCGTCCGGCAGCTCTTCGACGACATGTTCGTGGCCAACGACGCCCTTTCCATCGCGTTGCAACTCACCTTCACCCTCGAGACCGGGTTCACGAACCTGCAGTTCCTCGGCATGGCGGCAGATGCGATCAAGGTGGGAGACCTGGAGTTCGGCTCGCTGATCTCCAGCATCCAGACGGACGAGGCCCGTCACGCCCAGCAGGGCGAGCCGACGATCAAGGTGCTCGCCGACAACGGGCAGAAAGACTGGGGTCAGTTCCTCATCGACCACATGTTCTGGCGGTCCTGGCGGGTGTTCGCACTGTTGACCGGCCTGTCGATGGACTACTACACCCCGCTCGAGCACCGGACGATGTCCTTCAAAGAGTTCATCGAGGACTGGGTGATCAAGCAGTTCTCGGACCAGTTCCGGGACTTCGGCCTGGAACATCCGTGGTACTGGGACGAGTTCGTCAGCGAACTCACCTGGTACCACCACGCGATCCATCTCGGGGTGTGGAACTGGCGGCCGACGGTCTGGTGGAACCCGGACGCCGGCGTCTCACCCGAGGAGCGAGTCTGGTTGGAAGAGAAGTACCCGGGCTGGAACCGTACGTTCGGCCGGTACTGGGACGTCATCGGCGACAACATCCGGGGCGGGAAGGTCGAAGCGACGTTGCCCGAGACCCTGCCGATGGTCTGCAACCTGTGCCAGCTGCCGATTGTGCGCGCCGCCGGCGTCCAGGCCGGTGCGCTGGCCTCGGCCGCTCCGCTGCGGCACACCCACGAAGGCCGGAACTACCTGTTCTGCTCGGAACCCTGCAAATGGATCTTTACCCAGCGACCGGAACGGTTCGCGGGACACCTGTCGCTGGTGGACCGGTTCCTGGCCGGCGCGATCACCCCGCCCGACCTCGGTGGTGTGCTCGCCTACATGGGGCTGTCACCGGCCGAGCAGGGGCAGGACGCCACCGGGTACGCGTGGGCCTACGGCGGCACCGCGAACGGATCCGGCGCGAGGGCGGGACGGCGGTGAGGTCCGGGCCGCCGGAGGAGCCGCGGGCCACCGGCGATGCAATCACGGCCGTCCCGCGTTGGCGGGGGCCCCGAACCGATAGGGAGATCCCATGGCACTGCTGCCGCTGAGCGCGGTCTTCGATCACGACTTCGTGTCGCTACTGGTCGCGGTCGACGACTCCGACACCGTCGCGGTCGTCGGTCAGAAGATCGCTCACCATGTCGTGGGCCGTCGGCTGCCGGCGCGCGAGGCGCCGGTGGGAGTGCGTCACAACGGGCAGGTGCTTCCCCCGGACCAGCTCATCGGCGAGGCCGGGGTCGGCCCGCTGGACCACGTCGAGGCGTTCTTCGA
>JAMFSN010000403.1 GCA_026225295.1 Frankia alni
ACCCGATGCTGATGACCGCGTGGCGCCCGCTGCTCAGGTCTGCTTGTTAGGTCAACGACGTCACCTGTTGGACGCGCGGTCCCCCGGCAACGTTGCCATCATGACGAACAACGCATAACGCCCGAACGTCGGCCCCACCACCGCCGGGCGTCCGGGAGGACGGCAATCACCACGGTGGACCACCGGCGATCCATTGTCGGATCAACCATCAGTAGGTGCGGCGGTCAGTAGGTGCAGCCGCCGGCCAGGCTGGCCGCCGTGATCGGTCGGGTGGCGGTCGGGCCGGGGGTCGCCGGGCCGGTGGTCCCCGTCGGCGATCCGGGAGCGGCGCGGTCGCCGGGGCTCGCGCCGGACGGAGAGCCGTCGCCGGGAGTGATGCTGGCGCTGGGGGTCTCGCCGGCTCCGGTCCGCAGCGGGGCCAGGGCGCTGGCCAGCGCTTCGGGGTCGTAGAACTCGACCGACACCCGCTGTCCGCCGACGAGGATCTCGCCGAGCCCGTTGGCGCCGTCCGCGACGGTCGGGATGTAGGTCGGCACGGTCATGAACTGGATCTTCGAGGCGTCGAGCCCGCGCAGGCGGGTCGCCAGGCGGCGCAGGTCGCCGAGGTCGGTGCCGTTGTCCACGGTCACCGAACTCGTCGCGGTGGCCAGCAGCCCCTCCAGCCGGGACGGGTTGGTCAGTACGCCGGTGCCGGTCGCCTTGCGGAAGACCGCCCCGATGAACTGCTGCTGGCGGCGGATCCGGTCGAGGTCCCCGCCCGGCAGTCCGTGCCGCTGCCGGACGAACGAGAGGGCCTGGTCACCGTCGAGCCGGTTCGAGCCGACGTGGCCGTTCCACCCCGAATAGCGGTCGGAAAGGTTGTCGAAGCCGGCCGCCCGCTGCGCGGCGGGCAGCGGCGCCACGCAGACGGTCACGCCGCCGATGGCGTTCGTCATGGCCTTGAAGCCGGCCAGGTCGACCGAGACATAGTGGTCGATCGTGATGTCGGTGAGCTGCTCGATCGTGCTGACCAGCAGGGACGGCCCGCCGGTGGAGATGGCGCTGTTGATCTTTCCGTGGCCGTGGCCGGGGATGTCCACCCACATGTCGCGGGGGAACGACACCATCGTGGTCGTCCCGTTCTGGTCCAGGTGGGCCAGGATCGTCGTGTCGGACCGCTGGCCGGGCGCCGAGCCGTACTCCCCGTCGGTGCCGGCCCGGCTGTCCGTGCCGACCAGCAGGTAGTTGACGTCGCCGGGTGGCGCGGGGGCCGGCCGGTGCGTGCCGAGGTGCAGCGCGACCCGGTCGATGCGCTGGTCGAAGTAGCGGTAGAAGCCGAAGCCGACCACCGTCACAAGCAAGATCACCATCGACAGCAGCCCGGCGATGCCGCGCAGGAGGCTGGCGATCGGCGTGAGGTCACCGTTGAGGTCCCGGCCCCGTCGCCGGGGGGCGGGCGCCGGCCGGGGGTCGGCAACGGGGCCCGGGTGCCCAGGTGACCGGGTCACGTTTCCCCCGCCCCGTGCCGCCCCACCGCCCAGGCCCGCCACCTGCACCGTCACCAAAGACGTTACCGATCCGGGACGCGATCAACCGGCAATTCCCGACGGACGGTACGGTCACCTGCTGTGAAGGCTCTCGTGCTCGCCGGGGGGTCCGGTACCCGGCTGCGCCCCATCACCCACACGTCGGCCAAGCAACTGGTTCCGGTGGCCAACAAACCGGTGCTGTTCTACGGCTTGGAGGCGATCCGCGACGCGGGGGTCACCGATGTCGGGATCATCGTCGGCGAGACGGCCGCCGAGATCGAGACGGCGGTCGGCGACGGCTCGGCCCTCGGGATCACCGTCACCTACATCCACCAGGACGCCCCGCTCGGGCTCGCCCACGCGGTGCTGATCGCCCGGGACTTCCTCGGTGACGACCCCTTCGTCATGTACCTGGGCGACAACCTGATCATCGGCGGCATCACCGATCTGGTCGAGGAGTTCCGGGCCACCACGCCCGACGCGCTCATCCTGCTCACCCGGGTGCCGAACCCGTCGTCGTTCGGGGTGGCCGAGCTGGGCCCGGACGGCCACGTGGTGCGGCTGGTCGAGAAGCCCCGCGAGCCGCGCAGCGACCTGGCCCTGGTCGGGGTGTACCTGTTCGGCTCGGCGGTGCACGAGGCGGTCCGGTCGATCAAGCCGTCCGCGCGCGGCGAGCTGGAGATCACCGAGGCCATCCAGTGGCTGGTCGACTCCGGCCACGATGTCGAACCGCACCTGGTCACCGGGTACTGGAAGGACACCGGCCGGCTCGACGACATGCTGGAGACCAACCGCCACCTGCTCGAATCGCTGGAGCCGGCCGTCCACGGCACCGTCGACGAGCATTCCTCGATCGTCGGGCGGGTGGTGATCGAGGAAGGCGCGTCGCTGGTGCGGTCCACCGTGCGGGGCCCGGCGATCATCGGCCGGAACACGACCCTGGTCGACACCTACGTCGGCCCGTTCACCTCGATCTACCACTCGTGCACGATCGAGGGCACCGAGATCGAGTATTCGATCGTGCTGGAACGGGCCACCATCCGCGACATCGGTCGGATCGAGGACTCGCTCATCGGCCGGGACGCCGAGGTGATCCCGTCCAGCGCGCTGCCGAAGGCCCACCGGCTGATGCTCGGTGACCACTCCCGGGTGTCGGTCGCCACGTCCTGACCGGGCCCGACCGGGCGGGCGGTGTCGGACGGTCCTGCGGGGACGCGCTCGGCCGGGGGGTCCGGGACGTTTCCGGCCGCCCGGCTCGGCCCCGCTGTCATGGTCGGCGGGCGCTGGGAGGTGCGTTGACGGGCCCAGCCCGCGGTGGTCGGGGCGGGGCGGATGCTCCGTAGGCAGAGGTCCTGGTCGACGGGTGCTCCAGCGCACGTTGACCCGGCCAGTTCGGGGAGGTCGGCTGGGCGTCGGCGTGAGCGGGCGCCCGGACGTACGCGGACACGGTCACGGCGCAGTTGTCGGGCGACCGTCAGTGTCACCGGACCGGCTACGACCGCTTGGACCTACGGCGCGGGCCCGTTGACGCTGCCGGTCTGGGGTCCGGGCTGCCGGCTGCCCGGTCGGGAGCGGGTGTCATGGTCGGCGGGTGCGGGGAGGTGCGTTGACGGGCCCAGCCCGCGGCGACCTGGGCGGGGCGGATGCTCCGTAGGCAGAGGTCCTGGTCGACGGGTGCTCCAGCGCACGTTGACCCGGCCAGTTCGGGGAGGTCGGCTGGGCGTCGGCGCGGCGTCGGCGTGAGCGGACGCTCGGACGTACGCGGACACGGTCACGGCGCAGTTTTCGGCCGACCGTCAGCGCCACCGGATCCGCTACGACCGTTTGGACCCACGCCGGCGGCCAACGCGACACCTAAGACGGTCGGTTGCGCGGGCAACCGGTGTTCCGCGGGGCGCTCCGGGGGACTACCGCCGGAGCGCTGAGCGGGTCGTCACCACGGCGGTGACGACCACCGCGA